>JBKOYV010000068.1:0-6909 GCA_046725585.1 Gemmatimonadota bacterium | reverse complement strand
CATCCAGGCTGGCTCCCCGCCACGAGCCAAGATCAAAGACCTAACGCGGATTTCGACGGCGATTACGCCGATGTTCGCGGATTCGCTCCGAAGGCATTGAGGGCTCCGACGGCGGCGTCCGGTCTCTCATCTTCTTTTTTGTTCAACGGCCTCGGGAAGCCATGTGTCCCGGGGCAGTTCAACAAAGAAAGACAGGATCCGTACGCGGTCGTCGGAGTTGTCGATGCCCGCGGAGCAAATCCGCGAACATTCGCGAAATCGGTTTACATCCGCGTTAGGTGTTGCCGTTTACGGACCGTCCCGACGCCGACATCAGGACCGGCGGTACGAATCGGTTGGATTCAGACCCTCATCGAACCCTTTCATCAGACCTCAGGTCAGGAAGAGCTGTGCGGGCATCGCGGAGCTCCGGGAATTCCTCTTCGCGGAACTCGAGCTGCCCTCGCTCTCCCGCCGCCTGGCGCTGCTGCTCCAGGGCACGCAGCTCGACGCGCCGGATCTTGCCGGAGATCGTCTTCGGCAGCTCGGCAAACTCCACGCGCCTAACGCGCTTGTACGCGGGGAGGCGCTCGCGCACGAAGCGGAAGATCTCGAGCGCCGCCTCGCGCGACGGCGTCGCGTCGCCGCGGAGCACACAGAAGGCCTTCGGCACCGACAGGCGCATAGCGTCCGGACTGGGCACCACCGCCGCTTCGGCCACGAGCGGATGTTCGATCAGCGCACTCTCCACCTCGAAAGGGCTGATGCGATAGTCGGAGCTCTTGAACACGTCGTCCGCGCGGCCCACGTAGGTGATGTAGCCGTCGGCGTCGCGCTGGGCGACGTCGCCGGTCCGGTAGTAGCCACCCGACATGGCGCCACCAGCACGCGACTCGTCGTCGAGGTAGCCGACCATGAGACCGAGCGGCCGTTGCGCGCCATTCTGCGCCGTCAGCGGCAGGGCGATCTCGCCCTCGTCGGCCGGCTCGCCGTCGGCGTCGAGCAGCGCGACGCGATAGCCGGGGAGCGGGCGTCCCATCGACCCCGCTCGCACCGGCTGGCCGGGTGAGTTGCCGACCTGCGCCGTCGTCTCGGTCTGGCCGTAGCCGTCGCGAATCGTTAGGCCCCACGCGCGCTGCACGCGCTCGATCACTTCCGGATTGAGCGGCTCACCGGCACCCGCCACCTCACGCAGTGCGACGCGGTAGCTCGACAGGTTCTCGCCGATCAGCATCCGCCAGACGGTTGGCGGCGCGCACAGCGTCGTCACCCCGCACCGCACGATCGTGTCGAGCACGCGTTTCGGGTCGAACCGCTGATAGTCGTATACGAAGATCGTCGCGCCCGCATTCCACGGAGCGAAGAAACTGCTCCACGCGTGTTTGGCCCAGCCCGGCGAGCTGATGTTCCAGTGGACGTCGCCGCCCCGGAGGCCGATCCAGTACATCGTCGACAAATGCCCGACGGGATAGCTCGCGTGCGTGTGCAGCACGAGCTTTGGTTTTGCCGTCGTGCCTGACGTGAAGTACAGCAGCATTGGATCGGTCGCGTTGGTATCGCCGTCCGGCTCGAACTCGTCAGGCTCCTCATGTGCCTGCTCGAAGCGCGTCCACCCAGGTAAGTCCGACGCGACGATCAGCCGCGTGTAGTCACCCGGGAGCGTCGCGAACTTGAGCGCACCGTCGCCGTCCGTGACGACGTGTCGGACGCGTCCGCGCTCGAACCGGTCCTCCAGGTCGCGGGGGGTCAGCTGAGGCGTCGCCGGCACGACGACAACGCCGAGCTTCATGCATGCGAGGATGGTCTCCCACGTCTGCACGATGTTGGGCAGCATGAGCAGCAGACGATCGCCTCGGCGGGTGCCGAGCGACCGGAGCGCGTTCGCGACCTGGTTGCTGCGACGCGAGAGCTCGGCGAACGAGAAGGAACGATCGCTGCCATCGTCACGGACGATGCGGAGGGCGGGTTGGTCGTTTCCCATCGCCATCGCGTCGAAATAGTCGAGCGCCCAGTTGAACCGCTCGAGGCGTGGCCACTGGAATTGCCCGTACGCCGTGGCGTAGTCGGTGCGATGCGCGAGCAGGAAGTCGCGGGCGGCGAGGAACGCGGCGACGTCAGCCGAACGAGCAGACACGTGACCTCCGGAGCGATGCGTCTCGGGCGAGACGATACGGTCAACCGCCGCGACGCCAACCGCAAGACGCAGAACCGGACCGAGCTGGGACATCGGTCGCGCGTTCTTTTGCCCCTTTTGGGGGTCCTTCCGCCCCAACCAACCAAACGAACGCAGTTATTCGCGGCGGAGTGCGACCAGCGGCGTTACCCGGGTTGCGCGGATCGCCGGGACCAGGGTCGCCGCCAGCGCGACCGCCATCAGCAGCAGGGTGACGCCGGCAAGCGTCGCCGGGTCGCTCGGTTTCACCTCGAACACCAGGCTCCTGAGCGCGCGCCCCATCGCAATGGCGCCCGCAAGACCCAGGAGGGCGCCGACGATGACGATCCGGATGGTCTGCCGCACCACGAGGCCCAGCACGTCGCCGCCCGCCGCGCCGAGGGCCATGCGGATCCCGATTTCGTGCGTACGCTCGTTCACCATGTACGACATGAGCCCATAGATCCCCACTGCGGCGAGCACCAGGGCCACACCAGCGAAGATCGTGATCAGGAGCATGGCGGCTCGTCGCTGCGCGACCGCCTCCGAGAACGCGTCATCGAGCGTGCGGATCAGATAGACCGGTTGCTGCGGGTCGAGGGACGCGATGACACGCCTAACGGCCGGCAGCATCGCGAGCGGGTCGGATTTCGTGCGAATGGTCAGGAAGAGCTGGTTGTTCCACCCGGCGAGCTGCTGGCGGACGGGCACGAACACCTCGGCCGCCGGCGCCGTGCCAAGCCCATGGTTTCGCACATCGCCGACAACGCCGACGACCTCGACCCAACGCGGCGGCGACCGGTCACCTAACGCGATACGACGACCCAGCGCGCTCCCGCTGCTGAAGAGCCGGCGCGCCGCCGCCTCGGTGACCACGGCCGCAAGTGGCGCCTTCTCGTCGTCGGTCGGTGCGAGGAGGCGCCCGGCTTTGAGCGTGTATCCGAGCGAAGTGAAGTATTCCCCCGCGACGTTCGTGATGTCGACGGTCGGGAGCTGATCACCGGTCTGTGACTCACCATCGATGGCGATCTGCGTGCTGAACACGTTGCCGGGCGGAAACTGCGTGGTCGCGCCAGCGGCGCGAACGCCTGGTTCCGCCGCCAGTCGTCGCGATACCTCTTCGAAGAACACGCCCACGGCGTCGTTCTTGTACTGCTCGCGCGGTAGCGACAGCCGCATCGTGAGCACGTTCCGCGTGTCGAAGCCGGGATCGACGCGCTGCAGTCGCGTGAAGCTCCGAAGGAGCACGCCCGCACCCACCAGCAGCATGAGCGACAACGCGATCTCGGCGACGACGAACGCGTTGCGCATGCGGCGGCCGCCGATGCTGACCGTTAGGCGGCCGGCCGCGCCCTCGCCGGTGAGCCACTCGCGGCCGCCCCCTCGCCAGCCCTGCATTGCCGGCGCGACACCGAACAGGAGACCGGACGCGATCGACGCCGCGAGCGTATAGAGCAGGGCTCGTCCGTTGATCGTGGCCGCGATCCCAGCGCTCCGCAGCTGCTCGGGAAACAGGGATGAGGTCGGACCAAGCAGCGCGTACGCCAGACCAAGCCCCGCGAGCCCGCCGGTGATCGCGAGGAGAAGACTTTCGGTCAGCAACTGTCGCGCGATGCGTGAACGCCCCGCCCCGAGCGCTCGACGTACCGCGAGCTCCCGCTGCCGAGCCGTCGCGCGCGCGAGCAGGAGGCTCGCGATGTTCGCGCACGCGATCACGAGCACGAGCGCCACGGCGCCGAGCAGGATCGTCGCCGCAGGCTTGAATTCGCCGACGACCGCGTTCGTCCACGTGTCGACTTCCATCTTCCACCCGTCGTATTCCTTGCGCTCGCGGCCGTACTCGCGCTCCGTGCGTCCGGCGAGCACCTTCGCTTCGGCGTTTGCCTCAGCGAGCGTTGCGCCGTCGCGCAGCCGGGCGATCACGGTCCATTGTCGTGCCTGACGAGGAATCATCGACGGCTCCGTTGCCATCGGGAGCCAGAGGTCGGTGCCGATGAGAAGAAAGCCCGGCGGCATGACGCCGACGATCTCCGTCGGCGTGCCGTTCACACGAATGGACTTGCCGACGATGGCCGAGTCGCCGCCGAACCGCGACTGCCAGATACGATGGCTGATCACCGCGATCGCTGGACCGGCGGTGGTCGTCTCCTCGAGGCGGAAGCTGCGACCCAGCAGCGGTCGCACGCCCACGGACGCCATGGGATCGCCCCAGATGAACCCGGTGAACACGCGCTCGGGTTGATCACCGCCCGAGATGTTGCGGTTGCCCAGGTCGAACGCGAAGGCCTTCTCGAGCGATTTCACGCCGGTCCGGATGTCGTTGTACTCCGGCGGCGAGATCGCCTCGATGAACCGACGCTCGCCGGCGAGCGCGGGAAACGTCACGCCAATGGAAACGAGACGGTCCGCGTTAGGGTACGGAAACGGCCGCAGCACGATGCCATCCACGACGCTGTAGATGAGCGTGTTGGCGCCGATCCCGAGCGCGAGCGACACGATGACAACGAGCGCGACGCCGGGGCTCTTCCGTATCGTCCGCCATGCGTAGCGAATATCCTGGGCGAGCGTGCTCATGGCATCTCCCTGCGTCGAGGGCTCGTGGGTGAAGGAGTGGGTTCGCGCGAGCTCGCGGCGCTTTCGCTCGCGACGCCAGTCGCCGACCGAAGCGGCCCGCTCCCGTGCGGCGCCCGCCACAATGTCGGCTGCCACGCCGGCCCAAAACGAGATCGCTCCGCCGTTAGGTCGTTCGCGGCGTGAGGCGTGCACGACCTGTTCGATCTCGCGGCCGAATCGCGCCCGGAAGGCTGGCGGGTAGAGCTGCAGCAGCGCGCGAACGACTCGTCGAGGAGTGCGCGGGCGACGACTCGTCATGCAGGCTCCGGCCGGCCGAGCAGCCGCTTTGCGCGCGCGATGCCGACGAGCCGCTCCATCCGTCGCGCCTCGGCAGCGGCAACCTGCCGGCCCAACGACGTGATGCGGTAGTAGCGGCGGCGCTCATCGTCGAGGTCCGGGTCGGGGCGCTCGTCGCTCTCCTCAATGAGGCCACCGGCGACCATGCGCTTGATCGACCCGTAGAGGGTCCCCGGGCCGAGCTGGACCTCGCCACCGGTGCGCGTGGCGACCTCGCGCTTGATTGCGTACCCGTGGCGTTCCTCATCGGCCAGCGCCAGGAGGATCTGGAACTCCGACACCGGAAGCGGGAGGAGGGCCTGCGGGTCAGGCCGTTTCTGTTTCACCACTATATCGGTCGACAATGTATCGACCGTCGATATAACACGCGGCGCGCGCTCTGTCCAGACTCGGTCACGAAACCTGGCCGGAGCTGCCAGTTCCGCGTGTGTCAGTCGCTCGGTGGCAAGGATTGTCGTACGCCATCTTTGGCCGCCGTCTACGTCATCGCGCGTATGCTGGGCATTCCAACGATTCCCTATCCTCGTCGGTGTTCACCGCCGCCACGTTCACATCGTCGAGGACACTCCCATGCGCCGCTTCACCACCGCAGCTGCTGCACTGTTGGTGCTTACCGCGTGCAGCCCGGACTCGCGCATCGTCGGCCCCGGTCCGGGCGCGACGAACGCTCCCAACCGCCCGGGCGACGCAGGCACCGACGTCGTCTCGGAGACGAGCACTGATCTCTGGGCACGCATCATTACCGGAGAGACCGGACCCGGTTCGCGGTATCAGCTCTACCTGCCGCGCCAGTGGAACGGCACCGCCGTTTTCTACGCTCATGGTATCCGCGATGTCCTGGATCCGGTCGGGTTGCAGGCCCAGGACAACTATCCCGCCATCCGAGATCAACTCGGCGCACTCGGCTACGCCGTCGCATACTCGAGCTTCTCCGAGAACGGCTATGCCGTGCAAGACGCCGCAACGCGCACTCACCAGCTTCGCGGGCTGTTCACGTCACAATTCGGGAAGCCGACGCGGAGCATTCTCTTCGGGCACTCGCTGGGCGCTCTCGCGGTGATGCAGTTGGCCGAGCGCTTCCCCGACCAGTATGACGGGGTCGTACCCGTGTGCGGCATCGTCGGCGGGACGCAGGCCCAGCTCGATTATGTGGTCAACGTGCGTGCGCTCTTCGACCAGTTCTATCCGGGAATCCTTCCTGGCAGCGCGGACGCGCCGGTGCCGGGGTTCGTCATGGACCCGCCACTGCGCATCCAGATCATCAACACGGTCTCCACGAATCCGCTCGGTCTTCTGGTGATTGCCAGCACCGCGCAGACGCCGCTCGAATTCACCACTACGCCGCAGCTCGTCGAGTCGCTGCTCAACGCGTTGTTCTATCACTCCCGCGGCGCCGACAACGTGCTGACGTTCACCAACGGGAAGTTCCCGGTCTCGAACGTCGGCGTGACGTACTCACCGCGACCCGGCCTCATTCTTCCGCCCCTCAACCTGGGCAGTCTCTCAGCGCTTCTGAATGGCGTCAACGCGCAGATCCCACGCTTCGAGGCGGATCCGTCGGCCGCCGTGTGGGCCGCGAATAACTTTACTCCCTCGGGTGCGCTTCGGATCCCGACGATCACGCTGCACAACCGGTGGGATCGGCTCGTTCCGTCCTTCCACGAGGATCTGTTCGCGCAACGCGTTGCCGACGCAGGGGCCACCGGTCTCCTCGTACAGCGCCGCAATCTCGCGTGGGGGTACGGCCACTGCGCGATCCCGGCCGCGGCGCAGGTTCAGGCGATCCACGACCTGACATCCTGGCTCGACACGGGCATCAAGCCTAACAACTGAACGACACTGGGGATCAAAGGGGTCAGCGTCGTTTG
>JBKOYV010000130.1:0-9393 GCA_046725585.1 Gemmatimonadota bacterium | reverse complement strand
GAGGGGGAGGGCTCGCAAACCTCATTGGCGTCCTCATTCTGGTAGTCTGGCTATACGGGACGCTGGTGTTGGCCGAACGGCGATCGGGGCGTGTCATTGTCCTCCTCGGGTCGCTTTTTGCCGCCGGCATCCCCGTTCTCCACATGAGGGGGGCGGGCGTCGGCGGCGAGTTCGCCAAGTCCAGCGGAGCCTTCTTGTTCATCTGGACACTGTACGCGCTCGGCGTCACCGGGACCTTTTCCTTCATCCTCTCGGTGCGCGGGCTGCTGAGCCTGCGATCGGCGCAGGCGCGGTAGTCAAACCCACCGGGCTTGAGGAGGCTCGTCGCACGGCAGGCGATGGCCCTCCGTCGTGCTCTGTTGCGAGCTTCGCGCCTCGCTCTGATGGATGATGTGCTATCTAACGCTCTGGCGAGGCGTCGGATCCGAGTGGACTGCAAGACTCGTTAGGCGGCTCCATCCAGAGGCCGACGGGAGATCTTGCCGGGCCCACGGTCCGCCGTACGCAGGGGGCCGCCACATCGGCAAAGGATCGTCCGTCCACAGCGGACCAGCGGGAGGAGAGCACGCCCTCTTTGCCACTCACAAGGTATAGCGCACCGGGGGGCTTGCCGGAAGTCCGGGGGCATGTCGCATCATGCGCGGCCGAATTCAGAACCCTCGGATATGGGAGGCACGATATGCGTGATGCCAATGGGAGTGCGGCGATGATCGACCGCGCGGTGGTGATAGCCGGAGGCGGTCCGACGGGGCTGATAGAGAACGCACAAGGGAGGGGGCGGATGGCCTACTACGTGTTCGGTTTCCAGGAGATCGACCAGACGCAGGTCGCGGTGGTTGGCGGCAAGGGCGCGCACCTGGGGGAGCTTTCGCGGATCGAAGGCGTCCGCGTGCCGGCTGGCTTTTGCGTGACGACGGACGCCTTCCAGCGGATCATGGCCGAAGCGCCGTCGATCGACGATCGGCTCGATCGGCTGTCGCGCCTCGAGCCGGACGACCGCGACGAGATCCGCGCGCTCAGCTTGGGAGTCCGCCGGACCATCGAAGAGATCGCCATGCCTAACGATCTGGCGACAGCGATTACCCGCGCGCTCGCTCAGCTCGGCGAGCAAGCCGCCTACGCCGTCCGATCGAGTGCAACGGCAGAGGATTTGCCGACGGCCTCCTTCGCGGGCCAGCAGGACACGTACCTGAACGTCGTCGGGCCGGCGGCGATCCTCGACCACGTTAGGCGATGTTGGGCCTCGCTCTTCACCGAGCGCGCCGTGACCTACCGCCTGCGGAACGGCGTCGACCACCGAAAGGTCTACATGGCCGTCGTCGTGCAGCGGATGGTTTTCCCGCAGGCAGCTGGCATCCTCTTCACCGCCGACCCCGTCACCGGCAACCGGAAGGTCGCCTCCGTGGAGGCGAGCTTCGGACTCGGAGAGGCCCTGGTCTCCGGCTTGGTGAACGCGGATGTCTACAAGGTTCGGGACGGCCAGGTCATCGCGCGGACGATCGCCACCAAGCAGCTTGCCATCCACGCCTCGCCGTTAGGCGGGACCGAGGAGCAGGCGATCGAGGCGGAGCGGCAGGACCAGCCCGCGCTGACCGAGCGCCAAGTCGTGCGGCTCGCCGAGCTGGGACGGCGGATCGAAGCGCACTTCGGCCGTCCGCAGGACATCGAATGGTGCCTGGTCGACGATGACTTTCAGATTCTCCAGAGCCGGCCGATCACCACGCTGTTCCCCATCCCCGAGGCCGGCGACCGGGAGAACCACGTGTACGTCTCCGTCGGTCATCAGCAGATGATGACCGACCCGATCAAGCCGCTGGGGCTCTCCGTGTGGCAGCTGACGACCCCTCGGCCCATGGGTGAGGCCGGTGGGAGGCTGTTCGTCGACGTCACTCCGATGCTGGCTTCACCGGCGACCCGCGAAAGTCTCCTCGGGACCCTGGGGAAATCCGATCCGCTCATCCGGGACGCGCTCGAGACCGTCCTCGACCGCGGCAACTTCATCTCATCGCTCCCGAATGAAGGACCTGCATGGGCGCCGCCTGGTGCAGGGTCCGCAGCCATCGAAACCGATCCGGCCATCGTCACCGAGCTGATCGCACACACCGAGGCCTCGCTAGCCGACTTGAAGCGCGACATCCGGACGAAGTCCGGACCGGCGTTGCTCGACTTCATCCAGGCACACATCCAGGAGCGCAAACAGATCCAGGCCGATCCGAAGAGCATTCAGGTAGTGATGGCGGGGATGGAGGCCGCCTGGTGGCTCAACGATCAGCTGCAAGCGTGGCTGGGCGAAAAGAACGCGGCGGACACGCTCACACAGTCCGTGCCTAACAACGTCACCTCGGAGATGGGCCTGGCGCTGCTGGACGTCGCGGACGTGATCCGCCCGCATCCGGAGGTGGTGGCCTTTCTACAGCACGTCGAGGACGACGCATTCCTGGACGAGCTGCCCCGGCTCGCAGGCGGGACTCAAGCGCGAGACGCCATCCGGGCCTGGCTCGACAAGTACGGCATGCGCGGCGTCGGCGAGATCGACATCACGAGACCGCGTTGGAGCGAACGCCCTAGGATGCTCGTGCCCATCCTCCTCGGCCACATCCAGAACTTCGCTCCGGGCGCCGCCGAGCGGCGCTTCGAGGAGGGACTGCAGGAGGCCCGGAAGAAGGAAGAGGAAATCCTGACGCGCTTGCGCGCCTTGCCGGACGGGGAGGCGAAGGCTGAAGAGACCAAGCGGATGATCGACCGGGTGCGGACGTTCGCAGGGTACCGAGAGTATCCGAAGTACGGAATGGTCAGCCGCTACTTCGTTTATAAGCAGGCCTTGATGGAAGAGGCCGATCGACTCGTGCAGGCGGGCGTGCTTCGTGAGCGGGAAGACATCTTCTACCTCAGGCTCCAGGAGATCCAGGAGGTCATCCGGACGAACCAGGTGGATCACCAGCTCATCGCCGAGCGTAAGGACGCGTTCAAGTCGTATCGAGCGCTCACGCCGCCCCGGGTGCTCACGTCTGAGGGCGAGGCCGTGGCTGGGTCGTACCGACGCCACGACCTGCCTAACGGCGCGCTGGTTGGCTTACCGGTTTCCGCCGGGACCGTCGAAGGGCGAGCCCGCGTCATCTTGGGACCAGCGGAGGCCGATCTCGAACCGGGTGACATCCTGGTCACCGCCTACACGGACCCCAGCTGGACGCCGCTGTTCGTCGCGATCAAGGGCCTGGTGACGGAGGTGGGCGGCCTGATGACGCATGGCGCGGTGATCGCTCGGGAGTACGGCTTGCCGGCCGTCGTCGGGGTGGAGCATGCCACCCGTCTGATCCGGGATGGGCAGCGGATCCGCGTGCATGGAACGGAAGGGTACGTCGAGATCCTGGCCTAACGGGCCAGCCCGACAGGTAGCCAGGCGGCACGCGTTGTTAGGCGGACTCGGCTGGCTCACCTTCCTCTGGCCGCCGCTCGGCTCCCAGGCGTTCATTGGGGTCGCGCTGTTCGCGATCGCTGGAGTGGTCGCAACGACCGGATGGTTCTTCATCCGCGGGGTGGACGACGTGAAGTGGAGAGCGCGCGCCGCGCTGGCGGCAACTTCGATCTGGCGGTAGCTACCGGTCCAACGCAGCCAGTTAGTCGGCCTGAAGCGCCGCCTTTGGATCAAGCCCTGCCGCACGCATCGCCGGCACCCAGCTCGCCACGATCGCCACACAGACGATCACGATGGTCACCGTCCCGAACACGGCGACGTCGCGCGGAGACTGGTCGAACAGCAGCGGCCCGATCGAGCTCCCCGCCGCCCAGGCGACCACGCTGCCGATCGCCACACCGGCGAGCGCGAACCGAACGCTCTCCATCACGACGATTCGCACGATTCGCGTTCGCCCCGCACCGAGCGCTAGCCGTACTCCCAACTCGTGCCTCCGCTGCGTAACGTTGTAGGCGATCACGCTGTACAGCCCCACCGCCGCGAGCACGAGTGCGAGCACACCGAACGCCGTGAAGAGCGTTGCTCCGACGATCCAGGAACGCATCTTCGCGCTGACGATGTTCCCCAGTGGCTTGACCGTCACGAACGCCGTTCCCGGCATCTCGCGCTGAAGCGCGCGACGAAGCGGCTCGGCGGTCACACTCGGGTCGACGCGCGTGCGCACGAAGAGACCACCGTCGTGTGGCTTCCACTGCAGCGCCGGCATGTAGTAGAAGAACAGCTTGGACTCCGGCTCGATCGACTGCGAGTGAATGTCCTCGGCGACACCTACCACGTATCGGCACGGCGGCAACGAGTCGAGGCCGACCCTGACACACCGGCCGATCGGCTCCTGGCCCGGCCAGAGGACATTTGCCATCGACTGTCCAACGACCATGACGAGACGCGTCCCTCCGCGGTCCGTGCTCTCGAAGCCCCGGCCTCGTAGTATGCGCGTCCCCATCACGGCGAAGTGTTCGGCTGACACCGAATTGAAGTCGAACTCCCCGAGCGATCTCACGGAGTCGATGCCTTCCACACGAATGGGATAGGATGACATACCGGCGAACGGGATCGACTCGCGAAGCGAGGCGTGTGACACGCCCGGAACGCCTTTGGCCGCCTCCAGGAGACGGAGTCGGAGCGCAACGGTTGCGGCGCTGTCGAGCCGCACGTCGCGCATCTCGAGCGCGACGACGAGCACCGAGTCCGGTTGGAATCCCAGCCGTACGTCTCGCACGTTCCGCAGGCTTTGCACGAACAGCCCCGCACCAACGAGCAGGACCACGCTGAGCGCGCTCTGCAGAAGAAGGAGCGAGGTACGAAGGCGCGAGCGACCGTAGGCACCTTCACGCGGGCCGGTCTTGAGATCGGCGACGAGGCTCGTGCGCGCAAGCTGCGCCATCGGCGCCATCCCTGTGACCAGCCCGACGCCTAACGCGACGAGGCTGGAGAACACGAGCGTTCGCGCGTCGGTGATGATCGAGACCGGCTCCGTGCCGGGGAGAAACGTCGCGCTGAGTACCCGTCCACCCCAGACCGCGAGCGCGACACCGGCCGCCCCGCCCGCGAGGGCGAGGATCACCCCTTCGGTGAGCAGCTGGCCGAACAGGCGCCGCCGGCTCACACCGAGCGCGAGGCGAACGGCGATCTCTCGTCGCCGGCGAATCGCGCGCGCCAGCAGCAGGTTCGCGACGTTGGCGGCGGCGATCAGGAGGACGATGACCGTGACGCCCGCGAGCCACCTCGCGGGGCGCAACGCGCTCGACGGCTCAGGCCCCCGCTCCTCCAACACCGGTGCCGCGACCGCGCGTGGACGAAGCTTGTCCAACGGGGCGCCAGCCGGATTTCGCTCGTACTGTGCCTGGTAGCTTCGCCGAAGCGCGTTCGTCAGATCGGCCGAGGCCTGCGCGATCGTCACGTTAGGCTTGCGGCGGGCGATCGGGTCGATTCCGAACGAGTGGCCGTACGTCGTGGCCCATTCCGGCGGACCCTCGCTCCGCCCGTATGTCGCCAGAGGGACGAACGCGACCGGCGGGCGATACGGCCACAGCCCGACGAAGCCTTCGGGCGTCACGCCGATGATCGTGTACTCGACGGCATCGATGCGCAGTCTGGCCCCCAATACGTCACGACGCGCGCCGAACTGCGTGATCCAAAGTGTGTGGCTCAGCACCGCGACCGGTGCCGGATCCGGTGGCGTGTCTTCGCTCGGCGTGAAGTACCGGCCGAGCACTGGTGGCGCGTCGAAGAATCCGAAGAACCCGGCGCTCACGATCGCCACGTTCCGGACGCGCGTCCCCTCTCCCACACCGACAGCAAGGCCCTTGAGGCTGACGCCTGCGAACTGCGAGAAGGCGGTGGAGTAACGGGCCATGTCCGCATACCGAGCATACTGTCCACCCGTTCCGCTCTCCTTTCCTTGAGACGTCCGGTACATGTAGACCTGTTGCACCGTCGACGGGTCGACCATGAACGCCGGCGGGCGGAACAGCAGGCGATCGATCAGCGAGAACATCGCGGCGTTTGCCCCGATCCCGAGCGCAAGCGTGAGCGTCACGCCGATCGTGAACGTCGGGTTGCGGCGCAGGTCGCGCATGGTGTACGTCGCGTCTTGCCAGAGCGCCTCGAGCGACGGCCAGAGCCACACCGCTCGCGCCTCCTCGCGCATCACCGTGTCGTTACCCATCGTGCGCCGTGCTTCAATCTGCGCGGCCGCCGGCGACATGCCGCGCCTCACGAGATCCTGTTCCACCATCTGGCGGTGGAACTCGATTTCGTTTACGAGATCGGCGTGGTGCGACGACAGTCGCAGCCAGTAGGCGAGGCGGCGTAGGATACGCATGGCGGTTCTGCCCTCAGGCAAGCTCCAGAACGAGTCGAATCGCGGCGACGATGCGCTCGAACTCGCGTTCTTCCGCCGCGAGCTGCTTTCGGCCCGCGGGTGTCAGCGTGTAATACCGCGCGCGACGATTGTTGTCCGACACGCCCCACTCGGCCTTGACGTAGCCGTTGAGCGTTAGGCGCTGCAGCGCGGGATAGAGCGAGCTCTCGCCAACCTGAAAAACATCGCGTGACAGCTCCTTGACCCGTTGGGCGATGCCGTATCCGTGGTTCGGGCCACGAACGAGCGTGCGCAGGATCAACAGGTCGAGCGTCCCGGGGAGCAGCTCGGCGGGCGTGGTAGATGGCACTGACGGTGCTTCCATCGATAGACGATGGAAACAGTGCCGGCGGCGGACGAGTTTGTCAAGCCCCATCGATAGACGATGGGAGCCTAAGACTCAGCGAAGCCTGAACGATGGCTTCGAGGGGGGCGTAGCGGCCGACGGATCGAAGAATCCCTTCGGCGTTTGCCCTTTCAGAAACGGCTCGATGAATCCATGAAGCAGATCGACCTGCGTGATGACGGCCGTGTGTGACGTCGCCGGCAGTATCGCGAGGCGAGATGGCGGGAGCGGTTTCCCCATGTCGCCCATCACGCCGCCGCCGAGCAGCCGAAACAGCGCGACAGAATGCTCGAGCGTTGCCACGTCGGCGTCGCCGGCGATGACGAGTACCGGTGTCTTCAACGACTTCAGGTCTGCTTCCCAGGCCATCGGCTCTTTCTCGAGCGCGATCAATTTCCTCGCCAACTCCGGGAAGCCATTCGGATTTGCGGCCAGCTTGGGATACTCCTTCGCGAATGGCATCGCGCTGATCATCTCAACCGTCATCTGCGGAATCGCCTCCGTGAATGCCGGCTGCCATCCTTTGAGGTCGTAAGCGACGGACGCCGCGACGAGCTTGTTCACCTTTGCCGGATGGCGGATGGCGAGCTGCAAACCAACTTCGGCGCCCATCGAGTAGCCGAACACGTCCGCCTTCCGGAGACCCATTGTGTCCATGAAGGCAGCGACGTCGTCCGCCAGGTTCGGGTACGTGATCGGCCGGGCGATGTCTGTCGTGCGGCCGTGTCCCTGGAGCTCGACCGCGTAGACCTTATGAGTCCTGGCGAGCCTGGGGATGATCGCGCCCATCGTCGGAATGTTCATGTAAGCGCCGTGCAGCACGACCAAGGGATCGCCCGTGCCGGAGACTTCGTAGTACATCCGCATGCCGTTGACATTGACGCGATGACCCACGGCCTGCGCCCGCGCCACGGTGGCGCCCGTGACGAGCAGCAATGCACCAAGGAGAGCTTTGTTAGGCATGGATGCCATCCTCACGAATGGGTGCGGGGCAGGACTGACGCGCGGTCCCTGGCCCGCCATTGAAGAGCGAACGCGACGGCCATCGAGAGATGAACCACGAGAAATAGCTTCGCGATCGGTCGTGCGCCGCCGCTGAACACCCCCCAGACGTCCACGGCCGCCACGCAGGCAAAGCCCACCATGTTGCCGAGGGCGATCGCGTTCCGCGCGCTCGAAGGTTCCGCGTCGCGAGCCACCCAATTCAGCACGGCGATGCCGACACAGGGACCGCCGAAAATGCGAAGGAAAGCGATCAGCTCCGGCGAGGCATCCGCCGGGACCGCACCGACCCCGAATTGGTGCGGAACGAACATCATCCCGACGCCCACCAGCGCCATGTACGCCGCCGCGATCGACAGCACGACCTTGAGGTTCATGCAAGAGACTCCTGCGCGCGGCCGCCGAGCCATGCGGCGCTGCCGTAGAGAGCTGGTGTGGACCCGAAGCGCCTGCAGATTGTGGACCGCTCACCCGTTGGGAGCGAGCATTGGCTGCTCCACACAACAAGAGTGGTCGCCACGCATGAGCTGCCCGCATCGCCCAAAGCACCCAATCGCATCACGGCTCGTTAGCCAGCGTTGTGCCAGTGACACGTCGCTGCCATCAGTCGACTCGACGACGGCGCAGAGAGGCCGTGATGCGCTCGTTAGGCTATGGGTGCGACAATGGCGGCTTGCGCGCCGGCGTGTGCGTTCAGGGTACTGTCACGCTGTTCGCACGCGCGAGCGACGTCACGACGTCCCAGTTGAACCGCACGAAGCGATGCAGCTTAGTCTCGAGGATGAGCCCTGGTCGCTGTGCGCGCCGAAGCCGCGCGGCCCATCCGCGCATTGGTGCATCCCGTGGCCCGAGCTAGTTCGTCGCCGGGGAGGGCGAGACCAGCCGCGTCTTCGGGTTCCAAAGCGGGCGATACGCGGTGACATTGCCGATGGGTTCGAGCGCGCGAATGCCGGTGCCGTCGGGGTTCATCACGGCAATCACTCGTCGGCCTGCGAGGATGATGTCCGCGACGACCTTGGTTCCGTCCGGTGACCAGTTAGCGTCTCCGGTCAGGGTCGTGATCGTGGTCGGCAACCGAGCGTAGTTCGTCCCGTCTCTGTTTACGGTTGCAAAACCGAAGGTGCCGTCAGACACCGACAGCAGGAGGCGAGCTCCGTCGGGAGACCAGTCGAACCCGACGGACGCGACCGGAGGAGAGAGGTTGACCGGTGGCGACGCGTCGACCCGTGCGACCCAGATGCGCACGCCGCCTAACGACCTGTACGCCACTCGCGACCCGTCGGGGGACCATTCGTTGAAGAACGCGTCACCCACTGGCGCAATCCGCCGAAGGTTGGAGCCGTCGGGCGCCACGGAGCACACGTCGTACGACCCGCCAGGTCCGAATCGGTCGCAGGAGAAGGCGATGCGTGAGCCATCAGGCGCCCACGTCGCATCGCGATCGTGATACAGCGTATCGAGCAGGCGGCGCTCGTTGGATCCGTCGGCGTTCACGACGTACAGCGCAGATGTGTTGATCTGGCTGATTCGGCGATGAAACACGATCCGGCGTCCATCAGAGGACCATCGCGGCGAAAGATCCTGATGTGGGCTCGTCGTCAGCCGCGTTAGGCCCGTGCCGTCCGGCTTGACGGTATAGATGTCGCTGTTTTCGTTGACTTCGTTCGTGAACAGGAGGCGCGTCCCGTCGGGCGACCACGCCTCGAG
>JBKOYV010000166.1:0-9552 GCA_046725585.1 Gemmatimonadota bacterium | reverse complement strand
TCCCCGTACGCTTGCCGTAGAACGCCCTCAGCCGCGGTATGGAAATCGACTCAATGTCCCCACCGATGCTGCCTTCGCTGAAGCTGAGCGCCATCCAGGGCTCAAACCGCTTGATGACGCGGGGCGTGACGTTGGGATGCTTGTGGAGATAGAAATTCAACCCGTCGGCCCAGGCATCCATCAGCCGCTTCAACCAGGCTGGGCTGGTCGCGTACTTCGCCTTCATGCTGTCGGGGTCGATGAACAGCTTCATGCGGAGATCGCGCCAGATCTCCTTCTCGCCCTCGGACTCGGCGAGGCGGCCCATCGAGTTGATGAAGTTCGTCTCGACGCGGTTGAAGTCATCCTCGGCCTGTGCGTAGACGAGCCCGAAGACGGCGTCCGCATCGGTCTTCCCGTGGATGTGGGCGATGCCCCAGTCGTCCCGCGTTATGGTGACGTTCCTGGCCTGCTGCTCCCAGCGCGCGATGTCGGGGTTGGCGGTGCCCTGAGCGGCGCTGCACGCGACGCAGGCAATGGAAACGACGACGAGACCTAGCTTGTTCATGGTGCAGACCGGAGGAATGGAATGCCGGAATCTCGCGCCGCGACGACGGAGATGACACCACCTACGGCAGCGGTCCGACCATCGGACGGCGAATCAGTCCACTCGAATCGCCTGGAGCGGGTCGACGCTGGCAGCTCGCCGCGCGGGAATCCACGAGGCCAGAGCGGCGACCCCGACCACGACCACGGCGATCGCGACCCCCACCGCCGGCATGTTGACGGGCACGTAGTCCGCGAAGCTCGTTGCGATGAAGTAGATCGCCACCACGCTGAGCGGCAGGCCGAGTATTACGCCCAGCATGCTGAGTCGAACGCCGGTCATGAAGAACATTCCGATGACCTGCCGGGGCCGCGCACCGAGGGCGACCCGGACGCCGATCTCGCGGTGGCGCTGGCGCACCGCGAGCGCCACGACGCCATAGAGACCGATCGACGCCAGCAGCAGCGCGAGGAGGCCGGCGCCGGTTGCGCCTGCGCTCACCTGCAACACCTCCTTGCGTTCCATGCGGTCGAGCTGCTCGAGCGTCGCCAGTCCATTGTCGTAGATCGGAATATCGGGAATCGTGGTTCGAGCGAGCCGCCTCAAGTCGGGCACGACCGCGGTTCCGGGACCTCGTGTGCGTACCAGATAGGTGTCCTTCTGCCAGCGGCTACCATCGGCCGTATACACGCGCCCGGCGCCGCGCAGCGGTGTCCCCGTCGTGTCGAAGATCCCGATGACCACGGCCGTCCGCGGCTTCTTCTCGTATCGCCGCGAGGTCTTGCCGCCTTCCACGATCGTGAGCTCCGGCAGCGTCATATGCAGTCGTTTGCCGACCGGATCGACGGGTCCCCAGAAGCCGCGCGCGAGGTCGCCGCTGATGACGACTGCCATGTCGCCCGCCGACGTATCGCTGGCCACGAACTCGCGCCCACGGAGCATCGGGATGTTCTGGAATGCGAAGTAGCCGGGTGCGGTGCCTTCGACCTGAGTGCGCACGGTTTCCTGGGCGCGCGGGCCGGCGCCGCGATCTGCCGGGTGGACGCGAAAGTCCGCGATGTCGAACGCGGCTGCTTGTGGAACCACTGCCTCGACGCCCGGCAGCGCCGCCACGCTCTCCATCAGCTTGGCGATTCTCGCCAGCTTCTCGTCTCTCGATCCGACGCCGCCGTACGTGCCGAACTGCACCCTGATGATGCGCGCCGCCAACGGATTCTCGACCTGCCCGCCGATCTCCGACAGCACGACCCCAACCACCATCGCGATCGCGACGAGCAGCGGCTGCGTGAGCACGATCTGCGCGACGATGAACGTGCGCTGCAGCCTGGACCGGCTCGTCGCGCCACCGGAGTCCTTGAGCGCGCCGGACACGTCGAGCCGCGTCGCGTGCAGTGCGGGCGACAGCCCGAAGACGATGCCGGTACCTAACGCGATGAGCGCCGTGAACGCGACGGTTCCGAGGTCCGGCCCGATCCACAGGTCCGCGGCGAGCCACGAGATCACGCGCGCGATTGCCCAGTAGAGCGCGAGTCCGAGCGCGCCGCCAGCGAGCGCGATCAGCGAGGTCTCGGTCACGAGCTGCCGGATGACCCTGAGTCGCGAGGCGCCGAGCGACAGGCGGATCGCGATCTCGCGCCGCCTCGCGACGGCGGCGCCCACGAGGAGCGCACTGACGTTCGTGCAGGCCACGAGGAGGACGAGCAGTGCCCCGGTGCCGAGGAGCGCGACGATCAGGAGGGGCTCGTTGTCGCCCGTCACCTCGGTGAAGCCGCGGAGCGGGACGACGTCGCTCGAGTAGGTGAGGGGCTCACCGTCGGGACGCTTGTTCGGAACCCAGGAGGCGGCCACGACGGGCACCACGGCGTTGGCCTGCTGGATGGTCGCGTTAGGCGCGAGGCGCGCGAACGCCTCGAGGAACGTGGAGTCACGGCTGGCGAGCGCGTGTGCCGTGCTCCTCATGATCGGCGCGCGCGCGGCTATCGGGAGCCACACAGAGGGCGTTCCCGACACGATGACCGGACCCTCGAATCTCGGCGGCGCCACGCCGGCGACGCGCACCGGGACGTCGTTGATCCGGATGATCCGCCCAACGAACGCAGAGTCGCCGCCCAACTGTTCCCAGAGCCGATGCGAGATCACCGCCACGAGCTCGGCACCCGGCGTGTCATCGGTGTTCCCCACCGGAAGTCCCGGACCCATCACGGGTTGGACCCGAAGCGTCGCGAAGAAGTTCGGCGTGACGAACTGCACTTCGTCGGGGCGCAGCTCGCCGCCGTTGCCCGGGTCGAGGACCATCTGATCGACCGCGTACCCGGCGACCGCGGCGAACGTCTCACGGCGAGAGGCGAGGTCGTTGATCTCCGGCATGGAGAAGGCACGCGGAGCGAGCTTGCCTTCGGTGCGGGAGAACGTCGTCCCGCGAATGCGGACGAGCGCGTCGTCGGCCGGTACGGCTGGCGCGGGACGCATCGTCACCGCCTGCAGGATCGAAAACAGCGCCGAGTTCACACCGATCCCGAGCGACAGCACGAGGACGAGGGTGATGGCGGTGAGCGGCGTGCGCGCGCAATGGCGCATCGCGAACCTGATGTCGGCCGCCAGCGACTCGATCCACCGCGCCCCGCGCGCGTCGCGCCCCTCTTCCTGGAGCAGCGCGACGTTCCCGAACTCGCGCCGGGCGGCGTCGCGCGCCTCGGCCTCGGTCAGCCCGCGGCGCATGAGCCGCTCGACGGCTTGCTCGAGGTGAAGTGCCATCTCGTTCTGCATCTCCCGGTCGACCGCGCCGCGTCTGAACACGGCTCGGAGCCGTGCGCGGAGCGCGAACAGCACGCCGCTCACGTGACGCGGAGGATCGCGGTGAGCGCGCCGGAGAATCGCTCCCAGCTCTCGCGCTGATCGCTCAGATACTTGGCCCCTGCCGCGGTGACCGAGTATTCCTTGGCGCGCCGTCCGTTCTCCGTTTCGGTCCAGGATGCCTTGATGAGGCCGCGGTTCTCCAGTCGGTAGAGCGCCGGGTAAAGCGAGCCGGCGTTTACGCTGAGCACGTCACGCGAGATCGCCTGAATGCGCAGGCTCAGGTCGTACCCGTTGGTTGGCTCTGCGCGGAGGAGCTGGAGGACGATGAGGTCCAGGGTGCCCTGCAGGAGCGGGGCTGATTTCGGTGGCATGGCGATTACTAGACGGTCTAGTGGAGGCGCGAACGATACCGCGCTCTCCACTAGACTGTCAAGTGGACCGAGATGACGCCCGACTCAGTGCGTGATCACGAAGTACCACGCTGCCTTCACTGGGCCCACAGGCGGGCGCCCGCCCGGGCCCGGCGGCGCTCCAGCTGGAGCCGGACCGAACTCCGGCTGGAAGAGATACGCGTTATGCGTGACCGGGTCGACCGTGATCGTCTTCGCCCTCGGCATCGTCTGCACCGTGGCAACAACGCTGTACTTATCCGGCCCATCCTGGTGCGCCACGGTCACGTTACCGTCCCGCCCCGCCGGGATGTAGATCAGCTTCTCCTTCGCATCCCAGCCGAGTGCGTCGACCCCATCGCCGTTGGCGATGGTCGCGACGACCTTGCCCGTCTTCGGGTCGAGGACGACAGACGTCTTCCCGCATCCCGAGAAGATCCGGTTGGTCGCGCGATCGTACGCGATCCCGGTCGGCCCTTCACACGGGGCGAGCGGCCATGACGCGAGCACGTTCATCGACTTCGCGTCCAGCACCTGAATCGTGCTCTTGCCCTCGTTGTTGACGTAGAGCTTTCCCTTCCCGTCGCTCGCCGCGCCCTCGGGCGAATTGTCCTCGAGCTGCGCGGTGCCCACGATGTCGCCCGTCTTCGCGTCGAGCGCGACGGCCGTGCCGATGGGACGACTGTGGTTCGTGAGGATGATCCGGTCCGTGTAGTCGTCGTACATGATCCCATCGAGGCCTCCGGTCTTGACCGGGATCTTCTTGATGACCGCGAGCGTCTTGAGATCGAACATCGTGACCGTGGAGTCGCCGGCGTTCGTGGTGAACCCGCGGTTGTGCTTCGCGGCCAGGCCAACGCCATGCATGCGCGGCGTGTCCGGGATGTCGCCTAACACTTTGCCAGTTGGGCCGTCGACAACCATGACGTGCGTGCCGCGCGAGACGAACACGCGACCGGTACCGGGTTCGGCGGTCACGTAGTCGGTGCCCCCTTCGCCACCGATGTCGTACTTCGTGACCTTGAAGGTCTGGGCGTGCGCGACGGCCGGATCGGCTACAGTGAGCGCTACGCCACACGCGAGGAGAGCGAGGAGCGATCGAGGCATTCTCGAGTCTCGGGAGAAAGGATCGGCGAGAGCGGACAGAGACCCACCCTAGGCGTCGCGACCTGAACGGCGCCTCAACGACTCCGCAGCGCCCGCCCGCTCCTCAGCGTCCGAACAGCCGCGCGAAGAACCCCGGCTTGGCGGGAGGCCGCGTAAGGGCCCACAGTGGCTCAGCGCCGAAACGCCGAATGTCGGTCCTCGGGCCGTGGAGCCCCCAGGAAAACCCGCTCCCGATGCTCGGCTTTCGCAGGTCCGCGATGAGCGCATCGGGGGAAAGCGAGGATGCGAACTCGCGAAGCGTGGGGTCCGTCGACGCGGCGGCTGCCGGCTGCGCGATCAGCGCCGAGTGATCCGACCACAGCCGCATCACGACGTCGTCGTGCACGCGATTGATCGGGCTCTCGGGGTGGTCGGGAGCGCGATCCACGAGGTCTCTCACGAACGCCTCGATCGAAGGCGATTGATATGCAATCACCGCCGGGTCGTGGCAGGCGAAGTACACCGGCCCCCATACGCTCGTCCCCGGCAGCATGTCGAGCACCCAGTAGTTGCCGAATCCGTCGTGGGCCAGCGAGTACGCGTCCGGAAAAACTTCCTCCAGCCCGAACCCCTCGAGGTCGAGCAGCGAAAACGACTCCACGGGCGGCTCGACGAAGCCGGTCGTGACGGCCAGAGCCGCGCGGATCTCGTCAGGCAGTGGCGAGGGAAGGCGCGCCTCGAGCGCCCTGATCTGCTCGGCCGTAGCTGGGGGAAGCAGCTGGAAAACGGTGACATTGCCATCACTGTCGACCTGACGCTTCCCCGCAATCTCTCGCAGTGTATCCGCTAGCATGAGTTCCCCGGTTCGCGGTTACCTAACGGGTCCACGATCATGACGCTATCCGCAAGCGGGCGTCACTCGCGGTGCCAGGAACGACAAACGCGAGCGGGAATTCCCGCTCGCGTTTGTCCGCCATCGGACAGGATCCCCTACTTCGCCAGATCGCCCACCGCGAACGCCAGCTTGTGCGCCTTCGGCTGATCGCCGGCCGAGCGGGCGTCGGTGTGCAGCTGCTGGGTGAGCTTGGTGAGCGCGTCCTTCCGCGCCTGACCCTGAAGCTTCTCCGCCGCCGCCAGCTCGGTTCTCGTGGCGGCGATCTTGTCGGCGCTCAGGCCATTGGTCCGCTCGAGCTGATCGAGATACGCACGCGCCAGCGCGAACGACGGCGGCCACACGAGCTTGGGCTGGCCCTGCGTGTTGAAGTAGTCGAAGTGCACCGTCTTCGCCGCGTCGATCTCGTTCTTCGACAAAAGACCACTCGGTACGAGGTCGAAGATGTCGAGGCCGCGCGAGATCTCGGAGCTGTAGATGTAGCCGTTGTACCAGTACGCCGACCACGAGCCCCCGCTCACCAGCTTCGTCGAGTCCATCGGGCCGCGGTCGAAGTACGCGATCTCCTTTGGATTCTTCGGATCGGTCCAGTCGAACACCGAGATGCCGCCCTGGTACCAGCCCTGCACCAGCACGTCGCGGCCCGGGATGGGAATGAGCGACCCGTTGTGCGCGACGCAGTTTTCCTCCGACGTCTGCGCGGCGGAAAGCTTGTAGTAGCTCTGGAAGGTCATCTGCTTGTTGGCGTCGAGCGTGAAGATCGCGTCGGCGCCCCACTCGGGCTTGTCGGTCGAGCGGCAGCGCGGCTGCGTTCCGCCACCCCACTCGTCGGAGAAGAGGACCTTCGTGCCGTCGTTGTTGAACGTGGCGGAATGCCAGAACGAGAAGTTCGAGTCGGCCGCGGCGCCGATGCGCACCGGGTTGCCGGGGTTGCTGATGTCGAGCAGGAGGCCGTAGCCGCCGCACGCGCCGCCGGCGAGGCCAATCGCCGGGTACACCGTGATGTCGTGACACTGCGTGGGGCCGCCGCGGTTGGCGCCACCACCGCCTCGCGGCTGTTCTGGCTGACCGGCTGCGCGCCGAGCCGCCGCTATGCTGTCACGTCGCGCGGCCGCGGCACTGTCGAACGGCTCGGCGTGACGTGGCGGAGCCGTGAGATCCTGGAAGATTCGCGGCGAGCTCACGATGTGCGCCTTCGAGGGATCCGCGAGCGGCACCTGGATGACCTCGATGCGGAAGAGCGCCGAGTTCGGATCCTCGGCGAGCGACGCACCGGAGCAGCCCGGGAGCTCCCGTGGCGAGCGAACCGGCGCGGAACCCGACACGTAGACGTAGACGTTGTCCTTGTCGTTAGGCGACACCACTACGGTGTGCGTGTGTGACCCTCGGCACGTCTGCACGTTCGCGATGTACTTGGGCTTCGCGAGGTCGGTGATGTCGAAGACACGGATGCCGCGGAGGCGATCCTGGCTCACCGAGTCGGGAACGCCCTGCAACCCGCAGTCGAGTCGGCCCGTCGTCGCCTCACCGGAGACGAACGCGAGGTTCACTTTCGCGTCACGATAAACCGATACGTCGCTCTGTGATCCCGGGCAGACGAACGCCTCTTTCACCGCCGGCTTCGTTGGGTTCGAGATGTCCCACAGCTGGTAGCCGCTGTAGTTGCCCTGCATGACGTAGTTGCCGACGAACGCGAGGTCGGAGTTGACCAGCCGGCGGTCGCCAGGCGTGGACATGTTTAGGAAATTCTTCGACGGCTTCGTCGTGGAGACGAGCCGGAGGTTCCACGCGGCGGTACCGGCGTCGAACCACCCGGCTTTGAGGCCGACGCGCGGATCGGGGTTCGGCTTCGTCGTGCCGACCGTCATGTTGGGCGACGGTGCGGCGCTGGAAGACGACGAGCCGGTGGATGCGCATCCAGCCGCTGCTATCCCGGCGAACGCGATCGAGAGGGACGAGAGGTGTCTCACGAGGGAATCGGGAATAGGGAATCGGGAATCGAAAACTGCGGGCCGGTGGCAGGCTCGTGGCTGGGTGACGCTGGGTGCTACCGGGCTCCCATGGACTGCAGCATCAGCGTCATTCGGTTCACTTCGGTGATCTGATCCACATGGACGTCCGACGCGAACTTGAAGATGTCCTCGTCCTGTACAGCGCCCTGCGAGGAGAAGAGCGTCTCGACCATCTCGATCGCGCCGTTGTGGTGCTGGATCATGTCCTTCAGGAAGAGCCGGTCCCAGTCGGCGCCGCGCGCCTTGTCGAGCTCCGTGAGCTGCTCGGGGGTCAACATGCCGGGCATGAGCTTCATGTTCATGCCGGCCATCATCATGTGCGAGGTGTCGCCGTCCGGCACCGGCAGGTTCCGCTCTCGCAGCCAGCGCTGCATGAACTTGATCTCATCACGCTGCGCGACGACGATGCGTTCGCACAGCGCCTGGACCGATGGGCTCGCGCCGTGGGACTGCGCCCAGCCCGCCATGAGCACGGCCTGCGCGTGGTGACCGATCATGCCGGACACGAAGTCGACGTCGGCCTTCGTGAACGGAGGCCTGCCGCTGTCAGCGGCTGCGATCTCGGCGGGAGAGCGCGCGACGCGCGAGACGGTCGATCCGAGTCCCGTGCTCGTCTTCGCTCTCGACGCGCCGCCGCATGCGATGGAGCCAACGGTCGCCGCAAGCAACGTCACCGTCGCCGTGGCGCGCGCCGCACGCGGTACGAGCATTACAGACAGTACACTTGTCCTCATTCCGACTCCGTCGCTTGAACCACGATCACGATATAGTCATACGCCGGGCACCGGGAATCTGCTGGCGCGGCCTGGGCGGTTGACCTGATTCGGACGTTCGACCTACGCCAGCCCGGCAGCCATCTCCCGGGTCAGTTCGCCTGCGGGGATCTCTTTGCATCCGGCGGCGTTCTGACCGGCCCACAATGGTGAGAAGTCTCCCATGCCCCTCGCTTCCGCCGCCGCGCGAAGCGGCGCCACAGCCGGTGTCGCGAGCGGGAACTCAGGAGGCAGATCACTCATGGGGCCGAGGTCGCGCATCAGGCGGTTCATGATGCCGCGTGCTGGGCGACCGGAGATGAATTCGTGAGCGCAGTGTGCGTGGCGTCAGGACCTCGGAGCGCGGCCCGATGCACCGGCGTGCTCGTGGCCTCGGGACAAAGCAGATACGCGGTCCCGATCTGTACGCCGGCCGCGCCGAGCCGCATGGCGGCCGCTACGCCGCGTACGTCGGCGATTCCGCCGGCGGCTATTACGGGCACGCGTACCGCCGCCACGATCTGCGGAACGAGCGCGAAGGTGCCGAGCTGAGTCGTTAGGTCCGCGCTCAGGAAATTGCCGCGATGGCCGCCGGCCTCGAGCCCCTGCGCGATGATGGCGTCGACGCCGCGCGCTTCGAGCCAGCGGGCCTCATCCACGGTCGTTGCCGACGCGATGATCCTCGAGCCCCACGCGCGCACGCGCGCCAGGAGGGGCACCGCCGGCAGTCCGAAGTGAAAGCTCACGACCGGCGGCGCAAACGGTTCGACGAGGTCGGCCACCTCGTCGGTGAAGGTCGCGCAGGTGGGGGCCGACCGGGATCTCGTTAGGGTCGATGCCGAATTCCGCGTAGTAGGGCGACAGTGCCAACCGCCATGCGGCCTCCCGCGCCGCGTTGGGCGTGGGCGGCGAGTGGCAGAAGAAGTTGACGTTGTAGGGCCGCGTCGTCTCCGACCGGATCGCGGCAAGCTCGTCGCTCACGGCGTCCAGGCCGAGGAGCGCACACGGCGTTCGACACGGCGATGGCCAGTGCGCTCGTCTGGGCGCTGGCCATCGGCGCCTGGATGATGGGGAGCTCGGTCCCGAGGTTGTCTCGAAG
>JBKOYV010000134.1:0-9637 GCA_046725585.1 Gemmatimonadota bacterium | reverse complement strand
CGCAGCTCTACAACGATGGCGGTGTGGGGCTGCTGGAGGCGGGTACCGGGATCGGAAAGTCGCTCGGCTACCTCATCCCCGCGCTTCGCTGGGCAGCGGCGAACGGCGAGCGCACGGTCGTGTCCACCAATACGATCAATCTCCAGGAACAGCTGGTCGGCAAGGATCTGCCGTTTCTCGCTCGTGCGCTCGACGATCAGCCCGTACGGTTCGCGTTGCTCAAGGGGTGGCGCAATTACCTGTGCCTCATGCGCCTCGAACAGGCCGTCTCCACGGGGGCCGCGCTGTTCGAGGAGTCGTTAGGCAGCGAGCTGACGGCGCTGGCCGCCTGGGCCAAGCGCACGACGGATGGCTCGCTCAGCGACATGTCGGCGCCGCCGCGCGCCGAGCTCTGGGACGAGGTTTCGGCCGAGCCGGACCTGTGCAATCGCGCCCGATGCCAGTTCTACGACAAGTGCTTTCTGTTCGCGGCGCGCCGTAAGGCGGCGCAGGCGGACGTTATCGTCGTGAACCATCACCTGCTCATGTCCGATGTCGCCGTCAGGCGTGTCTCTCAGAACTGGGACGACGCCGCGGTCCTCCCGGCGTACTCGCGGCTCGTGGTCGACGAAGGCCACCACATGGAAGACGCGGCGGCCGCGCACCTCGGCGCCACGGTGACGCGGCGCTCGCTGCAGCGACTGTTCGCGCGGCTGGACCGAACGGGGAAGGGAATTCTGCCGGCGCTCATGGCGCGCCTCGCCGAGGGCAAGGATCTGCTCAGCGCGGCGAGCCGCGATCTCGCGGCCACGAAGCTGTCGCCATCGGTGCTGGCCGCGCGCGATCGTGCGGGGCTCGTGTTCGACCTTCTGGCCACGCTGCTCGACGAGAGCGGGGCACAAGTACTTCGCCTCACGGACGACTTCGCACGCCATCGCATCTGGCGAAGTGGGCTGGACATGGCGCTCGAGGAACTGCTGGCCGAGATCGAGCTGTTGCACGACGGGCTTCGTGTCGTGCGCGAACGGCTCGAGGTGGACGAGGCGCGAGCGGAGGCGGTAGCGCCGCTGCTGAACGAGCTGCGCGGAGTTGCGCGCCGCCTGCAGGGCGCGGGCGACGCGTTGCGACGCACGCTAAAGCCCAGTGACGATGCGGACGCTGCGGTCCGATGGATCGAGGTGCGCGGCAAGGAGCGCAATCTCGCCGTGACGTCGGTGCCGCTGGACCTCGCCCCGGTGCTTCGGGAAGATCTTTTCCGGCGCGTGCGAACCGCCGTCGTGACGAGTGCCACGCTCGCCGCGGAGCAGCGCTTCGACTTTCTCAGCCGACGCCTCGGACTCGACGACCCCGAGCTCGAGCCGACGACGGCCCTCTACCCATCGCCGTTCGATTTTCCCCGGCACGCGCGGCTGGCGATCCCGACGAACGCCCCGGCGCCTAACGTCGATGCGACGGCGCACATCCAGTTCGTCGTCCGCGCCGTGCTCGACGTGGCGACCGCGTCGGACGGCGGAATGTTCGTGCTCGCCACGAGCCACCGTGATGTGCGACTGGTCGCCGCGGAGCTGCGAGCGCGCGGTGTCGAGCGACGATGGCCGCTGCTCGTGCACGGCGACGACGGTCGTGACGCGCTCCTGCGACGATTTCGCGAGAACGAGCGTGCGGTGCTCGTCGGAACGGCGAGCTTCTGGGAAGGCGTGGACGTTCCGGGGCGCGCACTCCGAGCCCTGATCATCACCAAGCTTCCGTTCAAGGTGCCCAACGAGCCCGTGACGGCGGCGCACTGCGAGTCGATCGAGGGACACGGCGGCGACGCGTTTCGGGAGTACATGCTGCCGCACGCGTCGCTGCGTCTGAAACAGGGGTTCGGCCGGCTCATTCGCACGGCAACCGACCGCGGCGTCATCGTTCTGCTGGACCCGCGCGTCATCTCCAAGTCGTACGGTCGGACGCTTCTCGACGCACTTCCGCCGGCGCGTCGCCTCGTGGGTGCGTGGCCGACGGTGCTGGAGCACATCCAAGCCTTTTACGCGAGTGGATGATGGGGACTGGGGACTAGGTACTGGGGACTCGGCCGGGAAGCTTCTACCGCTGCGCGAGCCTCCCCGTGAGTAAGAGCATCCCGGCCGAGTCCCCAGTCCCCAGTCCCCAGTCCCTTTTGTTCTGACCCTCATTTCGACCCTATGCCACCACAACGGCCGTCCAAGATCGTGTGTGTCGGCAGGAATTACCTCGAGCACGCACGCGAGCTCGGGAACGAAGTTCCGGCCGAGCCGCTCATTTTTCTGAAACCACCATCGAGCCTCATCGACGGCGGCGAGTCGATCGTCCTCCCGCCGCAGTCGGCCCAGGTAGAGTTCGAGGGTGAGATCGGCGTCGTGGTGGGGCGGCGACTTCGGCACGCGTCCGAGGCGGACGCGGTTGGCGCGATCGCCGGCATCGTGGCCATCAACGACGTGACGGCGCGGGATCTTCAGCGGAAGGATAGCCAGTGGACGCGCGCGAAGGGGTTCGACACGTTCTGCGCCGTAGGCAAGCCGCGCGTGGGCACCATGAGCGCAGACGAGCTTGCGAAGCTCGAGGTCGTCACACGTGTCAACGGTGAGCAACGCCAACACGGCAGGGCGGCCGACATGGCGTTCTCCATCCCGTTTCTCGTGTCATACATTTCGGGTATCATGACCCTCGAGCCGGGCGACCTGATCGCGACGGGCACCCCGGCAGGGGTCGGCACGCTCGATGAAGGCGATATCGTCGAGGTCGAAGTTGTGGGCGTGAGCATGGTTACAAACCCTGTGGCTGCGCCATCGGTATAAGGTCCTAGCGGTGCAGAGTGGCGCGAGCGATGCGTCGGAGGTATCGTGGGAACACCGGTGCGCAACGCGGGCTATAAGGCGAGGCCACCGGGCCGCCACGGACCGGACGGAGATCCTGGGGGAACGCTGAGAGAAGAGACGAAGGATTCGAAGGCAGGAACGAGGGTCAGGCGACCCTACCCAAAGCGAGCACAGACCCAGGGCCGACGACGCCTTTCGGGGCCGGCGATCATCTCGCTCGTCTTGCACGTCGTGATCGGTGTCGCTCTCCTCCGCGTTCTTCTCATTCCGTATCCGTTCACATCGCTGTTCTCTTCCAAGGAGCAGCCCGTCGAGCCTGAGCGCATCAGCTTCCTCGCGCTTCCGCAGGCGTCGGCGACGACCTCGCCAGGCAAGAGCGGTGGGAATGGTCGACCGGAGACACCCACCAGGCGAGAGGCGCCAGCGCCGATCGTCGCGCCGACCGAAGTACCATCCACGCTTCCGCCGATCACGCCCGCGCCACCGGCCCCTCCGTCGGAAGACGAAGCGAATGGTCCGCTGATCGGCCGTGGCGGAGCGACCAAGGGCATTCGGCCCTCGTATTCCGATCCGCGCATCTGGGTGCCGGCTGCACCGGTCGTGAGCGCCCCGAAGTCGGCAGACACCCGGATGGACAGCGTGGTGACAGCAGACATTGAGCGCGCGCGAGATTCCATTGCCGCCACCACCTACAACCCTAACAAGTTCGAGCGCGGCGACTGGACCGTCGAGAAGAACGGCAGGAAGTACGGCATCGACAACCAGTACATCCGGCTGGGGAAGGTGTCGATCCCCAACGTGCTGCTCGGTTTTCTCCCGCTCAACACGCAGGGCAATCCGATCGCCGCGGAGCGCGATCGCGCGATGGCGTCGCTGCGTCAGGAGATCCTGTATCAATCGCAGCGGTCGATGAACGAGGAGGAGTTCCGCAAGGCGGTGAAGGAGCTGCGCGAGCGCAAGGAGCGCGAGCATCAGCAGCAGGAGAAGGAGCGCGCTCCCAAGCCCATCTCCGCCGCCGACCGCGGCGCCCCGCCGAACCCGTAGGGTTCGGCGCGCCTAACGCGTCATTCGCGGCCGCAACTCCGGCCGCGACCCTCGAGGTTCCTGGCGGTCAGACCGGCGGTGCGCCGGCTTCGTCCGATTCGTCAGCCGCGTCGTGGAACGGTCGGAACACGGCGACGATCGTGCCGATCACCGCGAAATCGTCGTCGGGCGAAATCACGAGCTCGCGCTCGTCGGGGTTCGCCGGCTCGAGCACGATCGTCGCACCGCGGTGCTGCAGGGTCTTCACCGTTGCTTCCTCTCCGACGCGCGCCGCGATGATATCGCCATCGCTGGCGCGGGCCGCCGGATTTACGAGCACGAAGTCGCGGTCGAAGATGCCGCGGCCGATCATGCTGTCGCCCGCCACGCGCAGGAAGAAACAGTCTTCGCTGGGCACGAACGCGCGGTCGAGCGTGATATAGCGTTCCCGGTTTTCCGGGATCAGCATCGGCTCACCGGCAGCGATCTTCCCGTAGAACGGCACGGGCTGCATCCGCCCCACGGTCGAATACCCAAGCAGTCGGACGCCGCGAGAGCGGGCAGGATCGCGCTGAATGAAGCCCTTGTCCGCGAGCGATTGCAGAATGTCGGATACCGTTTTCGTCGATTTGATGCGAAAACGTTTTCCGATCTCGCGGATGCTTGGCTGATATGTGTGCTCGCCGAGGAAGTCGAGCAGGTAGTGGTAAACCCGCCGCTCTATGGTACTCAGCTGTTCGGGCATTAGGCCCTCGGGAAAACGGGTCGCCGGGAGGCTCGATGAGCCCGCCTGGCGACCCTCGTTCTCCGCCAAATGTACGGTTTGTGAGGTTTGTCGGTCAACGGCATACGACCTCGACCAGAGGCCAGGCTGCAGGTTGCAGACACAATACCCAAGGTGACACGGGGATGAGCCCTGTCGAGTTAAACCTTGTGTTTATCGCGTAAGTTCCTTCAGCGCGGTGTCGATTCGGGCGAGCGACCGCTCCCGTCCCAGCAGTATCAGCACATCGAAGATGCCCGGGCTCACGGCCGACCCGGTGAGCGCGACGCGCAGCGGCTGAAACAGCTTGCCAGCACCGAGGCCGCGACGTTCCGCAACGCCGCGCAGTGCCTCCTCGAGCGGACCCGCACCCCACTCGCTGGTCACGGCGAGCGCTTCGCGGGCTTCGCCGAGCAGCTCTGGCGTCGCGGGATCCTTCCACTGCTTCGCAACTGCGTCGGGGTCGAGCTCGATCGAGTCGCCGAAATACGGGACCGCCTGGCGCACGACGTCGCTGACGGTGCGCGAGCGCACGCGCAGCAACTCGAGCAGCTTCATGTACCAGGCACGATTCGCGGCGAGCCAGTCTGTCGTTGCGAGCCCGGCCTCGACCATCGCGGGCGTGATGAGCGGCTCGACCTGCTCGAGCGGCAGCATGTTGAGATGCTGTCCATTCATCCACTCGAGCTTCTTGAGATCGAACACCGATGCCTTCTTCAGAAGCCCGTCGGGCGAGAAGCGCTCGATCATCTCCTGCATCGTCATGACCTCGATGTCTCCGCCGGGCGACCAGCCGAGCAGCGCGAGAAAGTTGTCCATCGCGCTCGGGAGGATCCCCTGGTGCCGGTAGTCCCCCACCGCCATCGCGCCGTGCCGCTTGCTGAGCTTCTTGCCGTCCGTGCCGTGGATCATCGGCAGATGCGCGAACACGGGGAGCGGCGCGCCTAACGCGGCGTAGAGCAGGATCTGCTTGGGCGTGTTCGAGATATGGTCGTCGCCCCGCATCACGACGGTGACGCGCGCGTCGATGTCGTCGGACACGACGGCCATGTTGTAGATCGGCGTCCCGTCGGACCGGAGAATGACGAAATCCTCGATGTCCTTGTTCGGGAACGTGATCTGCCCGTGCACGAGGTCATCCCACTCGGTGTTGCCGTCGGGGACGCGGAAGCGCAGCACGAACGAATCGCCCATCGCTACCCGGTGCTGAATCTCGTCGGGCGCAAGGCGATCGCAGCGACGATCGTACTTGAACGCGTCGCCGCGAGCCTCCGCCTCCGCACGGCGCTGGTCGAGCTCTGCCGGGGTGCAGAAGCATCGGTAGACCGCTCCAGCGTCCAGCAGTCGCTGCGCGTCCGCCTGATGTCTCGCGAGATTGGCGCCCTGGTACGTGACCTCCTCGTCCCAGGTGAGGCCGAGCCACTCGAGCCCCTCGAAGATCGCGCGCGTGCTCTCGTCAGTGCTCCGGGCGCGATCGGTGTCCTCGATCCGGAGCAGGAACGTTCCGCCGTACTTCCGCGCGAGGAGCCAGTTGTGGAGCGCCGTCCGCGCGCCACCGACGTGGAGATACCCAGTCGGTGATGGGGCGAAACGAACGCGAAGCGGAGTGGGAAGCGTGTGGGCCATGAGTGTAGAAAAAAGGTGTCGAGGATGCGGCCGACCGAATCGGCGTGGCGATCCTTGACACCTCGGGTGGAGCGGAATGTCGACGGAGAGAGAGGGATTCGAACCCTCGATAGGGGTTTACCCCCTATGCCGGTTTAGCAAACCGGTGCCTTCAGCCTCTCGGCCATCTCTCCAGGGGTCGCGAGTCGAGAACGATTGATTGGTTGGCGATTCGCCAACGCGAGCTGACCGACGACTGAATTCTTGCATGGAACAGGCGAGCGGACCCGCAACCTAGCCGTCCCGCGGAGGCCAGTCAACCGGTTGTGGTGGAGAGGGTTCGGCGGCCGGCTGGTCCGGAGAATCGCTCACGAGCAGCCCTTCCCACACAAGCGCCTCGCGCTTCCACAAGAGTCGTTGTCCGTGTTCATCCATCTTCGTCCACAGCCGGACTTCGTAGAGTGCGCCATCGAGCCGCACCTGGCGCTTGGTGCGCTGGATGAGCACGACGTCGCCGTCGCGCGGGCCACCGACGCACTCGTAGCGGATGGTTTTGCGAGGGATCTTCACTGCTGGCGTCGCGCAGGGGAAGAGTGGATCCGGTCGTGGGGGACCTGACACTAGCATCGACGCGACGCGTCGGGAAGAGTGTGACCGTCACGCGCCGGCGCCCGCGCGCGTTCGTTGCAGCGGAGGGCCGATGCGCGGAGGCCGGGAACGGCCGAGGGCGTCGCCATCGGCGTGGCGCGGGCCCGCGTTAGGCGTATGGGTGACCGGCCACGCGACGCGAAGAGCGCCTGCAGCGTCAGCAGCCAGCGGTCAGGCTGCAGGTGGCGCTGAACCGGACCGAGACGTGCGTCAGCGGGCCGCCTCCGCTGACGTTTCCGGTATCCGTGCGGAGATCGACGTCGAGGTTGCCGGCGAGCGCGGTCGCCGTCGACTGCGTGATCTCGAGTCGACCGGCTCCGTTGTTCGTCTCCCAGTACGCCCCCCAGTCGGTATAGCACGCGACCGTCGTGTTCGTGCAGAAGCGCATGATTGCCGTCGGGAGCGACTGCGGCGTCGTGAACGGGGTGACTGCGTAGCTGCCCACTGGCGCTCGGCCGGTGCCGGCCGTTATCCAGATGCCGGAGCCGTTCGTGATGCCCCGCGGCACCATCTCGACCTCATAGCCCTGGCCTTCCTGCGCGACGAACGTCGCCGCGCCCGTGAGCGTCGCGCTGGCGGCGCCAGTGAGGGTGGCGGTGAAGGTGCCGGGCGCGTCGCCGTTTTTCGGGCCGGATGGGTCGCCGGAGCAGGCGAGGGCCACGAGGGCAATCAGCGGCGCCACGCACGTCGCCTGACGAGTGCGGGGCCTCCGGGAGGCGTGTGTGCGAATGCGGCTCAGAGCGAGCGCCGTGAAACGTGCCCTCATTGCCGGCCCCGCGCCGCTGAGCGCGCGGCCGAGAGTACCCGGAGGTCGAAGTGCACCGTGTCCGCCGCGACGCCGGTCGCCACCGGGGTAAAGGCTCTCACGACCGACGCCGTGTCCCGCCACGCCGTGTCGCCGGCGCCTAACGCGAGCACCGCCGTAGACTCGGCAGAGTCCTTCGTTCCTCGAGGAAGGCGATCATCTGACCCGCGGCCCACCGCTGTCGGCCGTGACGTCATTTGCGATCGCGGGAGGCGAGTTGCCCAGCCGGCAACGTTCCCACCAGTCAATCACCCGTTGAATCGCCAGGTCGCCGAGGATCAGGATTACCGCGCATAGGCTGACGTATGCGCCGAGCCCCATTCCAACGAGCCACATCTCGGCACCGAGATGCCGCGATACCAACCCGCCGACGACAACGGGGATCGTGGCGATCGCGAGAATGCCGTACGTGTGCTCCGCAAGCTCTCGGCGGGTGCGAGGGTCCCAGGTCATTGCGACACATTACGGTTTGCGGTCGTGAGGCGCTACCGCCCGCGACGCGCACGCCCGTGGCGTAACCTCTCGAGGCCGTCAGCGCCCGGCTTTACCCGTGCGATATCAACGTCATGCCCCGTACGCGCATGCAGCGGCCGATCACATACCGCGACCGCCAGAGCCGGGTTTAGTACGTCTCGGCGGTCGCGCCCCTTTTAAGGTCGTCTCGGCGGCGTTAGGCCACCTGACCGACCCAGGGGCAGCCTGACGCGATCGCCGCGGCGGCGTACTCGTCGGCCGCCCACGCGTGAAGCTGCCGCGTGAGCCCGACCGACGCCTGGCCCCCGCCGAACGCAATCGCGCTCGCCACGCCGAGCCACGTCACCACCGCGCTCTCCGACAACTCGGCCCGGTACGCGGCGCGTGCCAACTGTCGCGTCGCCTCCTGAAGGTCACGAGACTTGAAGAAGGGCTCCTCGATCGGCATCTGCGCCAACACGTCAGCGAGGTACCCGCATGCGACTTCCAACCCCAACGGTGCGCCGCGAATGGTCAGAGCGTGCTGCGACACGAGATGTTCTCCGTGTGAGTGTGGTCGGTGAGCCGCCGGCATCGGTCGCGCCTCGCATCATCGACGGGCCCCGGGGCGGCATGTCACGCCCGTAACGGCGCTGCGTATCACCCTTGTGACGCCGCGCGTCACAAACGCCGACCTGGAGCCGGCGACGGGCGTCGGCCGGATGGTGGCCTGCGCCACCCGACGGTGCTAGGTTAGGCGTCGCTCATTCACCGGACGGCGCCGATTACACTGACCGCCGAGCAGTCTCGCGCACTCATCGACGCGATCGCGACCGCCGCCTCAGTGGAGGCGCTCGCAGATCTTCGGCGCCTCGCGAGGCGCGAGCGGATGCTCGATGTGCGCGGAGGGTTTCTCGAAATGCTGATCGAGCTCAGGCAAGACATGCTGACGCGCACGCGCGCGCCCCGCGGCGATATCGCCTGAGGCACGACGGCCATGCGCGACGACGACGTTGAGCGGCGCACGGTCGCGCCGTCGGACCGCGCATCGTTAGGCGAGGTGCGCCGGCGAATCGGCTACGCGAATGATTCACGATCGGGCCGCGGCAGACGATGGCGGCGCGAATGTGTCTGGCGGCCTTGCTGAAGAGTCCGAAGCCTCAAGGCGACTCGAAATGTTGCCAGACGTGTTGCAATCTCTCGCCGATCAGCGTGATGCAAGCGGCGTGACTCAACGGAGGGCACAGGATTCGAACCTGTAAGCGCCTTTCAGCGCGGCGGTTTTCAAGTTCTCTGAGAGGGTTTCACGCGGGTTGCGAACGGCGCGTTAGGTGGTCAACGGCAATGACTTCCCGCGACACCCTTTCGCACCCGCTTGCGTTCGTTTGCGCGCATTTCGCGCGGAATGTGTCCAAGATTGTGTCCACCGCGAAGGGGCGCCGATAGCCCTCGCGCCGTTTCCTCAGCCAGCGAGGCGGATAGGGCGGCGCGACACGGTTTCTTGGTGCTCAGTCGGCCGGGAAT
>JBKOYV010000437.1:0-6334 GCA_046725585.1 Gemmatimonadota bacterium | reverse complement strand
AAAGCTCATGGGATGTCGTTATGCGGGAGAGCCGCGAGGAGCGCGCGCACGAGAGGATCCGGATGGTCGGTCCACCGGGATACTGAAATTCTGGGCAAACCTCCGCGTGCCCGGAAGACACCTGACTCACGGCCAGAAGTTGGTCCCGTGACGCTGAGGATGCCCAACACACAGAAGGCGGACGGCAACTCGGAAAATTGGCGGCCGCATGGTGCATTCCGACCCATGCGGCAACCATCCAATCGAGGAGTTCGTATGCCGTTCGCGTTGCGCCGTTCTGCCCTCGCCATCGTGGCCGCGGCCGTTGCCGCCTGCAGCCCAGATTCCAGCGGCCCCACGAGCCCAGCCGACCGTGCGCCGTCGATTCCCACAAGACCATCGGCCAGCGTTCAGACTATCGTCGTCTACGACACCGCAGACCTCTACAGAGAAGTCAACAAGGTGGGGAACGCCGGCGCCCGGATCGTGCTCATGCCAAACACCTACACGCTCAATCCTACCCAGCAACACGGCGGCCGCCTCGAGCTGCAGGATGACATGTCACTCCAAGGGTTCGTCGGCGACGCGCGGCGCGTCATCATCGACGCGTCGGCGCTTCCGGCAACGTCGTACAACGCTCCGGACAGTACGACGGGTGCGGTGCGAGTGGGACGCGGCGCGAACTCGCTGGAGTGGATAACCGTGCGCAATGCCAAGGCCGGCGCGGCCGCCATCGAGACCGATCTCGTGTCGTCACTTCCCGCGCGAGTGACGATCTCCAACGTGATCACGACCGGCAGCCCGCGCGGCATAGACGTTCGAAACCTCGGCGCGGCCAGCGCCGGTCGCGTGCTCGTCGCCACCATCTCGAACACCGAATCGTTCGGGAACACTCTCGGCATGGGCCAGGGCATCCGTGTCGTCAACGCCCCCGACGCCACCGGGGCCGTAATTCGCCTCACGCTTCAGTCGAACAAGTTCCACGACAATCGTATCGGTGGCCTCGTCGCCAACAACACGACGAGCTACGGAACGATCGCGGTCACATCCAACTGGGATCAGTTTGACCGGAACGGGATTGGGCTCGGGCTCATTGGCGGAGTTGGTACGGCTTCGTTCAACGTGGTCAGCTTCTCGGCACAAAGAACGACGTTCCGGGACAACACCCAGCAGCCACCCCCAAATACTCCGGTGGCCGCGGTGGCCGGCATGACCGTCGAGGGAGGATCGAGCTCCGTGGCAGGGTTCACGTCCTTCAATACGGTTTCCGTCGACCTCTCGGGCGTGCAGTTCGGGAACACTCCAGTCGCGGATCTTCGCGTGTGGGGCGCGCGATCGACGGCCACCCTGCCGGCTGGTACGAACAACATCGCGTCCGTAGCGTGGTCCGCGGGTGGTCGGTGTCGTCCTGGTCGACCGCGGGGGGTTGGAGGACAGCCGCCGCGGACATCATGGCCCTCCTGAGGAAGGAAGCCAGGCGCTGTTACGATCGACCACCATTCATACGACTCAATGCGTGCTGGCGCGGCGAGGCTCGGCAGTCCATCCTACGACGTCGCAGCCTTCGCCGTAATGACGTCTTCGCATCACGAGCCATCCGGTGACGATCTCATGAGACTCGCCGCGCCGTTCTCCAGTCGGACCACCGCCGGCGTCGAAACTCGCCCGCGAGACGACGAGCTCGACCTCTATGGGCTCACGCATCCCGGGCGCGTGCGCTCGGAGAACCAGGATCACTTCCTCCTCTGTACAGTGCACCCGCAGGTCGTCGTCCACGGCACGAGCCTGCCGGCAACCGACGGACTGGCGCTCCGCGGGCAACGGCTTGCGACGATCATGCTCGTCGCCGATGGCGTCGGGGGCAGCGCCGCCGGGAGCCGGGCGAGCCGGATCGCGACCGAGGCCGTCACGCAATACGTGGCGACGGCGCTTCGCTGCTACCACACCGCCGGCTCCGCGAACGAGCACGAGTTCACCGATGCGCTGCGCGCGGCGGCGAACGAAGCGCACGACGTGGTCCGCGCCGAGGCGATCGCGGAGCTGGGTGGCCGCCAGATGGCGACGACACTCTCGCTCGGGATCATCGTGTGGCCGTGGATGTACGTGCTGCAGGTCGGTGACAGCCGCTGCTACTTCTATCAGGACGGCGTGCTGCGTCAGGTCACGCGAGACCAGACGGTCGCCCAGAACCTCGCCGACGAGGGCGTGCTCAAGCCTGAACAGGTCAAGTCGTCGCCGCTCAAGCACGTGCTCGCGAGCGCGATCGGCTCATCGGCGGCCATGCCCGAAGTGAGCCGCGTGGACGTTAGGCGGCGCGGGTGCGTCATCCTCGTCTGCACCGACGGCCTCACGAAGCACGTGAGCGACGACGAGATCGCGCAGTACCTCGGCGCCATGGAGTCGTCGGAGCAGGTGTGCCAGCAACTGCTGGACCTCGCGCTCGAGCGTGGCGGAAGCGACAACATCACGCTCGTCGTTGGGCGCGCGAGAAAGGTGGCGCCGACGTGAGGGCTGGCGGACCGTCACGCCTCGTCGCTCGGGTCATTGGCGCGGCACTCATCGGCCTGACACCGCTGCCGGTCCAGGGTCAGGGACCGGCCACGGCCCCTGCACTCAGCGCTACCGAGCGCCGGATCGCGGCGGCGGTGGATCAGCGGAATGCCCAGGCGCTCGCGTTGCTCGAGCGCGTCGTGAACATCAACAGCGGCACGATGAACGTCGAGGGCGTCCATAAGGTGGGCGACGCCTTCAGGGCGGAGCTCGACGCGTTAGGCTTCAGCACGAAGTGGGTGGATGGCGCTGGCTTCAAGCGCGCCGGCCATCTGGTGGCGGAGCGAAACGGACGCGGCCCGCGCATCCTGCTGATCGGGCACCTCGACACCGTCTTCGAGCCGCGCAGTCCCTTCCAGAAGTTCGAGCGGCTCACCGACTCCACGGCGCGCGGCCCCGGCATCATCGACATGAAGGGCGGCGACGTCATCATCGTCGAAGCGCTCCGCGCGCTGAAGACGGCGGGGGTTCTCGACCGGCTGAGCATTACGGTCGTCATGCACGGCGACGAGGAGGACGCCGGATCGCCGCTCGACTCCGCGCGCGCGACGCTCACCGAGGCGGCCAAACGCTCGCAGATCGCGCTTGGCTTCGAGGACGGCTCCGGAGACCCGCACACCGCTGTCATCTCGCGGCGCAGCGCCGGGTCGTGGACCCTTAAAACGACTGGCACGCCCGGTCACTCGTCGCAGATCTTCCGCGACGACATCGGCGCGGGTGCCCTGTACGAGGCAGCGAGGATTCTCGAGGGATTCCGGGCACGTCTCGGCGGCCAGCAGTACCTCACCATCAACCCGGGCGCGGTGCTCGGCGGCTCGGAGGTGAAGTACGATACCGCGCAGAGCGGCGGCACCGCGTTCGGGAAGACGAACGTGATCGCGGGTCAGGCGATCGTGAGCGGGGATATCCGCGCTCTCTCGCCGGAACAGCTCGAGAGAGCGAAGGCGACCATGAAGGAGATCGTCGCGCAACATCTGCCGAAGACGACGGCGGAGCTCACCTTCGACGACGGCTACCCGCCCATGGCACCGACGGACGCGAACCGGAAGCTCCTCGCGGTCCACGACTCGGTGAGTCGTGCGCTCGGGTTCGGGTCGGTGGTCGCCGTCGACCCTTCACGTGCTGGCGCTGCCGACGTGTCGTTCGCCGCGCCCTACGTCCCGATGGTCATCGACGCGTTAGGCCTCGCGGGCTGGGACGACCACTCGGACAAGGAGACGGCCAACCTGAACTGGCTTCCGCGCCTGACCAAGCGTGCCGCCGTGCTGATCTACCGACTCGGCTCCCGCGAGTGGAACCTGCCCCGTACCTGATGCCGGGCATCCGTCATGCGGTCTTCGCCACCGGGCTTGGACTCCTCGCGTTAGGCTCCGCGAGCGCGCAGGGCGCTCCGTCATCTCGCCGAGTCGCTTTCGCGGCAGGTGTCGGTGCGACGTACGGCAACCTCGTGGGCGGCGACTTCAACGGCTCCAGGCCGGCCGCCGGCTTCGATGCGAACGCGGGAGTCGTGCTTCGCCACTGGCAGCTCGGCGTCGGCTACGACCGGGCCAACCACGGGCACGAAGGCACCGACGGCGACCACGTGGTGAGCAATGTGTACCTCGAGCCCCGGCTCCTCTTCCCAGGCGCGCGGCGGTGGACGCCCTACGCGGCGGCACGCTTCGGCCGCGCGATGGCGTCGTACCAGGGCGTCCTGGGGCTCACCGACAAGGCGAAGGGATACATTGCCGGCATAGGCGCCGGCCTCGTCTGGCCGATCGCCGGCCACCTTCGGGCCGATGCCGCCGCGCACTACGCCCACCTGTCACACGAATACGATACGGGCGGGTTCGCCGACGCCGAGAAAGGCGGCCAGGCAAGCCTTCGGGTCGGCGTGAGGTATGGAACGCGCTGATTTGAGCCGTTTGGGGTCAGACTCCTATTTCATCCTTTCAACGCAGTCGCTGGATGCAATCACCCCGAGCGCGAGGCGCAACCGATCGGCGTAGCTGCGGCTTGCCCGCAACGTGACGCCACTCCTGAGCACGACGGTGAGCTCGGCGTTAGGCAGCACTTCCAGCGTCCGGACCCGAGAAAGGTTCACGATCGCCGAGCGGTGAATCCGCACGTGCTCGTGAGCGGGCAGGGCAGCCTCGATCCGGTTCATGGTGAGGCGGAGCAACAGCTGCCGTTTCCCCGCGAAGACCCGCACGTAGTCACCGTCCGCGATCACGTAGTCGATCTCGTCGAACGGTACCAGCTCCGTCCGGTTACCATCGCGGGCGACAAGGTGACCGCCGCGCGCTGACGCCTCTGCCCGAGATGGGCGTTCGATCCGATCGAGGAGCGACGCCAACTGCTGTGTTACGCCACTGTCACGGGCCTCGCGAAGCCGTCTCCGTACGTTGTCGACCGTGCGCGCGAACCGTGCGTCATCGATCGGCTTGAGCACATAGTCGACGGCCTGCGCGTCGAACGCGCGAAGCGCGTAATGATCGTACGCCGTGACGAAGACTGTCGCGGGCATGGCGTCCGCACCGATCTCGGCGATGACGGCGAAGCCGTCGACGACCGGCATCTGCACATCGAGGAACACGACGTCCGGTCGCCACGATCGGATGGCCGCGATCGCGGCCCGCCCGCTGCCGCACTCGTCCACCACGTCGAAGCCGCCGAGCGCGGCGAGGCGTGCGCGAATTCCTTCTCGCGCGAGTGGCTCGTCGTCCACGATCAGCGTGCGCCAGGCGGCGTGGGTCCCGTTCATGCGAGCTGTGCCTCGAGCACGGTGTTCGATGACGCGATCGGAAGCTCGCGTGACAACGGAAGTGCGATCTCCGCGCGATATCCGCCGTCGGATGTCGCGCCCGCGGCGAACGTGTGGTTGTCCGGGTAAAGCTCTTCGAGTCGGGCGCGGATGTTCGCGAGCCCGACGCCAAGTCCCTGATGCGACCCGCCGATGCCTGGTCCGTCGTCGGAGACGGTAATGACTATGTCATCCCGAGCGAAGCGAGGGATCGCGGCCGTCCCGAAAGAGGGGCCCTCTCCCGGGACACTCGCGATCCCTCGCCTGACGGCTCGGGATGACGGTTGGATGCGCGACGATAGCACAATGGTCGTCGGCTCATCGCGAACCGCCACCGCATGACGCACGGCGTTCTCGACCAGCGGCTGCAGCATCATCGCCGGAACCCGCGCGTCGAGCGCAGCCTCGTCGGCGTCGATGACGACCCGTAGCCTGTCAGCGAATCGCACGCGCTCGATCGCGACGTACGCGCGCACGATGTCGAGCTCGGTCGCGAGCGTGATCGTCCCGCCCTCGGGCGACTCGAGCGAGACACGAAGGAGATCCGCGAGGCGCGCGATCGTGGCCGTCGCGTCGGCCTTGCGGTCGGTCACGACCAACGTCGAGATGGCGTTCAGCGCGTTGAACAGGAAATGTGGGCCGATCTGATAACGCAGCGCGACCAGTCGCGCCTCCCGCGCCAGCGACTCGGCGTGAAGGCTCCGCTCGCGTTCCGCGACGAGCGCCCGGTAGTGTCGAGCGCCGAGGTAGAGCAGACTCCACGTCAGCAGCACGAGCGCGTGATAAAGGACGCCGTCGAACCGTGGTAGGGTCCTGCCTAACGCGCCGAGGAGCACGGAGTCGTTCTGGAGCGATCGGCCCAGGATGGTCGACGCCGCGCCGTTCCAGACGAAGGCGCCGGCAACCGACGCGAGGACGGCCGCCAGGCAGAGTGTCGGCAGTCCCACGCCCTCTCGGGCGACGCGGCGGTAGAGCAGGCGCAGCCCCGAGCTCGTGGCGAGCCCCGTCGCGGCGATCACGAGC
>JBKOYV010000012.1:0-50181 GCA_046725585.1 Gemmatimonadota bacterium | reverse complement strand
GCTCTGCAGTGCAGAGATTTGGCATTCAAACGACTCTGACCCCTTTGATCCAAGCGCTCCCTTCCGCCAAGTCACGTAGCGGCTCACATTTCGGGGATGGCATGGTGGAAAAAGGAGAAAAAGTCTCGCGCCCCGCGCACGGAAAAGCTGGAGATTCCGCCGGATGCGTGGGAAAAATGCGAGGCGTGCGGGCATACCGACATCCGCGAGAAGTTCGTTCGCAACCTGAATGTCTGCCCGAACTGCGACTACCATCGCCGCATTCGCGCCGGCGACTACGTCGGCATTCTTCTGGATGACGGCTCGGCGGAAGAGACCGAAGGCGAGCTGAAGTCAACGGACCCGCTCGGCTTCCCCGAATACCAGCAGCGTCTGAAAAAGGCGCGCGCGACCGCGGGCGAGGCCGACGCGATCATGACCGCTACCGGGACGCTCGCCGGTGCCCCACTCAACGTGGGCGTCATGGACTTCAGCTTCATGGGCGGGTCCATGGGATCGGTCGTCGGTGAGAAGATCGCGCGCCTCGGCCAGCGCTCGCTGGAGCGCAAGTATCCGCTGGTCCTCATCTCCGCGTCAGGCGGGGCGCGCATGCAGGAGGGCGTGCTCTCCCTGATGCAGATGGCAAAGGCATCGGCGATGCTCTCGCAGCTCGCGGAGCGTCGGATTCCGTACGTCTCCATTCTGACGAATCCGACGACAGGCGGCGTGAGCGCGAGCTACGCGATGCTCGGCGATGCGATCCTCGCCGAGCCCGGAGCCGTGATTGGCTTCGCTGGTCCTCGCGTGATCAAGCAGACGCTCGGCCAGGATTTGCCCGAGGGGTTCCAGACAGCGGAGTTCCTTCTCGATCACGGCATGATCGACCGCGTGGTTCACCGGCGGGAGCTCAAGCAGACCGTTGGACAACTGCTGCGGCACATGAGCGGTAAGCCAGCCGCAACGGGGTGGGCGTCGCCCTGAGCGACATCGCACACGACTATCGCGCAGCGCTCGACTACCTGTTCGCGCGCACGACAGGGAAGTCGAAGCTGGGCCTCGAGAGAACGGCAGCCTTGCTCCGTGAGATGGGCGATCCTCACGAGCGGTTGCAGTCGTTGCACGTCGCCGGCACGAACGGGAAGGGCAGCGTGTGCGCGACGCTCGACGCGCTGTTGAGAGCGAAGGGACTTCGCGTTGGCAAATACACATCACCGCACCTCGTGGACTTCCGAGAGCGCTTCCTCGTAAACGGCCGGCCGGTGGACGCGGAGTTCGTCGTCGACTTCATCGAGCGGTGGACGCCGGCTGTCGAGCGAATCGGCGCGACGTTCTTCGAGGCGACGACGGCTATGGCGTTCGATCTGTTCGCCCGCGAGGGCGTAGACGCCGCGGTGATAGAGACCGGTCTTGGCGGTCGGCTCGACTCGACGAACGTCATACGCCCGCTCGCGTCAGGTGTCACCTCGATCGGGATCGATCACACCGAGTACCTCGGTGAAACCCGTGAGGCAATTGCGGCAGAGAAGGCCGGGATCTTCAAGCCAGGGGTGCCGGCCGTGATCGGTGAACGCGACCCGACGATTCGATCGCTCCTCGCGGATTTTGCCACGCAGCATGAAGCCAGTCGAATACTCGACGTCACGCTGGACGCGGCGCCTGACGAGGTGAACGTCGGAGCCGATGGGACGACATTCACTGTCACGGTCGATGGCGACCGCGGGCGAGTACGCACCGGATTGGCTGGCGCGCATCAGGCATCGAACGCGTCGCTCGCCCTTCTCATGCTGAATGCAGCGGGCGGCGCGTTCTCCACATCGCTTAGTCAAGCGCAGGCGTCGTTACCCAAAGTGCGTCTGCCCGGACGGTTCCAGAGAGTGGGGCCGTACATCTTCGACGTGGCGCACAACCCGGACGGCGCAGCGGTCCTCGCCGCGACCGTGGAGGCCGTTCAGCCGCCGGCGCCTCGCGCTGTCGTACTCTGCGTGCTCGCCGACAAGGATTGGCGCGGCGTGATGACGGCGCTCTCGCCGGTGGTCGATGTCTTCATTCTGACGGACGCGCCGACGGCTCCGGCCAGTCGGGCCTGGGATCGGGAGTCGGCGGCGACATTCGCGCGCGAGCGTGGGTGGAGCGCGATGTCCGAGCCGGACTTCGATCGCGCGCTCGCGCGTGCGACGGAAGTGTCGAGAACAGTGCTCGTTACGGGCTCGTTCCATACCGTCGGCGACGCCATGGCGCGCTTGAACGTCGATCCGGTGGACGGGTAGATTTCGCGAATGTCCACAGGAGCGCTGCCCGGGTTTCGAGACTTCTACCCCGCCGAGTTCGCCGAACGATCGCATATCTTCGCCGCGTGGCGGAGTGTTGCGCGTCGGTTCGCCTTCGCCGAGTATGACGGTCCTCCGCTGGAGCCGCTCGAGCTCTACACGAAGAAGAGCGGCGAAGAGATTGTCGGGCAGCTTTACAACTTCGAGGACAGGGGCGGTCGCCAGGTCGCGCTGCGGCCCGAGATGACGCCAACTGTCGCGCGCATGGTCGCGGCGCGCGCGAACGCGCTTCGGAAGCCGGTGCGCTGGTTCACGATGCCTCAGCTCTTCCGGTACGAGCGTCAACAAAAGGGCAGGCTGCGGGAACACTACCAGCTCAACGTCGACATCTTCGGCGAGCCCGACGTGTCCGCGGACGCCGAAGTGTTGGCGGTCGCCATCGAGATCATGCGCGCGCTCGGCCTCGGTCCCGATGCCGTGCGTGCTCGCGTGTCCGACCGGCGTCTGCTCAACGCGCTCCTACGCGCCGCGGGGGTCACGGAGGACCAGCTTCCCGCGACGTACGCCGTGATCGACAAGATCGACCGGACGCCGTTGGCGCAGTCGCACCAGAGGCTGGCGGACGCCGGCCTCGCTGGTGACTTGCCGGCGACCATCACGTCGCTCGTGACCGAGTGCCGATCGGTCGACGCGCTCCGGGAACGATTCCCTAACGACGCCCAGGTGGCCGAGCACCTCGCGCGCTTCGACCAGTACTTTGCGCTTCTCGATGCCCTGGGCGTCAGGGAATACGTCGACCTCGATCTCCGGATCGTTCGAGGACTCGCGTACTACACGGGCATCGTGTTCGAGCTGTTCGACGCGAGCGGCGAGTTCCGCGCGATCTGTGGCGGTGGCCGCTACGACAACCTGTTGCAAGCACTCGGCGGCGTCGACATGCCGGCGCTTGGCTTCGGCATGGGCGACGTCGTCCTCGGGGAATTGCTCCGCGCACGTGGGCTCATGCCGACTGGTGCGCGGGCGATCGACTTCTGGGTCGCGCCGGTCGCGCCCGCGAACAAGCTGCAAGCCGTGCGAGTCGCGACGGCGCTTCGCCGGGCAGGCGCGTCCGCGGAATACCCACTCAGGGAACAGGCTCTCGGCAAACAGCTCAAGGCCGCCGGAAACGCGGGCGCGTCGCGGGTCGTGTTCGTCGGTCCCGAGCTCGAGTCGTTAGGCCAGGTGGAAGTGAAATCGCTCGTCGACGGGAACCAGCGGCCGCTGCCTCTCGACGAGCTCATTGCCCAGGTGCGCGATCATTCCAGCGGTAGCTCCGATCGACCGTGGTAGCTCGAGCGTGGGAACGGACAACGACAATGTGTCATCCCGAGCATCTCCACTATCACGGTCATTCACACATACCATGTCCGACGACAAGAAGCTGACAACCCGCGCCGCTGATTTCAGCGCGTGGTACAACGAAGTAGTTCTCCGCGCCGAGCTGGCGGATTACTCGCCCGTGCGCGGATGCATGGTCATCCGGCCGTCCGGCTACGGCATCTGGGAGCGCATGCAGCGGGCGCTGGATGACATGTTCAAGGCGACCGGCCACAAGAACGCATACTTTCCGCTTTTCATCCCCGAAAGCTTCCTCCACAAGGAAGCGGAGCACGTCGAAGGCTTCGCGCCGGAAGCGGCGGTCGTGACGCATGGGGGTGGCAAGAAGCTCGAGGAGCCGCTCGTCGTGCGTCCCACGTCCGAGACGATCATCTACGCGATGTACGCGAAGTGGGTGCAGAGCTACCGTGACTTGCCCATCCTCATCAACCAGTGGGCGAACGTCGTCAGGTGGGAGATGCGCACGCGCCTCTTCCTCCGAACGCTCGAGTTCCTCTGGCAGGAAGGGCACACCGCCCATGCCACCCACGACGAGGCACAGGAAGAGACGCGAAAGATTCTCGGTCTCTACCGCGACTTTATGGAAGGGTGGATGGCAATGCCCGTCGTCACGGGGCTCAAGACCGACTCGGAACGATTCGCCGGGGCACTCCGCACCTACTCGTGCGAGGCCATGATGCAGGACAACAAGGCGCTGCAGGCCGGCACGTCGCACAATCTGGGACAGAACTTCGCGAAGGCGTTCGAGCTCTCGTTCCAGACCGAGAGCGGAGCGCAGGAGTACGCCTGGAACACGAGCTGGGGCGTTTCCACACGTCTCATCGGTGGCCTCGTGATGACACACGGCGATGACGCCGGCCTGCGTGTGCCACCCCTGCTCGCGCCCACGGAGCTGGTCATCGTCCCGATCTACCGTACCGATGAGGAGCGCTCCGCAGTGCTCGAAGCTGCGGCGCGCATCGAGCGGGAGCTGGGCGAGTGGGAACGGCGCGCGCCTAACGCGCTCCGCGTGCATGTGGACCGGCGTGAGGGGATGAAGCCCGGCGCCAAGTACTACGACTGGGAGCTGCGCGGCGTGCCCCTTCGGCTGGAGCTGGGGCCCCGGGATCTCGAGAAGCAGCAGGGTGTGTTGGTTCGCCGCGACACGAAGGAGAAGAAGCCTGTTTCCCTGGGCGTGCTCGGCGAAGAGGTCGAGGAACTGCTCGAGCGTATCCAGGACGACATGTTGATTGCCGCGCGGGACCGCCGCGAGGCGAACAGCCTGCGCGGCCCCATCACGTATGACCGGTTCCGCGAAGTCATGGACGGCGACGGCGCGTTCGTCTACGCTGGTTGGTGCGGGAGCGGTGCGTGCGAAGCCCAGATCAAGGAAGAAACGAAGGCGACGATTCGTGTGCTGCCGGATGAGGAGTTCCGCTCGGTCGAGGCGCCGCGCACGTGTCTCAAATGTGGTCAGGCCGCGACGAATGAGGCACTGTGGGCGAAAGCGTATTGACATCGACGTTCGCGCGTGTGGACGGCGCGCTCGCCTGCGAGGGCGTCCCGCTGTCCACGATCGCGCACGCCGTGGGCACTCCGACGTACGTGTACAGCGCTCATGCGGTGCGCGACCAGTACGCGCGGCTTTCCGCCGCGCTCGACGGAGTGCCGTTCCGAATTCACTACAGCCTCAAGGCGAATTCGAACCTCGCTCTCCTGAGGCTCCTCCGTTCGCTGGGATCCGCCGCGGACGTCGTCTCGGGTGGCGAGCTGTTCCGCGCTCGTCGCGCCGGGTTCGAGCCACGCGACATCATCTTCGGGGGGGTGGGGAAGACAGAGCGCGAGATCGCCGACGGCATCGACGCCGGTGTGCTGCTGCTGAACATCGAGTCGGAGGACGAGCTTCGAATCGTCGATCGGCTGGGGCGTGAGCGCCGCGTCGTCGTACCGGTGGCGATTCGCGTGAACCCCGAGATCACCGTCGAGACGCCGCACTCGTACATCCGCACCGGCGAGAAAGGGCACAAGTTCGGCGTGCCGTACGACGAGGTGCGCGACGTCGCCCGGGTGGCGGCGTCGTTGCCTAACGTCGTCCTGCGCGGTCTCGACATGCACGTCGGCTCGCAGCTTTCACGGCTGGACGCCTACCGCCACGGGATCGAACGCGTGCTGGAGCTGCTGGCGCAACTCCGTTCCGACGGCGCCAAGGATCTTCGCTACCTGGACATCGGTGGTGGGCTCGCCGTGACCTACGACGCCGAGGAGCCGACGGATCTAGAGCGGTTCGCGCAGATTGTCGTCCCAGCGGTGCGGTCGACCGGACTTCAGCTCATCATCGAGCCGGGGCGTTTCATGGTGGGGAACGCGGGGGTGTTGATCACGCGCGTGCTCTACCGCAAGCGGAGTGGTGGAAAGGAGCTCGTCGTCGTCGATGCCGGCATGACGGATCTGCTCCGGCCGTCGCACTACAACGCCTACCATCGCATCGAAGCGGTCGAGCTCGTTGAAGGGCGATCGCGAGTAGACGTGGTTGGCCCGGTGTGCGAGAGCGGTGATTTTCTTGCGCTCGACCGGGAGCTCGATGACCTTCGCGCCGGAGACCTGATGACGATCCATTCGGCCGGGGCATACGGCTACGTGATGTCATCGAACTACAACACGCGGGGGCGGCCGGCGGAAGTTCTGGTCGACGGCGATCGGTTTGCGCTCGTCACGCAGCGCGAGAGCTATGAGCACCTCGTAACGCCGGAGCTGCTCGAACCCGAGTGGAGGGTGGACTGATGCTCATCGGCCTGATGTCGGACTCGCACGACCGCGTTCCGGCGATTCGCGAGCTGCTGGAGCGAATGATCGAACGTGGCGTGGGTATGGTGCTGCACGCCGGTGACTACTGCTCTCCGTTTTCGCTGGCCCCGTTTCTCGAGCTCAACGTTCCATTCGCGGGGGTGTTCGGGCGCAACGATGGCGATCGTGAGGGACTCAGGGCCTTCGCGGCGAAGGGCGTCGGCATCGAGCTCTACGAATCGCCGCACAGCCTGGAAGTGGGCGGGCGTCGCATCCTGCTCGTGCATGACCTGGGTGAAGTGGCCGTGCGTTCACTCGAGTCGCACGAGGTGATCGTGCACGGGTTCACACACAAGCAGGAGATCCGCGAGCTCGAAGGCGGTGCCATGATCGTAAACCCGGGTGAAGCATGCGGCTGGCTGTACGGCACTCCCGCCGCCGCGATGCTGGACCTCGAAACGAAGACCCTCGAATTCATCTCCCTGACGGAGCCAGCGTGGAAGGTGTGAAAGATTCGAGCCGGATCCTGATTCTCGATTACGGCTCCCAGTTTACCCAGCTCATCGCACGTCGCGTTCGCGAAGCTCGTGTCTACTCCGAGATCCATCCACCGACGCGCACCGTCGACTGGATCAGAGAGTGGAAGCCGACGGGCATCATCCTGAGCGGGGGTCCGAACTCCGTGTACGGAGAGGATGTGCCGAGTGCCGACCCGGCGCTGCTCGACGTTGCTCCCGTGTTAGGCATCTGCTACGGCATGCAGCTCATCGCGCATCTGCAGGGTGGGGAAGTGATCGGTGCCGGAAAGCGCGAGTACGGTCGCGCGGAGCTCGTGGTCGACGAGCCGGCCGGCTTGTTTGGCGGGTTCGACGCCGGAGAGAAGACGCCGGTCTGGATGAGTCACGGCGATCACGTCGACGTGCCCCCGCCGGGCTTTCGCGTAACGGCCAGCAGCGGAAGTGTCGCGATCGCAGCCATGCGCCACGAGTCGAAGCCCGTTCACGCGGTGCAGTTTCACCCGGAAGTGGCGCACACCGCGCGGGGCGCGGACATCATCTCGAACTTCGTGTTCGACGTGTGCGGTGCGCACCCGTCGTGGACGCCCGGCACGTTCATCGACGAGGAAGCGCTGCGCATCCGTGAGCGCGTGGGCACTGCGCGCGTGATCTGTGGGCTTTCCGGTGGCGTCGATTCGGCAGTCGCCGCGGCTCTCGTGCATCGCGCCATCGGGGACCAGCTCACATGCATCTTCGTCGACACCGGTCTCTTGCGGATGCACGAGCGCGACCAGGTGGAGCGCACGTTCCGCGCGAATCTCGGGATCGATCTCGTGACGGTGCGGGCCGAGGATCGCTTCCTCGGTGCGCTGGCGGGCATCGACGACCCTGAGAAGAAGCGGACGATCATCGGCCACACGTTCATCGATGTGTTCGAGGACGCCGCGGAGAAGGTCGGCGAAGGCGTCGCCTATCTCGTGCAGGGCACCCTGTACCCTGACGTGATCGAGAGCGCGTCGCCCCGCGGCGGCCCGTCGGTCACGATCAAAACGCACCACAACGTCGGCGGCCTCAAACCGGGAATGAAGTTCAAGCTCATCGAGCCGCTTCGAGAGCTGTTCAAGGACGAGGTGCGCAATGTGGGGCGCGAGCTCGGTCTGCCCGAGGAGATCGTGGGCCGGCATCCATTCCCTGGCCCCGGCCTGGCGATTCGCGTCCTGAGCGACGTGACACAGGACAAGCTCGACGTGCTGCGGAAGGCGGACGCGATCTACCTGGAGGAGATCCGCGCGGCAGGCCTTTACGATGACATCTGGCAGGCGTTCGCCGTGCTGCTCCCGGTTCGGTCCGTGGGCGTGATGGGGGATTACCGGACGTACGAGAACGTCGTCGCGCTGCGCGCGGTCACGAGCACGGACGGCATGACGGCGGACTGGTTCCCGTTCCCGCACGAAGTTCTCGCACGCGTTTCAAGCCGGATCATCAACGAGGTGCGCGGGGTGAACCGCGTCGTTTACGACATCAGCTCGAAGCCGCCGGCGACGATCGAGTGGGAATAGGCGGGACCCTAAACGCCTTTCTCCTCGAGAAGCTTCATGAACTCCGCCGGCGCCTGAAGCGTCAGCAGGCGATCGGGTACGTCGGGCTCCTTCGAGAACTGGGCGATCTTGCCGAGCACCGGGAGGTACTGATTCGAGACCTCCAGGGGCGGCGCGACGATGAGGAAGAAGAACTTCACCGGCTTCTCATCGATCGCCTTGAAGTCGACCCCTTCGCTCTTTCGGCCAAACGCGACGCGAAGCTTGTTGACGACCAGCGACCGGCAATGCGGAATGGCGATGCTGCGGCCGATTCCCGTGGAGCCGAGGTTTTCGCGGCGCTTGAGCATCTTGAACAGCATCCCCTCCGACTTCTCGTCGAGCCTGAGGAGGCTGATCATTTCCTTGAGGATCTCGTCCTTCGAGTTGCCGTCGAGCTCCAGCTTTACAGCGTCTTCGGAGAAGAACTCGCGCAGTTCCATCGCGTTCCCGTGGCCTCGTAGAAAAGAGGGGCACCCTCAACCGGCGCCCCATAAGCGACCGAAGTTATCCAGCTCGGCAAGTCGTGTCAAATCTTCACGTTGCACGACTTCCAGAGCCCGGTTACCTTGCTTCGCATGCGCTTCCCGTACCCGGTCGACCACGAGATTCCCGTCATCCTCGCTCCCATGGCGGGGGTGTCGGAATCGCCGTTTCGACGTCTCTGCCGAAAGTACGGAGCCGACGTGGTGGTCACCGAGTTTCTCTCGGCCGAGGGCATCCGCCGGGAGAATGAGGCCACCTGGAGCAAGCTGCGCTTTGGTCCGGATGAGCGCACGATCGGCGTTCAGATCTTCGGCGCCGATCCGGTGGCGATGGGCGACGCCGCACGCCTCGTAACCGACGTGTTCCAGCCGGACTTCATCGACATCAACTTCGGCTGTCCCGTCAAGAAGGTCGTGAAGCGCAACGGCGGCTCCGGCTGCCTCAGGGACCTCGACCTCGTCCAGGGCGTCATCCGCGCCGTCGTGGCGGGGACGTCGCTGCCCGTAACGGTCAAGATCCGCAGCGGGTGGAACGAGGAGATGCGGGACCCTGTCGCCATCGCGCTGCGCTGCCAGGACGCGGGCGCGCGGGCGCTCACACTTCACCCGCGCACGCGCACGCAGATGTACACCGGGAATGCCCGCTGGGACGAGATCGCGGCGGTGGTCGAAGCCCTCGACATCCCTGTCATCGGCAATGGTGACATCAAGACGGCGACCGATGCGCTTCGCATGCGTGTGCACACTCGGTGCGCTGGCGTCATGATCGCGCGCGGATCGTTTGGGCAACCATGGATCTTCGCGCAGGCCCGCGCGCTCATCGACTGCACGCGGGTGCCCGTCACACCATCGGTTTCCGAGCGGTTCGCGATCGCGCTGGAGCACGCAGCGATGGTGCAGAGCTACGAAGCGGATCCCGAGGGTGCCGCGATCGAGTTTCGCAAGCACCTTGGCTGGTATGTGAAGGGCCTGCCTAACTCGGCTGAGCTGCGACGACGGTTGCACGCAGTCAATGGCTTCGGCGAGGTCGAGGAGATCTTCAGCGACTACCTCCGCTGGCTCGAGGAGCGTTCCATCGACCGCGATTCGCTCGAGATCGTCGATACCGCGGAGCTGGAGCCCGCCGAGGCGTGATCCGCGACCGTGTGCTGGCGCTGTTGCGTCAGGTCGCGGACGGCCAACTCGACATCAACGCTGCACTCGACCGGCTTGCACGGGACCCTGTCGAGTCCCTTCCGTTCGCGACGATCGATCACCATCGCGCGCTCAGGCAGGGCTACCCCGAAGTCATCCTGGGCCAGGGCAAGACGACCGAACAGATCGTTGCAATCGCCGAGCGCATTGCGGCGCGCGGCGAAGGGTTCCTGGTAACGCGCGCGAGCGCCGATGCGCTCGACCGGTTGGCGCGTACGTTCTCACGCGTCGAGATCAATCCGGTCGCGCGGTGTGCCCATCTCGCCCCAACGGAGCCAGTCCCGCCCGGCACCGGAACGATCCTTATTGTGACGGCCGGCACAAGTGACCTCCCGGTTGCCGAAGAAGCGGCCGTGACGGCGCACGCGTTAGGGAACCGTGTCGACCGCCTCACCGACGTGGGCGTAGCAGGCATCCATCGGGTTCTGGCCGGCGCCGAGACGCTCACGAAGGCGGCAGTGGTCATCGTGGTGGCAGGAATGGACGGCGCACTCCCATCGGTGGTCGGCGGTCTTGTGGCGAGCCCCGTCATCGCCGTGCCCACGAGCGTCGGCTATGGCGCCAGCTTCGGCGGAGTAGCGGCATTGCTCGCCGCGCTCAACAGTTGCGCGTCGGGCGTAACGGTCGTCAACATCGACAACGGATTCGGTGCTGCAGTGGCCGCATCGCGAATCACACACGCGTCGATCTCGTAGCTTCCCGCCAAAATCTCCTTTTTTGTGGTGAAAACGCGGATCTGGGCCAACGTGACCGCGGTCGCCGCGTGGCTTCTTGCGCTCGCCGGCATGGTCGCGCTGGCGTGGGGCATGGCGGCTCCTGCATGGGCGTCTGGCGCAGCGGCGGCTTCCTCCGTCTCCGCAGTGACGTACGCATGGCTGCTGATCAGCCAACGCCTCGATCCACCGCCGCGGGAGTTCATCAAGCAGTACCTCGCAGCCGCGCTGGCACCCGTGACATGGCTGGCTGCTGCATCAGGCGGTCCTGGATCGCCAGCCGTGGTGGCACTGGCGCTCGGGGTGCGCGTCATCGCAGGCGCCGAGAACATTCGAACGGCAATCTCCGTTGCCGCTGGTGCCCTCGTCGCGCTGACCGCGATCCACTACTCGGTCGGCGGGATGATCGCGTTCTCCGATATGCTGGGTGGCGGCGTCGTGTTCGCGGCCATCGCGCTGTTCCCGGCCTGGCAGGTCAAACGCGCGCAGGAGAACGCAAAGAAGCGCCGGCGCGCCACTCGCTCCGAGAGCGTTTTCGGGAGCGAGCGGACCAATACGCCTCGCGCGTTCGAAGCGATGCCTTCCGACCTGCGCCGCGGCATCGAAGTCACGCGGCAGGAAGCCGAGGAGCGCCGGCAGACCGAGGTGCTCAGTCGCTACCTGTGTGACGTTCGCGACGCGTTAGGCGCCGACGAGGTCGTGTTCTGGCGATGGACCGGCGCGCGCGACACGCTCGTCGCCGCGGCCTGCTCGGGCGACGGCGCCGAAACCGAGCCCACGAAGTTCAACCACGCCGAGTGGCTGCCGCTCGTGAAGTGGTCGGCGGAAGAGCGCATCGTTCACTTCGACGACAGCAAGCCCGGGCCTCGTATCGCGATGGGGCCGGTTGCAGGTCTAAAGCGCGCTTTCGGTGCGTTGAGCATTTCCGCCGACGCGGGGCTCAAGCCGTCGCGCGACGAGCTCAAGGCCTGGGTGCCGCGCTACACCGCACAGGTTGCGGTGCTGGCCGAGTTGCTCGAGACCCGAGAGGAGGTCGGTCGCCAGAATCGGCGCACACAGGCTCTCCTGCGCGCCGCACAGGAGTTCCAATCGAGCCGAACGATCGAGCTGCTCGGGCGATCCATCTGCGAGACGGCGCTCGCCGTGACCTCGGCCGCGCGAGCGGCGCTCGTTCGGTGGCACCCGAACTCGACCGACGGCGAGGTGCAAAGCGTCTCCGAGGGGCATCGCATTGCTGAAGGCTGGCCGATCAGCGAGGATTCGCAGGTCGGGACGATGTGCAAGAACGGCCTGCCTCAGGTTTGGGAAGACGCGCGCATGATCGCGCGGCATACCAGGGTCTACGGGGCCTGGGAAACCCCGCGTCCAATCGGCTCGCTGGGCATTATTCCGCTCAAGCGTGAAGCCGGCGTGATCGGCGCGATTGTCATCGAGGGCGACGAGCCTGGTGACGTCCTCATCGCCGAAGTCCGCAACGTCCGCCTGCTCGCGGCGATTGCCGCGGTATCCCTCGAGACGATGTGGGAGATCGAGGAAGTCACCCGCCGAGCGCGCACCGACCAGCTGACGGGTCTCGCCAACCGTCGCCATTTCGACGAACAGATCGCCCGCGTCCTCGCCGAGACGGACAGGTTCGGCGGGTCGGCCTCGCTCGTTGTCGCCGACATCGACTTCTTCAAGGCGGTCAACGACACCCACGGACACGACGGTGGCGACGCCGTACTGCAGGTCGTCGCGCAAACGTTCCAGGACGGCGTCCGGAACGTCGACACCTGTGCCCGATACGGCGGAGAAGAGATTGCCGTGTTGCTACCGCAGACGAACATGGATGGCGCGCGAGAATTCGCCGAGCGGCTCAGGAAGGCGATCGAGTCGCGGGTGGTGGTGTATGCGGGGCGAGACATCAAGGTGACGGCGTCGTTCGGTGTGGCGACGTATCCGGACAGCGTAGCAACGCACGATGCGTTGTTCCCGACAGCGGACCGCGCGCTGTACCAAGCCAAGGCGGAAGGCCGAAACCGCGTGCGGTGCGCTGTCCCAGGGTCTGTCCAGAAAACAGCTTAGCCAGTTCACTTCGAGTCGATTCGAGCCTGGGCGTCCGGTTGATCCGCAGGCTCGTGGCGATTAGTTTCCAACCCTACGGGGGCGACTGGCTTCGACGGGGTTAGTGAAGCTGTGGCCGCGTGCCCAGGTACTCGGGTCCCTGGTAAAACACTCGGGAAAATCACAACTGCCAACAACAACTTGGCCCTGGCTGCGTAACGCATAGCGTTACTGCACCTGCCCATGGGGAAGCTCGCCTGAGGCGGCTTCATGGGTATCGCAAATTCGGGATAGCCCCGCGGTGCGCTCTCCGGCGCGGGGCGAAAGCATAGAGAGCTTGTCCAGGAGTGGGTTGCCTGCCGGCCAGCGCCTGGAGACCTCAACTGGTAGGCTACGCACGTAGACGCTGTGGTCGATCTAGTCTCGGACCGGGGTTCGATTCCCCGCGCCTCCATCAAACGAGCTCGGGCCCGCCTTTGGCGGGCCCGAGCCGTTTGAGCTATCAGCCATCAGCCATCAGCCATCAGCTCGAACGGCGGGGACCACAGCTGACTTGCGATGCAGCTTCGAGCCTGGCGATGCGCGTTCCGCTGCTGTCGCAGAGACTTGCTCTAGGGAGGCCAGCATCCGGCGGACCTCGGAGAGGGCGTCCTGCATCTCGTCGCGCCGGGGATGGGTGATGTAGCTCAGGTCATGGGCCAGGATCAGGTAGTACGACAGTTCATTTCCGGAACCCATCGCTTGGCGGGCGTGTTTCGCCAACTCCGCGTCGCTGTTCTTGCCACACCCTTCTGCAATGTTCGCAGGCACCGAAACGGCCGCTCGACGTGATTGAGACGTTAGGCCATAGAGTTCCTGCTTCGGCCAACGAGCCGTTTCGTTGTAGACGCCCAACGTTAACTCCTGCGCCTTCTTCCAAACGGCGAGCTTCGTGAAGTCTCCCATGGCCGCCTCGATTCAACCGAGGCCAACCTGTCAGCCAAACCAACCGGGTGCGCAACCATTCGGGTGCCAACACGCGCAGTCTATCGCGGTTTCTAGCTGATGGCTGATGGCTGATGGCTGATGGCAGCGGGACGGGGGTCCCCCAAGGCCGCCTGAGCAGCGGCCAGACGGGCAATCGGCACTCTGAACGGAGAGCACGACACGTAGTCCAGCCCCAGCTCGTGACAGAGCTTCACAGACCTGGGCTCACCGCCGTGCTCACCGCAAATGCCGACCTTCAGATCCGGCCTGACGCGGCGGCCATCCTGCACGGCCATCCGGACAAGTTTACCCACGCCGGTCGCGTCGAGGACCCGGAACGGGTCGTCCGGGAGAATCCCTTTCTCGACGTAGAACGGCAGAAACCGGCCGGCGTCGTCGCGGCTCAGGCCGAACGTCGTTTGCGTCAGGTCGTTCGTGCCGAACGAGAAGAATTGCGCCGTCGCGGCAATCTCGTCGGCGGTCAGCGCAGCGCGCGGGAGCTCGATCATCGTGCCCACGAGATACGGGACGTGCTCACCCATTGCACCGAGTACCTGACGCGCGACGTCCTCGATGATCGCGCGCTGGTTGTCGAACTCCCGGGCCGTGGCCACCAGCGGCACCATGATCTCGGGGTGCACGTCGATCCCTCGGCGTGACGCGCGAACGGCGGCCTCGAAGATCGCGCGGGCCTGCATCTCGGTGATCTCCGGATACGTGATGCCGAGCCGGCAGCCGCGATGCCCCAGCATCGGGTTCGTCTCGCGAAGGGACTCCACGATCCGGCTCAGCTCATCGCGAGCGAGGCCTAACGTGCGCGCGAGGAGCTTCGACTCCTCGCCGCCGTGCGGGAGGAACTCGTGCAGCGGCGGGTCGAGCAGGCGGATCGTTACCGGGTAGCCCGCCATGGCCTCGAAGATTCCCTCGAAGTCGGAGCGCTGCATCGGAAGGAGCTTCGCGAGGGCGCGCCGACGGCCGGATTCGTCCCGGGAGACGATCATCTCGCGCATCGCGGTGATACGATCGCCCTCGAAGAACATGTGCTCGGTGCGGCACAGCCCTATGCCCTCGGCGCCGAACTGCCGGGCCACCCGCGCATCCTTCGGGGTGTCGGCGTTGGCGCGCACGCGCAGGCGGCGCACTTCATCGGCCCAGCCGAGCACGTGCGAGAACGACTGGTACATGGGTGCGCGTGAGGCGGGCAGCGTACCATTCGTGACGCGCACGATCTCGCTCGGGATCGTCGGGAGGTCGCCGACGAACACTCTCCCGGTCGCACCGTCCAACGTGATCCAGTCGCCTTCGGAGATCGTCGTGCCGTCCACGCTGAACGTGTGCTTCTCTGGATCGATCGCGATGTCCTTGCAGCCGACGACCGCGCATTTTCCCATGCCGCGCGCGACCACCGCCGCGTGACTCGTCATGCCGCCACGCGCCGTGAGGACCGCGCGCGCGGCAACGATCCCGTGGAAGTCCTCGGGTGTGGTCTCCTCGCGAACGAGGATCACGGCTTCGCCTTTCGCGTTGCGCCGTTCGGCCACATCAGGATCGAATACCGCCTTGCCGCTCGCCGCTCCCGGGCTCGCCGGCAGGCCCTGACAGAGCGGCTGGGCGCGCGCCTGCGGATCGATGATGGGATGAAGCAGCTGATCGAGCTGATCTGCCACGATGCGATTGACGGCTTCCGGTCGCGAGATGAGCCCCTCGTCGACCATCTCGCGAGCGATCCGGACCGCCGCTGCGGCGGTGCGCTTTCCCGTCCGCGTCTGAAGGAGAAAGAGCTTGTCGCGTTCGACGGTGAACTCGAGATCCTGCATGTCGCGGAAGTGCCGCTCGAGTCGTTCCTTCGTCTCGAGCAACTCCGCGTAAGGCCCGGGCAGTCGGTTGGCCATCTCCTCGATGTCGAACGGCGTCCGTATCCCCGCGACGACGTCCTCGCCCTGGGCATTCACCAGAAACTCGCCGTAAAACTTCCGCTCCCCGGTAGACGGGTTTCGCGTGAAGGCGACGCCGGTTCCCGAGTCATCGCCGAGGTTGCCGAACACCATTGCGACGATGTTCACGGCGGTGCCTAACGTGTCGGGGATGCCGTTCACCTTCCGGTAGTCGACGGCCTTCTTGAGCGTCCACGACTTCCACACCGCCTCGATCGCGCCCCAGAGCTGTACGTCCGGATCCATCGGGAACGTCTGGCCGGTAACGTTCCGAACGACCGCCTTGTACTCCTCGACCAGATTGCGCAGCGCGTTCTCTCCGAGCTCGGCGTCCGTCTCGACGCCCTCCGTCATGCGCTTCGCTCGCAGCAGGTGCTCGAAGTTCTGGATAGGCACATCGAGCACGACATCGGCGTACATCTGGATGAAACGGCGGTACGAGTCGTACGCGAATCGTGCGCTGCCGCTTTGACGCGCAAGCGCCACGACCGTGCGATCATTGAGGCCGAGGTTGAGGATCGTCTCCATCATCCCGGGCATCGACACCGGCGCGCCCGAGCGCACGGAGACGAGGAGAGGATTGGTCGTGTTGCCGAGCCCGCGGCCAGTGGCTTGTTCCAGCCGGGCAATCGCCTGCGAGACCTCATCGCGCAGCGAGGCCGGGAAGGTACCGGCGCGCAGGTAGTCGACACACACCGAGCACGCGATGGTGAAGCCCGGCGGAACGGGCACGCCGAGGTTGGTCATCTCAGCGAGGTTCGCGCCCTTTCCGCCGAGCACCGCACGCATCTCGCGCGTGCCTTCGGCCTTGCCGTTGCCGAAGAAGTACACGAGCCTCGGTTGCGGCATCGAGTCCGGCGCTACGGCCGGTTCGCGTTCAGCACCCGCAGCCAAATCGGAGCTTGTCGGGGTCTGTAGGTGGCGGTGTTGGGTAGTCACCGGAGAAGCAGGCGTGGCAGAATCCGCGAGGACCGTCGGGCACGGACTCGAGCATCCCATCGAGCGACAGATAGCCGAGCGAATCGACGCCGATGTGCGCGGCAATCTGGTCGGTCGTCATGTTCGCGGCGATGAGCTCTTCGCGGTTCGGCGTGTCGATCCCATAGTAACACGGACCGGTGATCGGCGCCGACGAAACACGCATATGCACTTCTCGCGCCCCGGCCGCCCGTACCATGGCGACCAAACCGCGCGTGGTCGTCCCTCGCACGATGGAATCGTCCACCATGACCACGCTCTTGCCGTCGAGCACCTCGCGGACGGCGTTGTACTTCACTTTCACCTTCGCGTCGCGTCCTGCCTGTGTCGGCTGAATGAACGTGCGGCCGACGTAGTGATTGCGGATGAGCGCGAGCTCGAGTGGCAGCCCCGACTGCTCGGCGTAGCCTAACGCGGCGGAGTTCGACGAATCCGGCACGCTGAATACGAGCTCGGCACCGGGAGCCGGGCACTCCTGGGCGAGGCGCCGTCCAAGCGCACGCCGAGCGCGATCGACGGAGCCGCCGAACACACGACTATCGGGACGTGAGAAGTAGACGTACTCGAAGACGCACCGGCGGGACTCCTTGCGTTCGAGCGGCTTGATCGACCGCAGCCCGTTCTTGTCGATCGCGATGATCTCACCCGCTTCGACCTCGCGCTCCACAGTCGCACCCACGATATCGAGCGCACACGTCTCGGACGCCGCGACATAGGCGCCGTCCGGAGTTCTGCCGATCGCGAGCGGTCGCCAGCCGCGTGGATCGCGAGCAACGAGCAGCGTGTTGCCGATGAGCACGAGCAGCGAGTACGCACCTTCGACGCCTTGGAGCGCTTCGGCGAGCTTGCCCTCCGGCGCGTCGGCCGACGACTTCGCCAGGCGATGCACCAACACCTCGGAGTCCATCGTGGACGAGAAGATGGAGCCCTCGTCTTCGAGCTCGCGTCGCAGCTCGGTCGCGTTCGTGAGGTTCCCGTTGTGGGCGAGGGCGATATGCCCGCCACGGAATCGCGCGAGCACCGGTTGCGCGTTGTCGATGGTTGACGACCCAGCGGTACTGTACCGCGTATGGCCGATCGCCAATGCGCCATCGAGCGATCCTACCGTCGGCCCGTCGAATCCATCCGACACGAGACCCATCTTGCGCGCGACGCGCGCGGTCCCGTCATCATCGATGGCGACGATGCCGGCGGATTCCTGTCCGCGATGCTGCAACGAGTAGAGGCCGAGATGCACGACCGACGCCGCTCCCGGGACACCCTGAACTCCGAAAATGCCACACATGTGTCAGCGGCCCACGGTCGAAGGAGCGCCAGCGGCCAGTGCATCGTCAGCAACGGCCACGCGTGTCATGATGGACGGAATCGCGTTGTGATAGGCGTTCACCAGCTGCTCCAATGGAGCGACGAGCTGGCCGCCCTCGTACTGGATCCGGAACGGATGATCGGCCGCCTCGACGACGCCAATCCGGCGCGCCGGGACACCGTGCGAGGCAGCGATCCGCTCGACTTCGGCCGGTGATTCCGTCGAGACGATCACTCGAGCCTGTGCCTCACCGAAAAGCAACGCGCGCTTCGAGATCCCGGACCACGACGACAGATCGACCGTCGCGCTGAACCGTTGCTCGCGATTCGCCATCGCGCACTCGGCGAGCGCCACGGCAAGGCCGCCGTCGCTGCAGTCGTGTGCCGACGCGACCGCGCCGGCCCTGATGGCCTCGAGAAGAGCGTCGATGAGGCGGCGCTCAGCCTGGAGGTCGCAGTTGGGCGGGGCACCCGCTGTTACGCCGTGTATTCGCGCGAGATACTCGGACGCGCCAAGCTCGGAGGTTTGCTCTCCGAGCAGGACGATCGTGTCGCCGGCTTGCTGAAACGTGGCGCGGGTCACGTGGTCGACGTCGTCCGCGAGGCCCACCATCCCGATCACCGGCGTCGGGAACACCGCGCCGCTCGGGCTCTCATTATAGAGCGAGACGTTGCCACCGGTGACGGGAGTGCCTAACGCCTCGCAGGCTTCTGCCATCCCTCCCACGGCTTCGCGGAACTGGAAAAAGACTTCAGGACGTTTGGGGTTGCCGAAGTTCAGGCAGTTCGTGATCGCCATGGGTCTCGCGCCCGTGCAGGCGACGTTTCGTGCGGCTTCGGCCACGGCGATCCGTCCGCCCGTGCGCGGCTCGAGGTAGACGTAGCGGCCGTTGCAATCGGTCTTCACGGCGAGCGCCTTTCTGGTGCCGCGGAGTCGCAGAACCGCCGCGTCGCCGCCCGGTGCGACCATCGTGTTGGTGCGCACCGATGTGTCGTATTGCCGATAGACCCACGCCTTGCTCGCGATCGTCGGCGATGACAACAGCTCACGCAGCGTCCACGCGGCATCACGCTCCTCGGGACGCTCGGCAATCGCATTGACGTCACGCGACCGCAGCGCAGCAATCGGGTCGCTCTCGCGCGCGTCAGGGTGATACACCGGGCAGTCGGTGACGAGACGCGAGCCGGGGAACTCGGCGACGACACGGTCGCCTTCGGTCACGCGATAGACCGGCTCCGCAATGACCTCACCGATGACCTCAGCCGAGAGGTCCCACTTCGAGAGGATCTCCTTGACCTGAGGCTCATGCCCGCGACGCGCGACCACAAGCATTCGCTCCTGCGATTCGCTCAGAAGGATCTCGTAGGGTGTCATGCCTTCCTCGCGGACCGGCATCTTCGTGACGTCGATCGTCACTCCGACGTCGCCCCGCGCCGCCATCTCTGCGGACGACGACGTCAGGCCCGCCGCGCCCATGTCCTGAATCGCGACGATGTGGCCGCTGCGAATGAGCTCGAGCGACGCCTCGAGCAACAGCTTTTCGGTGAACGGATCACCAACCTGGACGCGCGGGCGCTTCGCATCGCTCTCGTGCGAGAGGTCCTCGGACGCGAACGACGCGCCGTGGATGCCGTCGCGTCCTGTGCGAGCGCCGACCGCGATGATCGGGTTTCCGACGCCCTCCGCTTTCGCGCGAATGAGATCGCGCTCGCTCATGACGCCGACGCACATCGCGTTGACGAGCGGGTTCGTCTCATACGCCGGGTCGAACACCACCTCGCCACCGATCGTCGGCACACCCACGGAGTTGCCGTAGTCGCCGATACCCTTTACGACGCCGCCGAACAAGTAACGCACGCGCGGGTGGTCCAGCGACCCGAAGCGGAGCGAGTCGAGCATCGCGATCGGGCGCGCACCCATCGTGAAGACGTCGCGAAGAATCCCGCCGACGCCCGTTGCCGCACCCTGATACGGTTCGACGGCACTCGGGTGGTTGTGCGACTCGATCTTGAACGCAACAGCGAGACCGTCGCCGACCGCGATGACTCCGGCGTTCTCACCAGGGCCCTGCAGCACGTAGGGCGCCTTCGTGGGCAGCGTCCGCAGCACCGGACGCGAATGCTTGTACGAGCAGTGCTCGCTCCACAGCGCGCTCACGATCCCGAGCTCGGTGAACGTGGGCGTGCGGCCGAGCATGTCGACCACACGCTGGAACTCGTCAGGCGTTAGGCCGTGCTCGGCGACGAGCGCTGGGGTGATGACCGGGTCGCCGGGGCGGGGGAGTGCGGTCACGGGCGGCGCCCGAACATCGAGCTGAAGAACCGCGTGACGCCGCTGTCGTGTGCGTGCTCGAGGAGCTCGAGCTCGCCGGCATCGAGCCAGACACCCTTACAGTCCGCGCACCGATCGACTTTCACGTTATGGTGCTCGATTTCCTTCAGGTTACCGCCGCACCTAGGGCATTTCATGAAATGCGACGCGCGCTCCATCTTGGCCCGCGCCATGTCGAGAGCCGAGCGTCGCTCCTTGATCAGCTCCGCGTCGAGCTTCGCGAAGTACTCCTCTTCGTTGCGACTGTGTCCTTCTTTGGCCATTGGGAACGAGTCGGGTTGAAGTTTCGGGACCAGGCGCTCACACACCGACTTGCGCGAGCAGCGACTCAAACAACGCGACGCCATCGGCGGAGCCGACGATCGCTTCGGCGGCGCGCTCGGGGTGCGGCATCAGGCCCAGCACGTTGCCACGTTCGTTGACAATGCCGGCGATGCCCCGCATCGACCCGTTGGGATCGGCGGCGGCGTCAACCTCGCCCTGCGCGTTGACGTAACGGAAGACGACCTGCCCGTTCTGCTCGAGCCGGTCGAGCGTCGCATCATCGGCCGTGTAGCGGCCGTCGCCATGCGCGATCGGCAGTCGCAGAACCTGGCCGGGCGCGTACTGGTTCGAGAAGCGAGTCTCCGTCGTCTCCACACGCACCCGGCAAAGCTCGCTGACGAACTGCAGGCTCGCATTGCGAAGCAGCGCGCCGGGAAGCAGGCCGGCTTCGCACGCGATCTGGAAGCCGTTGCAAATGCCAACGACCGGCCCGCCGCGATCGGCGTGCGCGATCACCTCGCGCATGATGGGCGAGAAGCGGGCGATGGCGCCGGCGCGCAAGTAGTCGCCGTAGCTGAACCCGCCGGGCAGGATCACGACGTCGACGCCGCGAAGGTCGTGATCCTTGTGCCAAAGCTTCACGCCCTCCTGGCCGAGCACGTCGGTGATGGCGAGAAACGCGTCCTCGTCGGAGTTCGAGCCGGGAAAGGTGATGACGCCGAATTTCATGCCTGCTCCACGTTGGCGATTTCGTAGTCCTCGGTCACCGGATTGGCGAGCAGCTTCGCACACATGTCGCGAACCACGCGCTCGGCAGACTGTGGTTCCGGGGCATCGGCGTCGATGACCAGGTGGCGCCCGACTCGAACGTCACGCACGCCGTTGAATCCGAGCGAGTGCAGCGCGTCGGCCACCGCCTTGCCCTGCGGGTCGAGCAGGCCGCGCCGGGGGACGATGTGAACGGCGACGCGATATCGACTCATGTTTCGCGATCCTCGTGCTTGGGATGAGTGGGAGGCGGATTGGGACGGTCGCCGCGGTGACGGCGACGCCGACGCCGCCGTCGGTTCGTCGGCTCCTGACCTTCCGCTGCCTCACCGTTGAGCGACGCAGTCGGCACCGCGGGCCGCACCATCGTCGCCTCGTGTTCGGGGAGGTTCTCAGCGAGCGTCGGATCGACATCGGCTTCTTCCTCGAGGAATACCGACCGACGGTCGGGGACGATATCGAGGAAGCCGAGAGCCGCCCACTTTACCGCACCGAACAGCACGTAGGCTACCAATGCGGGAAAGATAAACTCGCGGGGCAGGAAGATGAGACCGAGAATGCTCCCGACGATAATGGACGTCCCCATGATCTGGCGCGGCGAGCGGTAGCCGATCGTCGGCACGGCCGGATACGGGACGTCGCTGATCATGAAGTACGCGAGCCCCACCATGAGCCACCGGAGAATGGTGTGCCACGGCAGCTCGGCCAGCGTGCGGTTGTCGGTGAAGAAGATGACGGTGTCGTTGTACAGCGACGTCTGGCTGAACCAGTAGTACGTGGCGAGCGTCATCCCGGCGGCAGGACTGGGCAGCCCGTGAAAGTGCGTCTTGGGACGACCGGCCTGCTCGACGTTGAATCGCGCGAGGCGTACGACCGCGCACGACGCGAAGATGAACACGTAGATCCAATCGTTGCCGTCGGTCTTGAGCGCGGCGAAGTACATGATGAGCGCTGGCGCGAGCCCGAACGAGATCGCGTCGACGAGGGAGTCGAGCTCCTCGCCGAACCGACTGCCGGTACCCGTCGCCCGCGCGATGCGTCCGTCGAGCGAGTCGGCCACGCCCCCAAGGACGACGAAAAACGCGGCGGTGCCGAACCGGCCACGGGACGCAAGCACCACGGCGTAAATGCCGCAGAACAGGTTGAACAGCGTGAAGCCGTTAGGCAGCAGCACCACCGCCCGCCGGACTTCGGGACGGCGAAAGCGCGCGCGCTTCATTTCGCTGGCAGCTCCGCGATGATGGTTGTCCCCGCGACCGTGTTCTGCCCGACCTTCACCCGCACACTCGACGCAGGCGGCACGAACACGTCGACCCTCGACCCGAACCGGATGATCCCCATCCGCTCGCCCTGCTCGACGCGCTCGCCCTCACGGCTGTAGGTGTGAATGCGGCGTGCGATCAAGCCGGCGATCTGGCGAATCAGAATGCGCTGGCCGCTCGCCTCGAGACCCACCGACGTTTGCTCGTTCTCGAGGCTCGATTCCTCGGCGGCGGCGTTGAGAAACTTGCCCGGGTTCCTGTGGACGTATTTCACGGTGCCGGACACCGGGTACCGGTTCACGTGCACGTTGAAGACGTTCATGAAGATCGAGACGCGCGTCGCCCGGCCGTGGACGAACGTCGGCTCATCGACCTCGGTAATCATGACGACCTTGCCATCGGCCGGCGCGATGATCAACTGGTCGCCGCGGGCGCCGGTGCGCTCGGGGTCGCGAAAGAAGTACGCGACCCAGAGCGCCACGAGCGTGAGTACGAACGCGAGCAGCCACAATGGCCACGACCGCCTCGTTAGGGCCGCCGCGTACGCCGCGGCGGCGATCAACGCCGCGATGAGAATGAACGCGAGACCTTCGCGGGCGAAGTTCATGAGAGGTCAGTCACGTCGAGATCGATCCCGGTGATACGCCGGAACGCGTCTCGATACCGTGTGCTCGTGGCGGTCACGACGGGCTCGGGCAGCCGGGGCGGCGGATAGTTGCCCGACCACCGGCCGGCGACGCGCTCGGCCTCGAGGTAGTCCCGCAGGGGCTGCTTGTCGAAGCTCGGCTGCGATCGGCCCGGCGCGTATTCGCTCGCTGGCCAGAACCGGGAGCTGTCGGGCGTGAGCACTTCGTCGACGATGATGATGCGCCCGTCGCGCACCCCGAACTCGAACTTCGTGTCAGCGATCATGATGCCCCGCGGCTCGGCGATCGTTAGGCCGCGCGTGTAGACGGTCCGCGTCAAGCGCTCGAGCTCGCGGGTGGCGGGCTCGCCGACGATGCCCGCCATGCGCGAGATCGTGATGTTCTCGTCGTGACCAGTTTCAGCCTTGGTGGCCGGGCTGAAGATCGGCGGGTCCAGCTTGTCGCTTTCGCGAAGACCGGCGGGGAGTACCTCTCCGGCCAGCGTGCCGTGCGCGCGGTATTCCTTCCATGCCGAGCCCGCGATGTAGCCCCGGATCACGCACTCGACCGGGAACACGTCGGCCCGCCACACCAGCATGGCGCGGCCGCGGAGCACGTCGCGATGCGCGTCGAGCGACGGAACGTCGCGGACGATCTCATCGGCGTCGGCCGAGATCATGTGATGCGGCACGTCGGCCTCCAACTGCCGGAGCCACCACGCGGTCAGCTGGGTGAGCACGGCGCCCTTGTACGGAACGGTCTCCTGCATGACGACGTCGAAGGCGCTGACACGGTCGGTTGTCACAACCAACAGGCGATCCGCGTCGACCTCGTAGACGTCGCGGACCTTCCCTCGCCGGAGGATACCGAGCGGGAGCGCGGTCGTCGCGACGCCGGTCATACTCGCACCTCGGCCACCTCTCGAAGGTCCACCGCGGGTGTGCCCGCGAGCAACGGGTTCACGATCTCCTCGAGGAACTCGTCCACCTGCTCGGCGGCACGGCCGACGAACCGTCGTGGCTCGAGCGCCTCGCGAAGGTCGCCAATGGGGACCCCGTACTCGGGGTCGGCAGCCAATCGCTCGAGCATGTCGTTGCGTTTGCCCTCGTCCTTCATCGCGCGCGCCGCGGCGACGCTGTGGCGGCGAATCACCTCATGCGCTGCCTGACGATCGCCTCCGGCGCGCACCGCGCGCACGATCAGGTCCTCGGTCGCCATGAACGGCAGCTCGTCACCGATTCGTTGCCTGATTCGGGCCGGGTGCACTTCCAGGCCGCTCGCGATGTTCACCATGAGAATCAGGATGGCGTCGGTGGCGAGAAACGCCTCGGGAATCACCAGGCGGCGGTTCGCGCTATCGTCGAGTGTCCGCTCGAAGTACTGCACCCCATGCGTCTGGTTGGCGTTAGGCTCCAGCGATCCCACGAACCGCGCGAGCGATGCGATGCGCTCGGCTCGCATCGGGTTCCGCTTGTACGCCATCGCCGATGACCCGATCTGCTCGGACTCGAACGGCTCCTCGATCTCGCCGAATGCCTGCAGCATGCGGATGTCGCTGCTGAACTTCGCGGCGGACGCCGCGATTCCGGAAACCACGCCGAGCACCTGGGCATCGAGCTTTCGCGTATACGTCTGACCGGTCACGCTCAGCGAGTGGGTGAAGTCCATCGCCGCCGTCACCCGACGATCGAGCTCCCGAACGCGCTCATGGTCGCCATCGAAGAGCTGAAGAAAGCTCGCCTGCGTGCCGGTTGTCCCTTTCACGCCCCGAAACGGCAAAGTAGCACGCCGGTAGTCGAGATCCATGAGGTCGAGCACGAGATCCTGCATCCAGAGCGTCGCCCGCTTGCCGACGGTCGTCAGCTGCGCCGGCTGCAGGTGTGTGTAGCCTAACGTGGGCTCGGCTCGCCACTCTCGCGCGAACACGGCCAGCGCCCTCAGCGCCGTAATCAGGCGCCCCCGCAGCAGGTCGAGCCCGCGACGCATGAGAATCAGGTCCGCGTTGTCGGTGACGTACGCGCTGGTCGCCCCGAGGTGGATGAACGGCTTCGCCGCCGGCGCCACGTCGCCGAACGCGTGGACGTGCGCCATGACGTCATGCCGGAACCGCCGTTCGTAGGTCGCGACCGCCTCGAAATCGATGGCATCCAGGTGACGGCGCATCTGCGCGATGGCCTCATCGGGAATCGGCACGCCGAGCGCCTGTTCGGCTTCGGCGAGCGCGAGCCAGAGCTGGCGCCAGAGCCCATGCCGCATGGCTGGCGACCAGAGGCGGAGCATCTCGGCCGACGCGTAACGCTCGGCGAGTGGGGAACTGTATTGTGTCAGCCGTTGGTCGGCGTGGTTGGTCACTGGATCACGATGTCGTTGTAATAGATACGGCCCCCACGCTCCCAGACCACCCGCATCGCGGCGCGTCCCGCGTAGGTGTCGAGCGCGGTCTTCACGTCCGCCGCAGTGTTGATCATTATGCGATTGATCTGCACGATCACATCGCCGCGCTGGATTCCAACCTCGTTGGAGATACGGTCGCTGACGTTGTAGACCACCGCACCTTTCGGCGACCGAATTCCGCGCTCGGCGCGAATCGCCGGCGTGAGCGTCACCAGCTCGAGCTCCTTGACCACCGCCACCTTCGGCGCGCTCACCTCCGGCAGGTCCGCGACCTCGACATTCATGTTGATCTCGCGGCTGCCGCGGCGGATCACCATCGGGATGCGCTCGCCTACCCGGAGGTCGAGTCGTTCCGCTTCCCAGTCAAATGGATTCTTCAGCACGCGCGTTCCGGCGCGCACGACCTGGTCCCCGCGCTCGATTCCCGCCTTCGCCGCTGGGGACCCCGGCACGACCGCGGTTACCATGACGCCAGCGTTTAGCGCGGCACGGGGATCCCCGCCGCTCGGCTGCTGAACCTTGATGCCGATCCAGGGCTGTCGAAGCCGCCCGTGCGCGACGAGGTCCTCCGCGACGCGCTTCGCGCGGTTGATGGGGATCGCGAAGCCAAGCCCCACCGACCCGCCGCTCGGCGAATAGATCGATGTGTTGACGCCGATGACCACACCATCGGCGTTCACCAGCGGCCCACCGGAGTTGCCGGGGTTGATCGATGCGTCGGTCTGGATCATGTCGACGTAGGCGCCGCCGCCTTCCGCCTGGCCGATGAGGTTCCGACCGGTCGCGCTGATGACGCCAGCGGTGACGCTCGGCTCGGTATTTCCGAGCAGGAACCCGTACGGATTGCCAATCGCGATCGACCACTCGCCGATGATGACATCATCGGAGCTGCCTAACGGGGCGACGGGGAGGTTCTTCGCGTCGATCTTGAGCACCGCGAGGTCGTTCTGCTCGTCGACACCGAGCACCTTCGCGGGGAAGGTCTTGCCGTCGCGCATCGCGACTGACACACGAGTGGCACCCGCCACCACGTGTGCGTTCGTCACGATCGTGCCGTTAGGGTCGGTAATGAAGCCGGAGCCGAGTCCGGCGCCGATCCGTTCGCCCGATTGGCGTCCGGTGATCCACTCGAACGGGTCCACCGGCACTCGTTCGACGACCTCGGTTTGAACGGTGACGACCGCCGGGGCCACGCGAGCAACTGCCTCCGTGATCGCCGTCCGGCGTGAGGCAGAAACGGTCTGTGGTGCTGCAGCCGTCTTCGGAAGGGACTGCGCAAGCGAATCAGCCGGGCTCGCTCCCTTGCAACCGGCTAACGATGCGGCAGCGAGCGCCGCGGCGATGAAGCGCGTCGCGAACATCACTTGACTCTCGTACGATGAGTGCGGCTGAGATCGGTGAGAAACCGATCGATCCCCCGGTCCGTCAGCGGATGCAAGAGCAGGGCGCGCAGCACCTCGGGCGACACCGCGATGGCGTCGGCACCAGCGAGTGCACACCCCGTAAACTGGGCGGCGTTCCGCGGCATCGCTGCCAGCACGTCACACTCCGCGCCGTGCAACTGGAACACCTGATGAATCTCCGCGATCGTGTCGACGCCGTCCTGGCCCTGCGCGTCGATCTGATCGACGTGCACGCAGACCGTCCCGGCTCCCGCCTTCGCTGCCAGCACAGCCTGCGCAGCGTTGAAAACCAGCGTCGCCGCCACGCGAACCCCCTCCGCGCTCAGCCGTCGTATCGCCTCGATCGCGTCTTCCACGAACGGTATCTGCACGATGACGGAATCTGACAGCTTCGCCAGCTCGCGTGCGTCGCGATAGATGTCGCCCGCGTTCACTGCGCCCACCGTTGCCGCCACAGGAAACGTTGCTACGTGACAGATCTCGGCGAGGAGATCGGTGGCGCCGGCGGGATGAACTTCCGCGGTCAGCAGTGGCGGCGTCGTGAGAACGCCGTCCACGAGCCCGTGCGAGTGCGCCCACCGGATGTCGTCGAGCTTCGCCGTCGCGATGAAAATCTTCATTCGGTCTGAAGGTACAGGTCGGGAGAGTACGTCACGCGATCGAGAAACAGCCCGTGCGGTGGTGCCGGCGGAGAGACGTCGTCGTTGGATGATGCCGCGAGCAGTCGATGGATTGCGTCGTGCTCGCGTTTTCCCGCTGCCACCTCGATGAGGGTGCCCACGACGAAGCGCACCATGTGGTGAAGGAAGCGATTCGCCTCGATCTCGAAGACGAGGCCACCCGCGCGATCCTTCCAGTCGGCCGAGTGGATGATGCATCGATGGTCGTCGCTTTCCGGCGCGGTGCCTCGGACCGCGAACGCGACGAAGCAATGCTCCCCGACGATGAGCCTCGTCGCGAGGTCCAACACGTCGCGGTCGAGGGTGCGAGCGTATGGCCACTCAGTGTGGCGGCGGAACGGCGAGCGGGCCTCTTCGTCGGTTCCAACGTAGTAGCTGTATCGGCGGGAGAGAGCGCTGTACCGTGCGTGGAATTCAGGCCGCATGTCATACGCGGCCCTGACCCAAATGTCGCGCGGCAGCAACGCGTTCAGTGCGCGTCTCAAGTTCGCGGCGGACCATCGTTCGCTTACCCGCACGCCGACCGCCTGGCCACGCGCGTGCACACCAGCGTCGGTCCGACCCGCACCAAGAGCCGCGACGTGACCGCCGGTCAGGCGCGTCAACACTCGCTCCAGCTCGCCCTGCACAGTGCGCTCGTTCGGCTGACGCTGCCATCCTGCGAAGGCAGAGCCGTCGTAGTGCAGCACGAGCTGCACGGTGCGCACTGTCATCGCTCGGAAACTAGCCCCACCCACCCCTCTGTCAAGCAACACAAAACGATCGAGCCCAGGGGCGGAAGCGATTGACTTTGCGAGACGTACGCCTCAACATTCGCGTCGCCGATCGAAGCGAATTCGCGCCCGCCGACGGCTCCCCAGTTCATGTCTACGCGGAACCTTCCCTCGCTCGCGCACGCCCTGAGCGTCGCGCCTGACTACGATGCTGCCCTGGTTGCGCTCGGCGAAGGTCTCGCCGACGTCGACCGCACGGCGCACCTCGGGCTGCTGCGTTACGACGCTCGCCGAGAGATGCTCCGTGAGCGCCTGACGCCAACCGGCGGACGGGTCGTGAAGACGCCGGTCGAGACGACGTTCGACCGCCTTCCGGCCACGATTCGGACGCAGGTCGCGGCCGGCGGGCAGTTCGTCGATCTCGGCGACCGCTCGGTTGAGTACGCGCGCATGTTCAGCTTCCCGGCGTTTCCGGATGGCGGGATCCTTTCGCTGCGCGGCGTTCACGTCGACGGCTGCCTGGCGGCAGTCGTCGCGCTTTACGAGCAGAAAAAGATGTTCGGCACGCGCTCGGTCGACCGATTCGCTCCGTTCGTCGCACTCTTCGAGTTGGGGTACGCGCGGCTGGCCGAACGCGAGGCCCGCGAAGAGGCGGTCCGCACGCTCGAAGACGTCACGCAGCGCGTGCACGGCGAATACGTACGCCGGCTCGCCGAGCTCGAACACGAGCTGATCCGCGCGAAGGACGAAGCTCGCGCGCCGACGAGCGACGAGGTCTCGGCCCGAATCGTGGCGCTCGAGCGCGAGGTCGCGAAGGCGAACGAGCAGGCGCGCAAGGCCAAGCGCCATTCCGACGAGATCGAAGGTCACGTCACTGCCGCTGTGAGCCAGCTCGAGCAGGCGCACGTCGAGCTCCATCGCCGCAGCGAGTCACTTCGCCAGCGCACGCGCACGCTCTACCTCATCGAACGCGTGCTCAAGCTGGACGCGACGGTCGCGGATCCCCGGCAGCTCGTCGATGGCCTGCTCGCACTCGTTGGCGACGACATGCAGGCGCAGCGCTGCTCGCTCATGCTCGTCGCTCCGGAGCCTGGCTACATGTTCCTGGCGGCGTCGCGCGGTCTCGCGCCGTTCATCGCCGAGGGATCGCGGATCAGAATCGGGCAGGGCGTCGCCGGGCGCGTAGCGCAGGCGCGTGAGCCGCTGCTCGTGCAGGACGTCAGGCAGGCGACCACGCACCCATTGCTGCTCGACCAGCATTTCACCACCGGGTCGTTCATCAGCTTTCCACTGGTTTACCAGGGGGAGTTTGTGGGCGTCCTCAACCTCACGAACCGGGCGCAGTACGGCGTGTTCGTGGACGACGATCTCGAGCGGGTGCAGGTCCTCGCGCTCGTCATCGCGCTTGTGGCCACGAACGCGTCGCTCGCGACGCGTCTCGTGGAGTCCATCACTACGCGTTAGGCGGCCTCGAACGTGACGGCACCTGCGTCCCCACCAAGCGCGCTCCAGGCGGCGATCAAGCGGGTGGCGTTCGGCGAATCCCTCGACGCGGAGCTGGCGACCGACGCCTTCGGGATCATCATGCGCGGCGAGGCGACGGCCGCCCAGATCGCCGCGCTGCTCATCGGGCTGCGGGTGAAGGGCGAGACGGCCGAGGAGGTTACGGGGGCGGCGCGCGCGCTGCGCGGCGCGATGGTTCGCCTGCCGGTGGCCACAGCGGACGATCTCGTAGATACCTGCGGCACCGGTGGCGGCGCAGTACCCACCTTCAACATCTCGACGGCTGCTGCGCTGCTGGCCGCCGGTGCAGGCGTTCGCATCGCCAAGCACGGCAATCGCTCGTTCACGACGCAGTGCGGAAGCGCGGATGTCCTCGAACAACTCGGCGTGACGCTCGAGGCGCCAGTCGAGGTCGCGGCGCGCGCGCTCGACGAAGCCGGGATCACCTTCATGTTCGCTCCGGCCATGCATCCGGCTATGCGACACGTGGGCCCCGTACGACGCGAGCTCGGAATCCCGACGGTGATGAACATCGTCGGCCCGTTGGCGAATCCCGCCGGCGCCGCGCGGCAGGTGGTAGGGGTAGCGGAGCGCGGCAGGATGGCGCTCCTCGCGGGTGCCCTCGCCGCGTTAGGCGCCGCGCACGCGCTCGTGGTGCACGGAGAGCCCGGGATGGATGAGATCTCGCCGATGGGACCAACGCACGTCGCCGAAGTGCGTGACGGCGCGGTGACGGAATGGACGATCAGGCCGGAGGATTACGGATTTACCGGCCTGAGCCCGTCGGATCTGGCGGGAGGAGGCCCGGCGGACAACGCCCGCACGATCACCGAGGTGCTGACGGGAAGGGGGCACCCGGCGGCGCGGGCAGCGGTGGTTCTGAACGCCGCCGGCGCACTTTACGTCGCGCCGGGAGGTCGCTCGTTCCACGAGTCGGTTGCCGCCGCGAGCCGGGCGCTCGCGAGCGGCGCCGGCGCGGCGGCATTGGACCGGATGCGGAAAGCCTACGCGGCGCGCTGAGGGGTTTCGCCCCTAGTAGCGCCGCAGTACGCCCACGACGACGCCCTGGATGCTGATGTCGTTCTCGTGCACGTACATGGGCGACATGGACTCATTGGCCGGCTGAAGGCGAATCCGCCCGTCCTTCTCGCGGTAAAACTTCTTCACCGTCGCCGAGTTGCCGCTGAGCATCGCGATGACCATCTCGCCGTTGTCGGCGCGTTGGCGCTCGTTCACGACGACGAAATCGCCATCGCGAATCTGCTCATCGATCATCGAGTTGCCGCGAACGCGAAGCACGTAATGGTTGCCCGAACGCCGGACGAAATCGTCGGGCACGGCGACGCTCTCGTTCGCCGTTATCGCCTCGATCGGGTAACCGGCGGCTACCATGCCGAGCAGGGGTAGCTCCACGGCCCGCTGAAAGACCTCGGACGGCAGAATCTCGATGGCGCGGCTCTCGTTATAGCTGCGCTTGATGTAGCCCTTCCGCTCGAGGTTGCTCAGGTGCTCGTGCACAGTGGCGAGCGAGTTATAGTTGAAATGCGACGCGATCTCCTCGAAGCTCGGTGCGTACCCTCGCTCCTCGGCATACGCCGAGAGGTAGTCCAGGATTTCGCGTTGACGCTTGGTGAGCGGCATAGGGATCCCCGCAGGTTGAGCCGACAGGCGTTGTTCCCGAACAACAGCCGAAGAGTACGATATCCGAACAAGGGCCGAAGTGCAAGCAAAACGTGCGTGGACCGCTCCGGGAGGCCCGCTGGGTCGCCTGTCGGCTGCCGCAGCGGCAAGAGCACAAGCGCTCGAGAAACGGTCGGCCGAGCTGCGGGACCTCGGCAGGGACGCTCCGGCGGGACAGTCTTTCGCGGCAGCGCTCCGACGGAGCGACGTGGGCGTGATCGCCGAAGTGAAGCGCCGGTCGCCTTCCAAGGGCGTGATCAACGCGACGATCGACGCCGCGGCCCAGGCGACCGCCTACGCGCGCGGAGGCGCTGCCGCGCTCTCGATTCTCACCGAGCCGAGCGAGTTCGGAGGATCGATTCAGGACCTGACAGACGCCCGAACGGCCACGTCGCTCCCGACGCTCAAGAAGGACTTCCACGTCCATCCGATCCAGGTGCTCGAGGCGCGCGCTGCCAGCGCATCGGCCCTGTTGCTGATCGCCCGGGCCTTGTCGCCGGACACCCTTCGAGCGATGGCCGACACGGCTTCCGATCTCGGGATCGAAGTGCTGGTGGAAGTGCGGAGCGAGTGGGAGCTGGAGCACGCGCTCGCGATCGAGGACGCGGTCATCGGTGTGAACAGCCGGGATCTCGAGACACTGGTGATCGATCCCGCGGTTACGTCGCGGCTCATCCCGCTCCTTCCGGCCAACCGACTGGCGATCGCCGAGAGCGGCGTGAGCACGCGGGCCGACGTCGAACGCGCCGCGGGCGCCGGAGCCGACGCGGTCCTGGTGGGGTCGGCGGTTTCTGCGGCGTCCGACCCGGCGGCGGCGGTCGCGGCGCTCACCGGCGTCGCGCGGAAGCGCCGTGACGGTTGAGATCAAGTTCTGCGGGCTGACGCGGGCGGAGGACGCGGAGTACGCCGCGTCGTTAGGCGCGGCGTACGTCGGCGTCATCTTCGCCGACAGTCCGCGGCGCGTCGAGCCGGCGGCGGCTTCCGCGGTGATCGCCGGCGTGCGAGGCCGGGCGAGCACGGTCGGCGTGTTCGGGTCAGCGACCGTCGAGACGATCGCGACGCTCGCTTCCGACGTAGGCCTCGACGTCGTCCAGCTTCACGGCGACCCCTCCCCAGGCGTCGTGGAACGCGTGCGACCGTTCTTCAATGGTGAGGTGTGGGCTGCCGTGAGAATCGCCGCCGGCGAGCTTCCGATGGAAGCCGCAGCACTGTTCAGCGTTGCCGACGCCGTCGTGCTCGATGCCAAGATCCCGGGACAGCTCGGCGGGACCGGCCAGGCGTTCGACTGGGACGCGATCGCGCGAACGCTCGACCGGCGACGGGTTCGCGCGCGCGTCGTGCTCGCGGGCGGGTTGAATCCCGAAAACGTCTCGCACGCCGTGCGCGTCGTCGCGCCGGACGTGGTCGATGTATCATCCGGCGTGGAGAGCGCCCCCGGAATCAAGGACCACGCACGCATGCGCGCATTCAGCGATGCCGTGCGCCGACGAGGAGAATTCTGAGTGAGCGACACGACGACGGCGACACCGGTGACGACGGATGTCCCGCGCGAGCAGGCGCGCGATCGATTCGGCAAGTTCGGCGGGAGGTACGTCCCGGAGACGCTCATTCCCGCGATCGATGCGCTCGAGGTAGCGTTCGACGATGCGATGGCCGACCCGTCGTTTCGTGCTGCGCTCGACGGGATGCTCCGGGATTACGTAGGCCGCCCGTCGATCCTGAGCGACGCGCCGCGACTCTCGGAACGCGTTGGCGCTCGGATCTATCTCAAACGGGAGGACCTGAACCACACCGGTGCTCACAAGATCAACAACACCGTTGGCCAGGTTCTCCTCGCTCGACGGATGGGGAAGACTCGGATCATCGCGGAGACCGGCGCTGGTCAGCACGGCGTTGCGACGGCGACCGTCTGCGCTCGATTCGGGCTCACGTGCGTGGTGTACATGGGTGAGGAAGACATGCGGCGGCAGGAGCTGAATGTGTTCCGCATGCGCCTCATGGGCGCCACAGTCATCCCGGTGACGAGCGGCACGAGAACACTCAAGGACGCGACGACAGAGGCGATCCGCGACTGGGTCACGAACGTCGAGGACACCCACTACATCATCGGTTCCGTGGTGGGCCCCGCGCCGTATCCGCGCATGGTCCGTGAGTTCCAGGCCGTCATTGGCCGAGAGGCGCGGGACCAGATGCTGGAGCGGACGGGCGGTCTGCCTGCCACGGTGGTCGCGTGCGTCGGAGGCGGCTCCAATGCCATGGGGGTGTTCGCCGGGTTCATCGATGACGGCGACGTCGAGCTGGTCGGAATCGAGGCAGCCGGAGAAGGGCTGGATACGGAGCGGCACTCGGCGTCGCTCTCCAGGGGCACTCCGGGCGTGCTTCACGGGTCGCTCAGCTACCTGCTGCAGGACGCGGCAGGGCAGGTGCACCCTGCTCATTCGATCTCCGCTGGCCTCGACTACCCCGGCGTCGGGCCTGAGCACGCGTACCTCAAGGACTCGGGCCGAGCGACGTACTTCTCCGTCACTGATAGCGAAGCACTATCGGGATTCGGGCTGCTGAGTCGCCTCGAGGGGATCATCCCCGCATTGGAAACTGCCCATGCCGTGGCGTGGATCGACCGGGAAAAAGGCCGATGGAGTCCTGACCAACGGGTGCTCTTGTGCGTCAGTGGTAGAGGTGACAAGGACGTCGCGCAAATCAGCCAGCTGAGCACGTTGCCCGAGTGACGCTATCTTCCGTTCCGGCTCCTGCCCAGGAGTCGGGTCGGCCCGAGCCGCCGTGTTCGAGCACTCTCGTCGAGGAAGTGTTGCGAGTGCTCGTGAAGGCGGCCCGTGCCCACCAGCTCTATCTACACAACAATCCCACTTACCTGCGCGCCCTCGACATCGCCCGCGCAGCGTTTTCGCCCATCTGGGAAGTGACGGATGAGCTGGTGTTCGATGTCACAGAGACTGAGCTCCGGTGGTACGGAGAGCCCGTCCTGCACGAAGCGGAGAAGGCCACGGACAACATCCCGTGGATGATGTACAAGGACGGAATTCGGGAGCTCCGGTTCCTCAAGGAGTTCGAGCGCCACGAGCTCGTCCCGCTGCTCGACATCCTGCAGCGGTCGCGCAAGGTCTCACCCGAAGAGGACGACCTGCTGACGATGCTGTGGGAGCAGGAGTTCTCGTATCTGCGCTATCGCTACATCGATCTCTCGACGGACCAAGCCGCGCCGATCGACAGGGCCGGGTTTCGCGGCGGGGAGGCGGACGCGAAGGCGCTCCAGGAATCGGCGCAGCCCATCGACTCCACCGTCGCGTCGGTGGTCAACCTCGAGGACTTCGACTCCACGCTGTACTTCCTCGAGGAGAGCGAGATCGAGTACCTCCGCGAGGAGGTGCGCAAGGAGTACGCGATCGACATGCGGCGGAACGTCGTCGCGATGCTCCTCGACACGTACGAGACGCAGGGCGACCGCGGTGTGCGGGAGGAGATCGCCGCGCTGCTCGACGCGCTGATGCTTCACATACTGTCATCGGGCGAATTCAAGACCGCGGCCTTCCTCCTTCGTGAGACCGCGCAGACATCCGAGCGCGCACCGGGGATCACATCCGAACAGAAGGAGCAGCTGCTCCGCATTCGCGACCGGTTGAGCGAGCCCGACGTGCTCGCGCAGATCCTGCAGTCGCTCGATGAGGCATCACAGCTGCCCGACCAGGAAGACCTGAACGAGCTCTTCGACCAGCTGCGGGTTGGCGCGCTCGCGACGGTGTTCTCGTGGCTCACGAAGGCACAGACGCCGCGCCTGCGCGTGCTGCTCGAGAACGCGGCGGCACGCCTCGCCATGGCGAACACCGCGGAGCTCGTGAGGCTCATCGGCTCGACCGACCGCGACGTTTCCCGCGAAGCGATTCGCCGCGCGGGTGCCGTGCGCGCGACCGCCGCGGTTGCCGCCCTGGCAAAGCTGACGACCGATACCGACTTCCAGGTCCGACTCGCGGCCGTCCAGGCGTTAGGCGAGATCGGTTCGCCCGGCGCGCTCCAGTTTCTCGAGCGAACGATCGACGACGCGCATCGCGACGTGCGCGTCGCGACCGCCCGAGCGATTGCGGCCAGGGCGCACCGGCCCGCCCTCGCGAAGATCGAGGCCGCCATTCAGGGCAAGCTCACGCGCGAGGCCGACCTCACGGAGAAGATGGCGCTCTTCGAGGCGTTCGGCACGCTGTGCGGTGACGGTGGCATCAAGCTGCTGGACGGCGTGCTCAACTCGCGTGGCCTCTTCGGCAAGAAGGAGGATCCGGAGCTGCGCGCCTGCGCGGCGATGGCGTTAGGCCGCGTCGGCACCGAGGCGGCCATCGCGACGCTGCGGCGTGCCACCAGCGAGAAGGATGTGCTGGTCCGGAATGCAGTGAACCGCGCGCTGCGCGGGGGGACCGCGTGACCGCGCCCGACCGCTACGCCCTCGATCGCGGCACCACGAACGCCTCCTCCAGCGACATCGGTGGCGACCCGTATATCCGCCGCATGGGGCGGTCGTTCCTCATCGCCCTCCATGGCGCCACGCGCGCGATTCGCCTCTATCCCGTCGAAAACGAAGCGGTCAAGAAGTCTCTCGATGACCTCACCTCCCTCACGACGGAGATCCTGAGTCGCGAGGGTGAGTTCGAGCTACGCGTCACGAGCGAGTTCATCTTCATCAACCAGACGAGACTTCGGCTCGACCTCGACAACTACGCGAGCTTCACGCAGATCCTGTCGCTGTTCCGCGCGGCGGGCGTCGGCGTCGCTCGCGTCATGCCCGGAGTCTGGCCGCGCGACTGGCTTGTCTTTCTCTCCGCGCTGCAGGCGCCGTCTACCGGCGAGGCGGAAGACCGTTTCGTGGACGTGACCGACCGCCTGCAGGCTGGCGGCGTGACGCTCGTGGAGATCGCCCCGCCATCCGGCGTGGACGACGACGGCGATTTCCGGGAGCGGGCGAAGGAAGCGGCGAAGCGCACGTACAGCCAGTCCGTCGCGGCGACCAAGGACGTCATCAACTCGGTCCGCATGGGCCGAGGCGTGAACCTCAAGAAGATCAAGCGCGTGGTGCAGGGGATCGTCGACCAGATCCTCAACGAGGAGACGTCGTTGCTCGGCCTAACGACGATCCGGGACTACGACGAGTACACGTTCACCCACAGCGTGAACGTGTGTATCTTCTCGGTGGCGCTCGGTCGCCGCCTCGGGCTGAGCAAGCGTCAACTGTACGACCTCGGGCTCGCCGCGCTGTTTCATGACGTCGGAAAATCGCGCGTGCCGCTCGACGTGCTGAACAAGGTCGAGCAGCTGGACGACACCGACTGGCGGTTCATCGCCGCGCACCCATGGATGGGCCTCCTCACGCTGTTCCAGCTTCGCGGCCAGCAAGAGCTGCCGTACCGCGCCATGACGGTGGCCTACGAGCACCACATGAAGTGCGACCTGACGGGGTATCCGAAAATTGTCCGGCCGCGCACGCTGAGCATCTTCAGCAAGATCGTGGCGGTGGCCGACGGCTTCGATGCCGCGACCTCGCGTCGGGTGTACAAGACCGACGTCCTGTCGCCGGCGGCCGTGCTCGCCGGTATGCGCGACAATCCGAGGCGCGGCTTCGATTCGGTGGTCGTGAAAGCGTTCATCAACCTGCTCGGGGTCTACCCGGTGGGCACGCTCGTCGTGCTCGATACGTTCGAGCTCGCGATCGTGCACTCGGCGAACCCGAACCCCGAGGCCGTGTCCCGGCCGATCGTACGAATCGTTAGTGACGAGCGCGGCAACGTGGCGTACCCCGGACGCAACGTCGATCTGACCGAGCAGGATGCGGACGGCGCGTATTTGCGGACGATCATCAAGACCGAGAACCCCGATCGTTATGGCATCACCGTCGGCGACTACTTCGTCTGACCCCCTGACTCGACGCATGGGCGCGCTGCGCGATGCAGGTCGGCGCGCACTCGTCTGCTACGTGACCGCCGGACATCCCGACCCGGCGACATCTGTCGCGCTCCTCCGCGGCATCGAGTCCGCCGGCGCCGATGTCATCGAGCTCGGCGTGCCGTTCTCGGACCCCATGGCGGATGGGCCGATCATTCAGGCGAGCTCGCAGCGGGCGCTCGACCACGGCATGACGCTCGGACGGACGCTCGACCTGATCCGCGACGCTCGTGTGCGCGTACCGGTCGTGCTGTTCACCTAGCTCAACCCGCTCCTCGCCGCCGGGTCGGACGTGCTGGAACGTGCGGCGGCCGCGGGCGCGCATGGTGTTCTGGTGACGGATCTGCCGGTCGGGGCGGACCCCGTCCGCGAACAGTGGTTAGGCAACGGACCACTCGGGTTCGTGCGCCTCGTGGCACCCACGACGCCGCTCGAGCGCATGCGCGAGATCGCCGCGCACGGGAGCGGGTTCGTGTACCTCATCAGCCGACGCGGCGTGACGGGGGTCAGGAGCGACGTACCGGCGGAGCTTCCGGAGACGCTCGCGCGCCTGCGTCAGGCGACAGCGCTGCCGGTCTGCGTTGGGTTCGGGATCTCGACAGCCGACCAGGCCAAGGCGGTCGGACGACTGGCAGATGGCATCGTCGTCGGGAGCGCAATCGTTCAGGCGGCGAACAAGTCCGTGGACGCCGCGGCGGACCTCGTGTCCACGCTGCGGCGAGCTCTCGACGAGATCTGAGTCGATGCGACGTGGCTCAGTGATCGGATGCCTTGCCGTGCGCGGCGGCTCGAGATGAATCGGTTTCTGTCGCTGTACGCACGACTCGTCGCGAGCATTGGCACGGTGCTGCTGCTCGTGGCGCTCGCGCTCGACCCTCGGTGGCTCTCGCAGGCGGTGACCGTAGCGGCGATCTTCGCGGCGTCACTCCTCCTGCGCGCATTCCAGATCCCGCTCACGAAGTACTCGGCGCTCAACCTCCTCGGCATGGTGGCCGCCGGAGGCGCAGTCATCGTTGGCGCTCCCGCCACGGCGTTAGGCCTGTACCTCGGCGTCTTCCTCGCTGACTGGTGGCTGCTCCGGAAGGCGCCCGCGGCAAGCGCCATCAACGCGGGGCGAGAGGCGCTGGCGCTATTCGCCGCCTTCGGGTTCTACGCCTGGTTCGTGGCGCTCAACGGCGGCACGGACATCGGACACCTGACGACCGAGCTGGTCCCGGCCGTCGCGCTGTTCCTCGCCGCTCACTTTGTGTTCAGCCGCGGGCTGCTCTACTGCTCGCTGCTCATCCGCGACAAGCTCTTCCCTGACGAGCGCTCCCTCATTCTTCGCTACGAGGTCATCGCGTTCGGGGCCGGAACCATTGCGGTCCTGGCCTCGCTCATCGCTATTGCGAGCGTCGGCTGGACCGGGTGGGTGGTCATCGCGTTCGTGCTCGTGTTCGCCGGACTGTTGCTCAAGCGCATTCTCGAGGAGGCCGTCGCCGCGGAGGAACTGAACAAGATCCACGCGATGGAGCAGGTCGTGTCGTCCGACGCGAACCTCGCCGAGTCGCTGCATCAGCTCGAGCGCCTGGCGAACAGGCTCGTGGACTGGAACGGGTTCCGCATCTGGCGTTTGAGCGGCGGGTCGCTCCGTCTCATCTACCAGGCAGGTGAAGGGCTGCTCGCCGAGCCGAGAGAGAACGGTGTGTTCGGCGGTCGCCTCCGCGACACCGCCATGAGCACCGGCGAGTCAGTGGTGGTCTCCGACGCTGCCAGCGACGCGCGCGCCCGGGGGATCGGACCATCAGCGGTGAGCCTCGCGATCGTGCCGCTGCGGTTCGGTGACCGCGCAATCGGCGTCGTCGAGCTCGATCACCACAAACGCGGCACGTATGGGCCAAAGGAGATCGCGCTCGTGGCGCGCTTCGCCAACCAGCTCGCGACCGCGCTGCACATTCAGGACCTGCGTCAACCGCTCCTCGCCGCGCTCGCTCGCGTCGAGACGCAACTCGAGACGCTGAACGTTTCAGCGCGGGCGCTGCGGGGCGGCGCCGAGATCGTCGCCCAGAACACCGCGGAGATCACGCGCGGCATTGGCGAAGAGAGCGAACAGGCTGATCGGAGCCTCGACGTGGCGCGGTCGCTGCACGAGAAGACGTCCACGATCGCGCGCGACGGCGGTGACGCCGCGAGGGCGAGCGAGCGCGCGACCCGGATTGCCACGGAGCATCGCGACACGATCGGCATGGCGATCGAGCGGCTGGTGAACGCGAAGCGGTTCGTCGGAGAGAGCGCGGCGCAGATCGGCGGCCTGTCGAAAAGCACACGGCGCATCACCGACTTCATCGCGGTCATCAAGGAGCTCGCCGACCAGACCAACCTGCTCGCGCTCAATGCGGCGATCGAGGCAGCGCGTGCGGGCGAGCAGGGACAGGGGTTTGCCGTCGTGGCCAACGAGGTGCGAAAGCTTGCGGAGCAGAGCGCGCGGGCATCTGAGGATGCCGGCGACATCGTGACCGGGTTCGATGACCAGATGCGCCAGGTGGCATCACAGGTCAGCCGTGGACAGACGATGATGAGCGACGTCGAGTCGCTCTCGGAGTCGGCGCGCACCGCGCTCGATGAGATCGTCGAAGCCACGGCGGCCAGCCTGACCTGGGGGCAGCGCATCGCCGACACATCGCGCGCGCAGGAATCCGAGGTCGGCCGGCTCAGCGAGCGGGTGGCACGCATCGCCGAGATCTCGCGCCGCAACCGCGAAGGGGCTGAGAACGTCACGCGCTCAGCGTCGGATCAGGCGCGCGCGCTTCGAGAGCTGGAGGGCGCCGCGCACGAGCTCCGCGAGGTCGCCGCGGACCTGAGCGATCTGACCCGAAGGATCGCGCGCGTGACCACACACAGCGTGAACTGATCCCGATGTTGCAGCCACGGTGAATTGACACCGCCGGCAGCGGTTTCTACGTTCCGCCCGGTGAGCGAGATCGCGTACATCGCGCTCGGTTCGAACCTCGGTGACCGTCACGCGCATCTGGCGCGCGCACGAGAAGCCATCGACGCCATCCCGGAATGTCGCGTGGTCGCTGCGTCCGCGGTCGAGGAGACGGCGCCCCTTGGCGGACTCGCTCAACCGCCCTACCTGAATCAGATGCTCGCCGTCGAAACGACGCTCGACCCGGCCGCGCTGCTCGCGCGGCTCCACCATATCGAGGCCGAGGCGGGTCGTGTCCGCTCGAGCCGATGGGGGTCGCGAACCCTCGACCTCGACATCGTGCTTTTCAACGACCGCGTCGTGACCACCGCGGAGCTCATCATCCCGCACCCCGGGCTCGCCGACCGTCCGTTCTGGCAGCGAGAGCTCGCCGCGCTGCGCGAGGCGATGAGGCCCGACGCCAATGAGTAGCGGACGCGTCGACGGCCGGCGGATCACCGTGCGCGAGGTGCTCGCCAAGAAGCAGCGCGGGGAGCGCCTCGTCATGGTGTCGGCCTACGACGCGCTCTTCGCTCGCCTCTCCGAGGAGGGCGGCGCGGACCTCATCCTCGTGGGCGACTCGATGGCGAACGTGATCCTCGGTCTCGATTCGACCGTGCCGGTCACGATGGACCAGATGATCCACCACGGAGCGGCCGTGCGACGCGGCGCGACGCGCGCCATGGTCGTCGTCGACATGCCGTTCATGAGCTACCAGGTGAGCACGGAGGATGCCCTCCGGAACGCCGGCCGAATCATGAAGGAGACCAACGCGCACGCGGTGAAGGTCGAAGGCGGCGACGACGACATCGCGGCGAGGATTCAGGCGATGACCCGCGCCGGCATTCCCGTGATGGGCCACATTGGCTTCACGCCGCAGTCGGTGAACACGCTCGGCGGCTTTCGCGTGCAGGGACGCGCGCCCGGCGATCAGGAGCGGATGGTCGACGAAGCACGGCGCGTCGAGGCCGCGGGCGCGTTCTCCGTCGTGCTGGAGCTCATGCCGTCGTCCGTGGCGAAAACCGTCACGGCTGCGGTTGAGATTCCCACGATCGGTATCGGAGCGGGTCCGGACTGCGGTGGTCAGGTGCTCGTGCTGCACGATCTGCTCGGTCTCAACGATACCTTCAAGCCGAAGTTCCTGCGGCGTTACGCGGAGCTCGCCGCCGATGTGCGCTCGGCCGTGGGTCGTTTCGCCGACGACGTGCGCGGCGGGCGTTATCCGGACACCGAACACAGTTTCTGACTCGTGAGGCAGATCGAGACCATCGCCGAGGTGCGCGCGGCGATCGCGAGGGCGCGCGCAGGTGGCGCGCGGATAGGCTTCGTCCCGACGATGGGTTTTCTGCACGAGGGGCATCTCCGGCTCGTGGACGAAGCGAAGCGCGAGACGGGTTGCGTGGTGATGAGCCTCTTCGTCAACCCGACGCAGTTCGGACCGAACGAGGACTTCTTGCGCTACCCTCGGGACCTGAGCGGCGATGCGGCGAAAGCGGAAGGGCGCGGGGTCGACCTGCTGTTCCTGCCTCAGGTGTCCGAGATCTACCCGACTCCGCCTTCACTGCACGTCAGCGCCGATGACTTGCCGACCCGGTGGGAGGGCGAGGTTCGGCCCGGCCATTTCAGTGGCGTGCTGACGGTCGTGGCGAAGCTGTTCAACATCGTCGCGCCGGATGTCGCAGTGTTCGGTCGAAAGGATTTCCAGCAGGCGACGCTCATTCGGCGGATGGTGCGGGAGCTGAACTTTCCCATCGAGATGGTCGTGGCTCCGACGGTGCGAGAGAGGGATGGCCTCGCGCTCTCGAGCCGAAACACGTATCTCGACGCGTCGGCTCGCACGAACGCGCTCGCGTTGGTGACGAGCCTTCGCGCCGTCGCTGGCGCGTTCGCGGACGGCGAACGGAGTGGAGCACGACTTACCGGCGTTGGCCGCGATGCGCTCGCTGGATATCCGGACGTGCGAGCCGATTATTTCGCGGTGGTCGATCCGAACGAGATGAAACCGGTGACCACGGCAAGCGCCCACAGCGTAGCGATCGTTGCCGCGCGTGTCGGCGCCACACGACTCATCGACAACATGATCATCGGCGAGGGCGAGTGAACGCGGACGACGGTCGGCGGGTGGCGACAGCAACCGACGTCGTGCTGCCGCCGTGGGCACGGGTGACCGAGAAGCGGCGTGCGCACATCGCCCGCGTTACGGCGCTGCTGGACCAGTGGGCCAGCGCGCTCGCGTCGACGGCGGAGGAGCGAAAGGCGTGGCACGACGTCGGTGTGCTTCACGATGCGCTCCGCGATGCCGATGAGAACGAGCTCCGACGTCTCACCGGAGACACGCAGCGCCCATGGCACATCCTGCACGGGCCCGCCGTCGCCGAGCGGCTCGCGCGGGACGGGGAGACCCGAACCGATGTGCTCGAAGCGATCCGCTGGCACACGTTAGGCAGCGCGCACTGGGGCCGCACGGGAAAGGCGCTCTACATGGCGGACTTTCTCGAGCCGGGCCGACCGTTCCTGCAGGCCGACCGCGCGTTTCTCGCCGCGCACGCGACGACCGACTTCGACGGCGTGTTCCGGCAGGTGGTTCGGACGCGCATTGAATGGACCGTCCGCGAAGGGAAGATGCTCTTTCCCGAGACCGCGGACCTGTGGAACAGCGTGCGATGAGCGTGAAACGCCGACTGCTCGTCGGGGCGACGCTGGCCGCCGTGGCGGTGGCGGGCGCCGCACTCTGGATGGCGCGGACGCGCCCGACTCCCGTGCGGGCCACGCCGCTCGCTCGCTTCGTCGCGAAGGAAGTCACGGCGCCGGCCAACACGCGCGTGCGTGTGGAGATCATCAACGCGACGAAGACCCGAGGGCTCGCGCGGCGCGCGACACGACTCCTTCGCGATCGTGGATTCGACGTCGTCACGTACACCACGAGCGATCGGACGCAGGACTCGACCGTCGTGCTTGACCGGTCGAAGCACCTGGAATGGGCGCGCCTCGTCGGCCAGGCGTTAGGCGGCGTGCGCGTCGAGGCGCGGCCCGACACCTCACGCTACGTGGACGTCACCGTGGTGCTTGGCGTCTCGTGGCGGCCGCCGCCGCAGCCGTTCAGCCCGTAGCTGGCCGCACGCAGCCGCGATGTCCATTCCGCGGCTCTTTCGGATCGCGACCTCGACGCCATCGCGCCGGAGCCACCCGGCAAACCGGCGGATGTCTTCAGCCGTCGTGGGCGTGAAGTTGCCCGCGCCGCCCGGATGAAGCGGAATCAGGTTCACGAACGCGCGGCACTGCCGCGCCAGCGCCGCGAGCTCCTTGGCCTCTTGCGGGCCGTCGTTCACGCCGCCGAGCATCACGTACTCGAACGTGACTCGCCGGTCGAACTCGCCCGCCGCCGCGATCACGTCGGCCAGGGGGTACTTCGTGTTGATCGGCATGAGCGTGTGGCGCAGTGCGTCGCTCGGCGCATGGATCGAGATCGCGAGGCGAAACTGTTCGGGGCGCGCCGCGAGCGCCACGATGCCGGGCAGAACGCCAACGGTCGACACCGTGATGTGTCGCGCCCCGATGCCGAACCCTTGCTGGTCGTTCAGGATCGTTAGGACCCTGTCGATGGCGGGCCAGTTGAGTAGCGGCTCGCCCATGCCCATGAAGACGATGTTGCTGGCGACGAGCGGTGGATCGAGGAGCGCGAGCTCGCGCACCTGTCCGGCGATCTCGTACGCCTCGAGATTGCGTGCGAACCCCATCAACCCGGTCGCACAGAACGCACAGCGCAGCGCACAACCGGCCTGCGACGAAACGCAGAAAGTCAGCCGGTCGCCCTCGGGAATCGCGACCGTCTCGATGTGCTGGCCGTCATGCAGGCGGAACAGAAACTTCTCGGTGCCGTCGACGGACTTCTGCCTGGACGCGATGTCGAGTCGCGGGATGACGAACGCTTCTTCGAGTGCGCTGCGAAACGTCTTCGGCAGCTCGGTCATCTGCTCGAACGTCGCGACCGGGGTGTGCCACAGGCGACGAACCACCTGCGCGCCGCGATATGCCGGCTCTCCGCGCGCGACGGCGAAGTCACGCACGGCCTGAGCTGCCGACGAGGGATCGAGGTTGAGCAGGTTCGTCTTCACCGGAAAACCCCACTGAGAACAAACTGGTAGGTCGGATCGAACCCGCCTGCGCTCTCTTCGCGCGACAGGCCAACCGTGTATCGCGCATAACGCAGGACGAGCGCGAGTCGGAGCGAGGTATCGGCGGTGCCGAACACCGACGTGCGTGCGACGCCCACTCGCGCGATCCATCGAGACAAACGCCCCGTCGCGAAAACGTAATGCCCACCTGCGGCGCCGTCGCCCGCGGCGTACGAGTAGCCCAGTCGCGCCTGACGCGTAGAGTCCGCTCCGATCACGCGCGAATCGACTGCGCCGGAAAACGATGCGTCCTGACCCTCTCCAGTGCCCGGCCCCCAGAGGAAGCTGGATAGGCCAAGGCGCGCGTCGAATCCGAGCAACCGATCCACGAGAACTCCACCGTCGAGCCCGAATGTTGAGCGAGCCACCCCGTCGACTTCGCCGGTGCGGTAGCGAAGCGCGACCCCTGTCGTGACGTGACGGGGCGATTCGCGAGCGCCAGTAAGCGACGCGACGAAGGTACTGTAGGGGATGTCGCCGCCGATCGGCTGGGGATCGTCGATGGTCGGCGCGATGCCGTTGATCGCCGCGTGTACCGCTGATAGCCCAACGGTGAACCGGCTCGGCAGCTTCGCCGCAACACTGATGAGCTGCGCGTTGACGCCGCGATCGGTTCCGGTATTGAGCGCGATCGCGGTACCTCGGATCGTCCTCCCGTCGGAGAGGCGGATGGCCGCCGGGTTCTGGAACCCGTCTCCGGAGTCGAGCGCGAGCGCCGGAGCCTCTGCCAACGTTCCGATGGGATAATCGAGCAGATCGCGGCCTGGAACACGCTGGGCTTCGCTCGTGGCTACCGGCAGCAGCGCCGCGGCAGCGGCGAAGTTCAAGCAACGCATGCACTTGAGCTTACCGGTACGGCCTCGGCCGGTCAAGCCGGCTCCTACCGACGCCCACCGCGCGCATGTAGATTTTCGCCTTCGCGTATGCCACTATTGCGCCGTCGCTTACGTTCTCTTCGCCGCGCCGAGGCCAGGCGCGTGTCTTGTCTCGCATCGCCACGACGATCTGGCACCAGCTCGATTGCGTAGGCTTTCTCAGCGTTGGAGCCCCCGCCCCCAGCGGCCCGCGCTCACATCCATCGCCCCTTCCCAACACCGGCCCCGCAACAGGCGCGGGCGGTTCGCGCGCGGCATGATGCCGCCGGGAGTCTCTCGGTGACAGTCATTTCGAGTCCTGTTCTGCCGTTCAAAACCGCGCTCCGCGATACGCTGTGCGGCTCGCTACGGCTCGATCACGTGGGAGCGAGCGTGCGCCTCGGGGGCTGGGTGCATCGTCGCCGAGATCTTGGTGGCCTCGTGTTCATCGACCTCCGCGATCGCGCGGGCATCGTTCAGGTCTCCTTCGATCCGGATTACGCGTCGCCCGAAACGCTCGAGCTGGCGCGGAGTCTCGGCACCGAGAGCGTCGTGCTCATCACCGGGGATGTTGTTGCGCGTCCGGCCGAGATGCGCAACGCCGACCTGGAAAGCGGCGATGTCGAAGTTCGTGGGCGATCGCTTCGGCTCGTCGGTCCGGCAGAAACTCCCGTTATCCCGGTCGCGCGCAATCGCGGTGAGCCGCTTCCGGCGGAGGAGCTGCGCCTTCGCCACCGGCACCTCGACCTTCGCCGACCCGAGCTCCGCGAGAACATCATCCTGCGTCATACGCTGATGCAGGCGACGCGCGCGTTTCTGAGCGGGGAAGGATTTCTGGAGATCGAAACACCGATCCTGACGAAGCCGACCCCCGAGGGCGCGCGAGACTACCTCGTGCCGAGTCGCGTTCACCCCGGCGAGTTCTACGCGCTTCCGCAGTCGCCGCAGCTGTACAAGCAGCTGCTGATGGTCTCGGGCTTCGATCGGTATTTCCAGATCGCGCGATGCTTCCGCGACGAGGACCTGCGGGCGGACCGTCAGCCGGAGTTCACGCAGATCGACATCGAGGCGTCGTTCGTCACACGCGAGGACATCATGGCCGTTGCGGAAGGCCTGATGTGCGCGGTCTGGGCCGCGTGCGAACACACGCTTCAGGCGCCGTTCCGTCGCATGACCTACAGCGATGCGATGGAACGATATGGCTGCGACCGTCCGGATCTGCGTTATGGACTCGAGATCAATGACGTGACGCAGACGTTCGCCGCCTCCGACCTGTCGTTCGTGAAGCAGGCCATCGATGCCGGCGGGCGAGTGCGAGGGATTCGTGTCCCCGCCGGTGCGTCGATGTCGCGCAAGCAGACCGATGAGCTCGAGGCGGTCGCGAAATCAGCGGGCGCGGGCGGCCTCATCGTCCTCAAGCGGACATCGGGTGGCCTCGAGGGGAAAGGCGCGAAGTTCCTGCCAGAGGGATCAGCCGACCGACTCGGTCTCCTGGAGGGCGATCTTGGCGTATTCGTTGCCGCCAGAGACTCCGTCTCTTCGCCTGCGTTGGACAAAGTGCGTCAGGAGCTGGCACGGCGGCTCGGCCTGATTCCACAGGACGAGCTCGAGTTCGTCTGGGTCGTCGACTTTCCGATGTTCGAGCGCGATGTGACAACGGGCGGCGTCACTCCCGTTCACCATCCCTTCACGGCGGTCCATCCCGACGACGCGGACCTCCTCGCGACCGACCCCACCAGGGCACGCGCGCTCGCGTACGACCTTGTCCTCAACGGGACCGAGCTGGGCGGCGGCAGCATCCGTATCTCGAACCCACTCGATCAGTCCCGCGTGTTTTCGTTGTTAGGCATCGATGACGCGACGGCGCTGGCGCGGTTCGGGTTCCTGCTCGAAGGGCTGAGGGCAGGGGCACCTCCGCACGGCGGAATCGCGTTTGGATTCGACCGCGTGGCGATGCTGCTCGCCGGGGCGACGTCGCTCCGCGACGTGATCGCGTTTCCGAAGACGACCGCCGCGCGGGCCTTGTTCGAGGGTGCGCCGACGTCGGTGGCACGTGAGGACCTCGGCGATCTCCACATCGCCGTTGTCGGGGACTGACGGAGCGCCGACGTTGACCGACGAACAAACGACGCAACGGTTGAACACCGAAGGCGCCGATCTGCTGACGCTGGCCGGCGTGAACGATGCCAATCTGATCGAGCTGCAGCGCCAGACGGGAACGAGGGTGGCGCTCCGGGGAGACACGCTCACGCTCGTTGGCACGGCGGAGGCCGTGGAGCGCGCGGCCTCGGTGGCACAGCGGATGATCGACGCCGCCAAGCAGGGAACCGTTCTCGAGGCGGACGACGTCCTGCGCATGAGCATGGACGGCACCCGAGAGCCCGGTGGCGGGGGCGACACCCGGATCGTCCTGCCAGGGGTTCGGAAGATCATCCAGCCGAAGACGCCCGGTCAGGCCGAGTACCTGGGACTCATCGCGGAGAACGACATCGTCGTCGGGATCGGGCCGGCGGGAACCGGCAAGACGTACCTCGCGGTCGCCGCGGCGGTCGACGCGCTGTCGCGAAAACGCGTTAGGCGGATCATCCTCGCCCGGCCGGCCGTCGAGGCCGGAGAGAGTCTCGGGTTCCTGCCCGGCGACATGCAGGCCAAGGTGGACCCGTATCTTCGGCCGCTGTACGACGCGCTCGAGGACATGATGCCCGTCGAGCGAATGCAGAAGGCGCTGGAGACGCGGACGATCGAGATCGCGCCGCTCGCGTACATGCGCGGCCGCACGCTGGCTGACGCGTTCGTGATCCTCGATGAGGCCCAGAACGCGACCGCAGCCCAGATGAAGATGTTCCTCACGCGTCTCGGCGTGAACTCGAAGACGGTGATCACGGGCGACAAGACGCAGATCGACCTGCCCAAGCGTGAGGAATCGGGGTTGATGCAGATCGAACGTATTCTCACCGGCATCGACGGGATCGGGTTTCATTATCTCAACGAGACGGACGTGATCCGCCACCGACTGGTCCGCGAGATCATCAAGGCCTACGCCGAGGACGGCGGCGATTGAACGCCCTGGCGGGGTGGTTAGGCGGCGACGACGCCGACGAAGGAAGTTCGCGGGCTCGCGCCCTCCGCTTCCACGGGACTCGCGCGCTCATCGCGCTCGTGGTCGCCGCCGTCACGTATCTCGTCTTTCCCGCCTCGCCGGTCGTTGATTCCCCGATTCTCGAAGTGGGGTCCGTCGCGCCGGACAACGTGATCGCGCCGTTTGGCTACTCGGTGCTCAAATCACCCGAGGAACTGGCCAAGGAGCAGAACGACATCGCGCGGTCCGTCGAGCCGATCTTCGCATTCGACTCCGCGGCGCTGGACTCATCCCGCGCGCTCGTCGATCAGTTCCAGCAGGAGCTGCGACGAGTGGCTTCAACCCCCGACGCGCAACGTGTCACTGCGGTGCAGCTGCTTGGCGCGAAGCTCGGGGTGCAGCTGACGCCGGCGGAAGTGCAGTACCTCGCCATGCCGGGCCGAGGCGAGGCGGTGACGGACGCCGTTCGGCGCGCGTACGACCGCTGGCTCGCGACCGGCATCGCCGCCGGCGGCGCGCTCGACGGGATTCAGGGCGCAGTCACGCTGCGCCAGGACACGTCCGTCAGGTCCGTAAACGCCGACAGCATCGCGGCGTTTGCGACACTGCTGGTTCGAGCGCGGCTCCTCAACCCCGACCCACAGTCGCCGGCTGGGGATGCCGCGTTCCGCAAGCTCCTGACGGCATTCTTCCGGCCGACGATCGTGTACGACCAGGTGGCCACCGAGCGGGCGCGCCAGGACCTGCGAAAGTCGGTGCCTAACGTCAAGTACACGCTGCAGCTCGGCGAGAAGATCGTCGGCGCGCACGAGGTGGTGGGGCGCGAGGAGCGCGAGAAGATGCGCGCGCTGCAGGACGAGCTCGCGAAACGCGGCGACAGCCGCCGGAACGCCAGTCGCATCATTGGCGCCGTGCTCTTCAACACGCTCGTCCTGACGATCTTCGGGCTGACGCTGCTGCTTTTCCGCCAACAGCTCTATGCGTCGCTCCGCGCGGTGATGCTGTTCGCGATCATCTTCCTGATCGTGATCGTGACGTCGTCGCTGATCGCGCATCTGCCGCAGCGCGTCCACCCCGAGCTCATTCCCGTCGCCTTCGCGGCGGTCATCGTGAGCATGTTGTTCGACCCCCGCATCGGGATGGTCGCCGCGATGATCCTGGCCGTGCTCATCGGCGGACAGAACGAGTTCCGCGGGACCAACGCGCTGTTCCTCAACCTCATCGGGGGCACGGCCGCCGCGTTCACGATGCGGATCGTGCGGAGGAGAAACCAGACGCACGTCGCGATTCTCGCCATCGCGGGCGCGTACTTCATCGCCGCGGTGGCGATCGGCCTCACGCTGGACCTGCCGCTGTTGGACATCGGATGGAGCGCGCTCTGGGGCGCCGCGAACGCCATCGCGTCCGTCTCGATCGCCATCATGTTGATCCCGGGCGCGGAGCAGTTTGCCGGCGTCGACACTGACCTCACGCTGCTCGAGTG
>JBKOYV010000342.1:0-16893 GCA_046725585.1 Gemmatimonadota bacterium | reverse complement strand
TCGAAATCTCCGCAATGCGGCCACGGAAGTGGTTCCGCGCCGACGATGCCGATTGGGGCTCGAGCGAAAGGAGCACCTCCTCGGCTCTAATGACCGCATACCCCGGGTTCTCGACCGCATTCGCGACCGCGTAGATCGTCAGACCACCCGACCGGAATTCGACCGCGTGGTGTCCTGCCCCGAGAGCCGGCTCGACGCCTGGCTGCCAATCCGGCGAGTCGTCGGGAAGCACTCGCGCTGTCCCGGCGAACACGTTTTCCGCCCCGAGAAACTCGGCCACGTAGGATGATGCCGGGTGGCGGAACACGTCCTCCGGCTTCCCGCACTGCAGCACGCGCCCGGCATCGAGCAGGATCGCCACGTCCCCGAGGAGTCCCGCCTCGGTGAAGTCGTGCGTGACCTGGAGCACGGTCATGCGCCATTCGCGGTGGATTCGTCGGAGCTCTCGGCGAGTCGATTCGCGCCGGCGCGGGTCGAGCGCGCTGAACGGCTCGTCGAGCAAGAGAATCGAGGGACGGTGCGCGAGCGCGCGAGCGAGCGCGACGAGTTGGCGCTCGCCGCCCGAAAGGGACTCCACGGCGCGCTCCCTCAGGTCCCAAGCACCGATCCGCGTGGCAACCTCCCGAGGGACGTCGGGGTCGGTTGCGCCGTAGGCGATGTTCTGCTCGACGGAGAGGTGCGGAAACAAATAGCCGTGCTGGTAGACGAGACCGAGCCCGCGCTGCTCGGGCGGCAGCACGCTCGCGAGACGCCCGTCGAGGTGGAGCGTCCCGCCGGTCTGTGGCGTGATGCCGGCAATGGTCTCGAGCAGCGTGGTCTTCCCCGACCCCGCGGGTCCGATGACGACACCGTACGAGCCCGTGGGAACCGCGAACGTGACGCCATCGAGGCGGAACGAGCCGACTCTCGCGGACAGCCCTCGGGCGTCGATCACCCTGCGGCCCCAGCGGCGTCCAGCTCGGGTCGGCGATCGTAGCGCAGCGCGCGAAGCGCGGTGAGCGGCAGCAGCGCCAGCAGGGTCAGGATGGCGGCGACGGGAAGCGCTTCACGCAGGCCGAAGCTGGTGAACCGGTCGTAGCTCAGCACGCTGGCCGTCTTCGGATTGTAGGTGATGATGACGATCGCACCGAACTCGCTCACCGCTCGCGCCCACATGACGACGGCTGCCGCCACGAGACCGCGGCCCGACAACGGCAATGTGACGCGACGGAACACACGCCATCGATGGTCGCCCAGCGTGCGGGCGACAGCCTCGAAACGTCGGTCGACTCGCGCGAATGCCTCACGCGCGCCGCTCAGGTACAGCGGCGCCGACACGAACAGCATTGCGCAGACGATGCCGGCCGGCGATCCGACGATCCGAAGGCCGATCGACAGCGCGGCCTGGCCGAGCATGCTGTCCCTGCCGAGCACGAGAAGCAGCGCGATCCCGGCCACCGGGTGCGGGATGAGCAGCGGCAGGTCGAGCAGCGCGGCAACCACCGCTCGTCCGCGAAAGTGCCAACGCTCGATGAGAAACGCGATCGGCGTTCCGCCGAGCACGCCGAGGATCGTCGCGACGGTTGCCGTCGCGGCGGTGAGCCCGAGTGCTCTACGCAGCTCGACGTCGGTGGCCAGTCGCTCGCCGCCCTGGATTCCCGCCGTCGCGACCAGCTGGGCGATCGGCGCGACGAGAAAGAGAAAGAGAAGCGAGCCGAGGAGCGCGGCGAGAATCGAGGCGATCGTTCTGGGCAATTGTGGGAAGCGGGAGGCGGGACGACACAACCTGCACGGTCGTCCTCAGCCTCGGGAAGTGGGGTGAACTTGGGTATATTGTTAGCCCGACCCAATGCCGACCGGTTTCTAAGTCTTCCCCTCCCGCTTCCCGCTTCCCGCTTCCCGTCTCGGTAGATCGAGAGCCCATGGACCTTGCGGTCGACATTAACGGCGTCGTCAAACGATACGCGGGACACGTGGCGGTCCGCGACCTCTCGCTCCAGGTGCCCCGCGGCGCCGTGTACGGGCTGCTCGGGCCTAACGGCGCCGGCAAGACCACGACGCTCCGGATGATCATGAACATCATCGCGCCGGATCAGGGCACGATCGAGGTGCTCGGGCAGCGGAACGCGCGATCGGGAGTGCTCGACCGCATCGGGTACCTGCCCGAAGAGCGCGGGCTGTACAAGAAGATGCAGGTGCGGCGGCTCCTCAAGTTCCTCGGGGCCCTCAAGGGGGTGTCGGCGAAGGACGCCGATCGTCGGATCGATGTCTGGATGGAGCGCTTGTCGCTCAGGAGTCCGGAGAAGGACTGGGGGCAGGCGAAGGTCGACGAGCTGTCGCGCGGCATGCAGCAGAAGGTGCAGTTCATCGGTGCCCTGCTCCACGAGCCTGACCTCGTGATCCTCGACGAACCGTTCAGCGGGCTCGATCCGATCAACGCGCAGGCGCTCAAGGACACGGTGGTGGAGCTCAAGCGCGACGGTCGCACGGTGATCTTCAGCACGCACCTGATGGACTCGGCCGAGCGGCTCTGCGACGCGGTGTGCATCATCGCGCGCGGCGAGAAGGTGCTCGACGGTCCGCTCGAAGAGATGCGCGCCGAGCACGGCGGCACGCACGTGGCGCTGTCGTTAGGCGGCAGCTCGGCCAACGGCGTGGGGGCGGTGCTCAACGACCCCCGCCTCGTCGCGCGGCTCGATGACTCGAACCGGTTCTTCGAGATCGAGCTGACCACCGGCGCGGATCCGCAGCTGCTGCTGCGGCGCCTGCTCGAGGCGGGGGCCTCGATCCAGCGGTTCGAGCTCGTTAGGCCGTCGCTGCACCAGATATTCCTGCAGAAGGTCGGGGCGAGAGGGATCGAAGCAGGAATGACGGAGTAGCTGCCAGCGGCGGGCTGCGGGCAGCTGCTGGCTGGTAGCCGACGGCTGCGGGCTACTGCCGCGTGCTACGAGCTGCTGCTATTACCCCAACGAGCCGGGTCGGGACGCTTGTCACCCGAGCCTCTTTGTCATCCCGAGCGGAGCGAGGGATCCTCATTCTCCCGGCAGAGGGGCCCCTCGCTCGGGACGATGAGGATCCCTCGCCTGTCGGCTCGGGATGACACGCCATCGTCTCCTGCCTCCCGTCTCCCGTTTCCCGCTTCCTCACTCCACCAGCAGCTTCTCGGCAAGACCCCTCAGATCGGACGCATCCTCTTCGCCGATCTTCCAGAACACCTCGCGCTTGAGGGCGACCGAGATGTCCGCCACGGCCAGCGACCCGGGCGCGTCGAAGCGGTTCACGACCACGCACATCTTCTCGTCGGGATAGTTCAGCCGGCGACACAGCCGCAGGACGCGCTGCATGCCGCGAAGCGACGGCACCGAGCCCTCCGTCACGAGCACGATCCGGTCGGCGGCGTCGAATGCCGCGAGTGTTCGCTCGTTCATCTGGTGCTCCAGCTCCACGACGCTCACCGGGAATCGCGCACGAATGGCGTCGAGCGCCACCGTGACGCTTTTGGCATCACCCATAGTGGGTGTCCGCGGGCGGGTCATGGCGAGCGTCCACACGCCATCGCTCTGCCGAATCAGTACGGCGTTCAGGCCGGGAATGAGGAAGTGCTCGCCGTCGGTGGTTTGGGGCGCAACGTCGCCGGTCAGCGTCTGCGAGCGCGCACGGACGGCCCTCGCGTCGAGCTCCGCGTACGCGACGTTCTCCGAGCCGAGCGATCGGAACGCGCGGGCGAGCGACGTGGCCACGGTCGTCACGCCGACATCCGCGCGCGCGCCGTAGACCGCGATCACCAGCCCGCCTGTTGGTCGGATCCGCGTGCTAGGTTCCTGTGGCGTCACACTCAAGGGCGTTGTGCGGCGCGACGCAATTGATAATGAGCGCTCCGTTATCGAGCGCCGGGGTGATCGGACCGGACCTGCGTGGGTATCCCGCGGCTCGCAGCGTGAGCGGTACGATAGGTAAAAGAGAGGGCCGAGTCCAATTTCACTCGGCCCTGCATGGCGACGACCGGTCTTGCATTTCGCAACGGTGGCGATCAGTCCGCCCGCGTGGCTTGGATCCCAACCGTTCCGTCGTCGCGACCGAGACCACGATCGTAGTTGTCAGCCGTGACGTTCGCGGTGGTGCCTCTCGGCGTCGCATCGGTCGGCGTCGTGCGTACGCTGCCCTGACCCGTCGGAGCGCCGATCGCGGACTTGAGGTCATCGACGAGCGCTGTGACCCGCGTGTCGAACGCGTCGTGGAGACCGCTCATCAAGCTCGAGACGACGTCGTCGAGCACCGTGCCGACCCGGCTGCTCGCCCCTCGAGTCGCGGCGGCCGTCGCCGCCGCAGCCTTCACATCCGTTCGCGATCCACTGAGCATCACTCCGGCTCCAACGGCAAGCGCGAGAGCGGGCCACGGGTTATCGCGGACGACCTGCATGATGTTCAGCTTCTGCTCGAGCTGCTGCAGCGTAGTCGACATCCGCTCGCGTGTCAGCTCGATGTCGCGCCGGACGTCAGCCGTTGTTTCAGCCATGCCGTGTCCTCCTTGAGCGTCGCGACCGTCTGTTCCGGAGCGAGCTGCTTGGGTGAGAGGAGCGCCATGCCCCGCGATCTGGAGAGGAGTGCGAGGGCGATGGAGATCGCAAAGACGATGAGTGCCGCGAGCCAGTAGCGGTCGCGCAGCCACTGGTCGGCCCCGAGGAGAATGAGCCCCGTGAGCAGGGCCAGCCCCCCGAGCAGCGCGGTGACGCTTCCGGCCACGACGAGCGTCGCGCCCGTCGCCAGGGCGCCGAGCAACTCCTTGAGCTCGAGCCGTGCGAGCCGTAGCTCCTGCCGGATGAGCGACGCGCTCCCCTCGGCGAGGTCCCGGAGGAGCGCGCCGAGAGGAGGCATTTGGCCGTTCTGAGATCGAACGCCCATGGCCGCCGCCTAACGATCGTTATTGCGGAAGGCCTTGCCGAGCACGTAGCCCAGACCGAGCGCGATGAGGAGGGAGCGGCCGGGGTTCTCCCGGACCTGGCGCTCGATGTCCGCCTTGAGGTCGCCGTTGCGAAGCCAGTCGGCGGATTTGTTCATCCCGCGCGCCACGGAATCCTGCACGTTCGACATGCGAGTGTCTGCGGTCTCGGCGACCGTACTGCCCTCGGTGGCGCTGGCAAGCGTCGCGCTCTGTTTTCGCTGACGTAGCTTTTCGGCGCCGGCGTCGAGTCGGTCGGCGAGCGTGGACTGCAGCTCGCGCGCCTTGTCCTTCACCTGACCAAACTTGTTCTGAACGGTGGCTTTTGCCTGCTCGGTCTTGTTTGCCTGACCGCCGGCGTCGCCCGTGCTCGTCGAGTAGTCCCGTTCTCCGGACGGCGCAGTACTTCCCGCCATCCCCGTTCCGCCGGATCCAAGGGAGCCCGAGCCACCTGTGGCCGAACTCGGATTGCCGGTAGCGCCGAACATATCGTCAGCGTTCCGCTCCATGACTGCCTCCTTCGAGTGTGACCCCGAGAAGAGTGCAGACGTTATGCCGAACCCGGTTTCCGGGAGCGAGAAGGCATGGCGCACACAACCGCTGGCGGCACGACCACTCGGCCACCAGCGGCAGTTATTTGGCGCAGTGCTCCTCGAACGCCTCCACCAGGTCTTCGGCGATCGCGTCGGCGGGGCGGCCTTCGATCTGCCAGCGCTCGAGCATGAAGACGATCTGGCCGTCCTTCATGAGGGCGATCTGAGGGGAGGACGGCGGATAGCCGGTGAAGTAGCCGCGCGCACGCTCGGTGGCGTCCGCATCCTGCCCGGCGAACACCGTCGTGAGGTGATCGGGCCTCGTCTCGTGCTGGAGCGCCATCGCGACTGCGGGCCGAGCCATGCGGGCGGCACAGCCGCAGATCGAGTTGACGACCACGAGCGTCGTGCCCTTCGCGTCCTTGAGGCGCGCGTCGACCTCATCAGGCGTGCGCATTTCCTCGACGCCTAGCCGGGTGAGCTCCTGGCGCATGGGCGTGACGAAGCGCTCGTCGTACATCGGGGCGTTACTGAGATTACGCATGTCGCAAATTTGGAAAGTCTGAGTTCGAGATTCGGGACTGGGGACATCGGGACTGGGGACGTCGGGACTGGGGACATCGGGACTGGGGACTCGGCCGGGAGGCTTCTACGGGCGCGGAGGCCTCCTCGCGAATAGAAGGGTCCCGGCCGAGTCCCCAGTCCCCAGTCCCTCGTCCCTAGTCCTCCACATCGCTATCGCGTACCAGCGCAAGGATCGCGCTCTGCGGGATCACGAGGTACGTGTCTCCCTCGAACGTGATCTCCACGGCGGCCTTGCGGAAAAAGAGGGCGTAGTCGCCGGCGCGGGCCTGCATGGGAACGAATCGGGTTTCGCGCAACGGAGTTCGCCATGGCTCCTCGCCGCTCTCGCCCGGATCGGGCATTGGAAGGCCGGGGCCGGTGGCCACGATCTTTCCGCCCTGTACCGCCTGGCTGTCCATCGCGGTTGGCGGCAGGTATAGCCCCACCTTCGTCCGCTCCTCGCCCTCCTGCACGTGAACGAGGACGCGGTCACCAACCACAATCAGGCGCTTGTTGTTCTTATCCATGTTCGCTCGGATAGTCAGACTAAAACTTACACACAGGTAATTGGTTACTGGGACCCTTCGCTTCTCTCAGGGCTTGCTGGTTACCTGCTTTTGGTGAAGCAGTCGCTATTTGATGACGTGTAGCTCACTCTGCCGCTTGTACGCCCATCGATTCTTCCCTTCCGCGCCGACGAAGAAGTCTTCCTCCTGCGCCATGCGCACCGGCTGACCGCCCCATTCCGGCACGGCCGTCGTGGTCTGGAGCTCGGATGAAAACCACATGCTCGGGATGATCTTTGCATCGCCCCGCCCCGGGACACCCTCCTGATAGTCCCACAGGCCAATCAGCGGGCCCGCCCCGTGGCCGTGCATCCCGATCGGGTGCGAGTACATCGTCCCGCTGACTCCCTCCTTCTGGAGTCTCGCGAGGCTCGACTTCAACACCTCGTTGCCGGTTCGGCCCGGACGGACTTCCTCCATGAGGATGTCCTGGAACCGGTTCGAGTTCGCGAGCGCCTTGCGCAGGCCGGCGGGTACCTCGGTTTCCCCATCCCTCAGCACGTAGGCATCGTGCTGAGTGTCGGTGTTGAGGCGAAGCGCGGTGATTCCAACGTCGCAGTGCAGTACATCACCTCGCTCGATCACGGGGTCGTCCCCGAGCTGCTCGGCGCTCGCGCCCTTGCGCTGCACCTCGATCGAGGGCTGGAACCAGGTGCCGAGGCCGAGGTCGTTGACCTGCTGGCGCCACCACCACACGAGGTCGCTCGTACGCGTGACGCCCGGACGGACGACCTCGTTCGAGAACATGCGCCCGATCAGCTCATGCACGAGCCTGGTGAGGTCGGTGAACAATACTTCCTCGTCAGGCAGTCGTGTCGCGATGAGCTCGAGCGGAAGCGCTTCGGCGTGTTTGAAGCGCGACGTCCACCTGGTTCCGAGCATCGCGCGCATGCCCTCGAGCTCGCCGGCGCTCAAGCCGTCGGAGAAGGCGAATGTGCGAGACACGTCGATCCCGATGACCTTGGGGTTCCGCCGCTCGATCACGTCCTTGAGGACGAGCCACTGCTGGTCGCCCCAGAGCTCGGCCTGTCGCCCGCCGACGGCGGCGTCGATGGCCTTCGTGGAGCGCACGGCCTCGTAGAGCCCGCCCTGTGACGTGCCGCCGAGCGCGATGCGCTCGATGCACCCGGTGGCGGCGTTAGGCGCGGCGCCGTGCGCGCATCGGTCGTAGAAGACGTAGATCGTCCGGCGGCGCGCCGCGAACGTCGTGGGGGCGACGAGCGAGGTGAAGACCGGATCCTCGTTGTACTCGCGCATCGGTACGACCCACATGTCGATGCCGTGCTTCTTCATCAGCGGCGGCAGCACCGTCGTCAGGCGCTGCTGCAGCCACTGCTGCTGCCGTTCCGCCTGGTCCTTCAGCGTGCCAAACGGGCGAGTGGGCTGGGCCGCGACAGAAGTTGTGGCGGCAAGCAGGAGGATCGGTAAGAGTCGCGCGCGCATCTGACCGGGGCTGATTGTTGTTAGGCTGCACGTAGCTACGTGCGGTCGCGGTCACTGCGATTGTTTCTCATGAACCGCGACCGCCGTATGCAGCCGGTGCTCACGGCGCAGCAGCATGTAGCGCACGAACTGCACGACGCCGGCAAGCAGCAGCGCGAACAGACAGACTGCCACGAGACGCCAGAGGAACGTTGTCGCTGCGATCTCCAGCCAGTCGTGCGGATGCGCTCGCTCCGAGCCGATCGGCTCACGGTGCGCGAGGATCAGGGCGAAGCTCGTCACCGATTCCGCCGCCGCCTCGAGCAGCGCGAACACCGGCGCGCGCCACAGCCACCGATGCAGCGGAAAGTTCCCCAGATGCAGCGTCGCCATGCCAAGGATGAACAACACCCCCAGCACGACCGTGCCGCCGAAGTACAGCCAGTTCGCCGTTGGCCCGACGGTCATCGCGAGCGCGCGGTACAGACGAAACAGCACACCCGTCACGATGGCCATCTCCGCGATCGACATCGTGAACCGGCGGAACGCCGGCGGCTCTTCGATCCGGAACTCGACCGTGTGGTGCGGGAAGTACGGCGTCATTGGCGCGCGGCTCCCGTGGCGATGTGACCCCCGATCCACCGCAGACTCTCGCGCGCATGCAGCCGCCAGTAGTCCCAGTTGTGCGCGCCTGGCCATTCCGCATACGCGTGCGTCACGCCGAGCCGATCGAGCGTCGCGTGAAGGTCTCGCGACTGGTCTACGTACGGGTCCGCGACGCCGACGTCGAGCATCAACGCAGGCATTCGGGTGCGATCGGCCGACGACGAGCGTGCGGCCCGGCGGCCAGGATCCCGTGGCCACCAACCGGTCGTGTCTCGACCGAACGCGAGCACCATCGCCGGCCAGAGATCGCCCCCGTTCTGCCTGAGCTCGGCCTCGGTCGATGCATAACGCGGCGGCGCTGCGTACGGGTGCGGCCCCGTGTACAGTGGCGACAGCACGCCCGAATGGCTCGCCGCAGCCGAGAAGACGTCCGGATACGCGAGCGCGAGCGAGATCGCGCCGTAGCCGCCCATGCTGAGCCCAGCGATCGCGCGCGCCGATCGCGACGGAATCGTGCGATAGACCGAGTCCACGCGCGCCACGAGATCGCGCGCGATGTAATCGTCGTACTTCGGCCACGGAACGCAGTAAGCATCCACCGTCTCCGATTCCCGACGCGGCGGCCTTGCGCGACGGCATTCGGCGTTGTTGCCCAGATTATTCCACGTCGTGTACCAGCCGTCGTCGCCATCGGGCATGATGACGATCATCTCGGGCAGGCCCGAAGCGACGAGCGAGTCGAGCGTGCGATCGATCGCGCCGGAGCGCACCCAGTTCCACTCGTCGCCCCACATCCCGTGCAGGTAGTAGGCGACCGGATAGCGCCGCCCGCTGCTCGCATCGTACGACGGCGGCAGATACACGACGAACTGCTTCCGTATCCCGAGCGCCTGGGACCAGAACGAGTCCGCGGATACGCGAGAGACCAGGCGAGCGGTCGACGGACCATCGGCGACCGCGCCATCACTCGGCCAACCGCTATGGGCACCCGCACTCGGAGGATCGTCCTGGTCGGTCAAACCACCGGCGGGGATGCCGCTCACGAGATACGTGAGCGACAGGCACGTGAAAGCGACGGCAACCCGTCCTACCGCCCGCACCACGCGAAGTCCCGTGGCACACCTCAGCAGGCGCTCGGACTCATTCGGCATACCTGTAGAATGTGCTCCTGCACGACGGGGCGAAAGCCGCTCGATGGACATCCCCACGTTAGGGCTCGCGCAGCGCATGCGCCGTCACGGACATCGATGATGCGACGGCCAAGGGAGACCAGCGTGGATACGGAGGTCGGTAGACGGCTCGGTCATGCTCACGAGGCATAGGAATCAGCCGACACCAACTCGGCATGCGCCGGCCACGCCGTGCACCCAGAGACGAATGATTCGACTGGCGTCGAGCGCAGTGCCCGGATCGCCCCCGGGAAACGGAGTGTCCGCCACCGACGGGTCACGCGACGGCGGCGGATTCCAGTCGATCGCGAACGACACCCCCGGGAGATCGGCAGCCATGACCACGAAGGCTCCTTCGCCGCGCGCCGCGCAGATGCGCCCGTGCGCGAGCCGCAGCGACTGTACGCTGCTTCCCACGCCAACGCCACCGGCAGTCTTGAAGGCAGGATCCACGGTCACCACGCGAATGATCGACGTATCAGGCGTCCCGGTACTCAAGACGACGACCGAGTGTCCTCGTAGCGTCACGGCGTGCGACCGCTCCGGCGTCCCTTCCACCGGAGCGAGGGCGGTATCGGTAACCGGGCAGCGTGCGGCAAGCTCCGCGATCCGTGTTCCGCGCAGCACCGGGCCGATGCCCAGCGAATCGACGACCACCGATGCTGTCGCCGCATCGCACCGCTGCGCGCCGCGCTCCGCGCGCGCGGCGGCGCTGGCGGCTCCTCCGCCGCCAGCATTCGGGTCGCGCCGGCCAGGGGAATCGCTCTGGCAGCCTCCGGCAACGAGCGGCAGGAGCCAGAGCGCGGTCCGAGCGGACAGCTTCATCCGACCGTCGCCCAGCATTCGATCTCGACGCGCGCGCCGAGCGCGAGCCCGTTCGCCCCGAGGGCGCTCCGCGCCGGCTTGTTCTTCGGGAAATAGGTCGCGTAGACGACGTTCATCCGATCCCACTCGCGCATGTCGGCCAGCATGACCGTGCATTTCACGACGCGGTCCATGGAAGACCCGCTCCGCTGCAGCACGTCCTTGATGTTCTCCATCGTCTGGCGCGTCTCGGCCTCGATGCCGCCCGGAACGACGGCGCTCGCGGTGGGGCTCGGAGTGCCGATCTGCCCGGAGAGATAGAGCATGTCTCCGACACGGACGGCCGGGGAGAACGGTCGGGTTGGGGCGCCGTAGGGTGTGAGGTACTGCGCGGTGGGGCCTGCGGCGGTCTCGGGCCGGTTGCGACCGCCGCACGCCGCGGCCAGCCAGAGGGTCACACAGCACAATGCTCGAACGCGCATTTCTCCGCCTGGGGTTTGGGATCGCGGAACAATGGCGCGCACGCTACGCGGTCGAAAGGCCGAGCCGCCGCGTGCAAAGTTGGCAAGCGGCCTGTCACGGTGATCGAGCTCTGTTTGCCAACTTGGCCATCCACCCCGGCACGAGCGCTGCTTTCCCTCCAGCGCCGTAACGGTCGCTCCATTCGGAAGGATCCAATCAGCGTGGCGACCTTTTCTTGAACCCAATCTTTGAGGAGAGACTGCCATGATCACGACCAGCCAGCTCATGCCTACGTTCAACCGGGTGCTCGCGTTCGATCGCGAGCTGGATCGCCTGGTGAACTGGAACGGCCAGCGGTCGTTCATCCCGTCGCTCGACGTCGTGGAGCGCGCGGATGCCTATCTCATCTCGGCCGAGTTGCCTGGCGTGGACCCGTCGGCGGTCGAGATCTCGTTCGAGAACAACACACTGACGCTGCGCGGCACGAAGGCGCCGTGGCTGCAGCCGAAGCAGGACGAGGAGGTCCGGGTTTACACGGCCGAGCGCGTGAGCGGCACGTTCGAGCGCGCGGTTCGGCTGCCCGAGTACGTCGAGGGTGACAAGATCGAGGCGAGCTACTCGCAGGGCGTCCTGCTGATCACGGTTCCGAAGGCGCAGGCGGCGCGGCCGAGAAAGATCGAGATCAAGGGGTAATCGGGTAGAATACCGACGACCGAAACCTAAGACCTAAGACTCAGAACCAACGACTCGCCAGATATCTCGAAATGTCTGGCGAGTTATGAGTTCCGGGTCATAGGTCATAGGTTCTCGGTTTTCCGTTTCTTACACCGTCGCCGCGGTGCTCACGACCTCCGGTTCGCGGACCGGGGCATCCTCCTCCAGTACGACATGACCCGCCAGGGCGCGCCGGTTTTGTTCCGCGTCAAACGCCTTCTCACTTTTCGCGATCACCACCGTCGCGACGCCGTTGCCGATCAGGTTCACGATCGCGCGCGCTTCCGACATGAACCGGTCGACGCCGAGCAGGAGAGCGATCGATTCCACCGGGATGATCTTCATCGCGCTCAGCGTGGACGCAAGCACGATGAAGCCCGAGCCGGTCACACCGGCCGCTCCCTTCGACGTCAGCATCAGGACGCCGAGCACCGTGAGCTCCTGGCCTAACGACAGCGTGACGCCTGAGACCTGCGCCAGGAACACCGTCGCCATCGACAGATAGATCGACGTTCCGTCGAGGTTGAACGAATACCCGGTCGGCACCACGAGGCCGACGATCGGCTTCGCGCATCCGAACTTCTCGAGCTTGTCCATCATCCTCGGCAGCGCTGCCTCGGAGCTCGACGTGCCGAGCACAAGGAGGATCTCCTCCCAGATGTACTTGAGGAATCGCCACAGGCTGAAGCCGTACGCGCGCGCGATGAGATTGAGAACGACGAAGACGAACAGGAACATCGTCGTGTAGACGGACAGCATGAGCTTCCCGAGCGGGATGAGCGTCCGGAGCCCGAAGTTGCCGACCGTGTACGCCATCGCGCCGAACGCCCCGATGGGCGCGACGATCATGATGATCCCAACGATGCGGAACAGGGCTTTCGAAAGCACCTCGAAGACGGTCAGTGCCGGGCGGGCGGTCTCGCCTAACGCGCTCAGCGCGACGCCGAACAGCACGGCGACGAACACCACCTGCAGCATCTCGCCCCGCACGAACGCCTCGAGCATGTTCGCCGGCACGATGTGCGTCACGAAGTCCACGAACGTCATCTGCTCGGCCTGCGTCGTGTACCGCGAGATGTCGCCGCCGGCGATTCGGCTCACGTCGAGGCCGGCGCCGGGCTTGATGACGTTCACCACGACGAGCCCGATCGCGAGCGCGAACGTGGTCACGACCTCGAAGTAGATGAGGGCCTTCCCGCCCACGCGACCTACGCGCTTGAGATCCCCGAGCGTCGCGATCCCGAGCACGATCGTGAAGAACACGATCGGCGCGATCACCATCTTCACGAGATTCACGAACGTGTCGCCGAGCGGCCGCATCGCCTTCGCGGTGCCCGGTGAAACGACGCCGAGGATCACGCCGAGGCTGATCGCGACGAGGACTCTAAACGTTAGGTTGTTCAGGAGACGGCGCATTGGAACCGGGAACGGGGAACCGGGAACCGTGCCCCTCTGTCGGGACGATGAGGATCCTTCGCTTCGCTCAGGATGACAATGCCGTGTCATCCCGACCGCGGCGAGGGATCGCGATCATCCCCGTAGAGGGCTCCTGTTCCCGGTTCCCGGTTCCCCGTTCCCGGTTACCGCTCGGAACGAGGTGAAGCACATGCCTGGTCTCGGACTCCACGCGGGCGCGAGAGAAGACAAGTGGGAAATATTTGTCGTTCCGCCAGAGCGGGAGCAGGTTGTCGTAGTACTCGCTGCCGGGTTGTGCCGACTGGCCCGGCACGTTGATCGCCACCGAGTTGTCGAAATCGCCGAGGTCGATGACCTCGCGATAGGAGGCACCGGCGGTCTGCCGATAATTGGCGCCGCCGGTCGCGAAGACGGTGTTCGCGTCTCCAGCGCGTGAGACCGGTGTCAGGTCGAACGCCCGTGCGAGCGGATGGCGCAGCTCCGCAACGTGCACGGTACCCCACCGCCATTGCGTGGTGTCCGGACCGAAGCGCCGGTTGAGCTCTGCAGTTGCGTCTGCGAGCGCGCCGAGCATCAGCGAGTCACGCGCCGCCGCCGACACCGCGCCCGCCGGAGCGGCGAGGAACTTCTCGAGCTGCTCGTAGTCCGCGCGAGTGCCGATCACCTCCGCCGCCTCACCGGGCAAGCGCATGGCGTTCGCTCGGCGTGCCAGGATGGGCGCCCACGCCTCGAAGAGCAGCGGGGCGGACGCATCGCGCGACATGCGGAAATTCCATCGGGCGAGCATCTGCACCGCCTGCGAATCGCGCCTGCCGAGTCGCTCCGCCGCCGAAACGAGCCGCGGGACCAGGTGACGCGCGAGGATCGAGAGGTCGTCGTGCTGCAGGGCCTGAAAGTCAGCGACGGTGAAGTCGTTCCGGCTCGCGAGCACTTCCTTGATTCTCGACACGCGATAGTCGGACGACCAGTCGTAGGAGATCGGCGTCGTGTAGCCCGGGGGCAGGATATTGTTGTTCGCGGTCGCGATGAATCCGCTCGCAGGATTGTACGCCTGCGGCAGAGCGTTCACGGGTACGAAGTCGTTCCACTCGAAGCGCCCGTCGCCGGGCACGGGGAGCAGCCCGGACCAGCTTCGGCGCGGCATGAAGCCGGCGGCGATCCAGCCGATGTTTCCGTCGACATCGGCGTATATCATGTTCTCGCTCGGCATTTTCCAGCGCGCCATGGCACTCTGGAAGTCGCGCCAGTTCCGCGCGCGCCCGAGCTGAAGCGATGCGAGGTATGCCGCCGTGCCCGCCTCCTGACCGACCATGCGGATCGCGACGGCACGGCCGCGCGCGGAGTCACTCGACACAATCGGGCCGTGGTGGGTAAAGTCGAGCCTAACGATGCGCGCGCTGTCGTTGCGTACCCGTATGGTGTCGGTGATGCTCGTCATGGGTTGCCACCCGCCGCGGTGGTAGTAGCAGCGCGACGCGGGAGCCGGGAACGGGGATCCGGGAACCGTACCTCCTCGTGGAGTGACTGTTCCCGGTTCCCTGTTCCCGGTTCCCGTTCTGCACGGGCCAACCTTCTCTACGTACACGTCCTGCTGGTCCATTCCCACAATCGTCAACCCGAACGCGATGCGCTCGTTATGCCCGATCGACACGCCGGGGCTCGCGGGCTCGCCGGCGCCGATGACGTTCCACCCGGGTCCCACGAGGTGCGTGATGTAGCGGACCGAGGGATGCGTGATCGCGCGGTGCGGATCGTTCGCCAGAATCGGCTTGCCGCTTCGCGTCTTCCTGCCGCTCACCACCCAGTTATTCGATCCCTCGATACGCTGAAACGCGATGTCGGCGTAGGCGCCACTGGAGCCGCCGAGCGACGATTGGTCGAGCCCGGAGAGGTCGAGCCCCGGAACGGGATCGAGCGCGCGCGTCGGCTCGGTCGGAAGGATCTCCTCGGTTGCCTGCTTGCCCACGAGCGCGATCAGTCGCGCGCGCAGGATCTCCGTCGATGCGTTCGACACGCCCGATAGCGTCGTGACGCGGGCGAGTGGCACGTCGATCGTCCACGGCTCCGGTGCGAAGCCCATCATCGTGAACTCGATGGGCGGACGTTCCTTCACCTGCGCGATGTATGCGTTCACACCGCCGACGAACGCGCTCACAATCGCCTTCGCGTTCGGGCCGTACGCGGCCCATTCCGCGTCAGCCGAGCCCCTATAGCGGAACAGTCGCGCGAGCCTGTCTCTCTCGACGGCGCGAGCGCCTAACACTTCGGCGAGCCGTCCTTCTGCCGTGCGACGCCACATCTCCATCTGCCACAGGCGATCCTGCGCGGCGACGAAGCCCTGCGCGAAGAAGACGTCGTGCTCGGTGCGCGCGTAGATGTGCGGGACACCCCATCGGTCGCGTCGCACCTCCACGGCGCTGTCGAGCCCGGGGACTTGGGTCGTCCCGTCGATCTTCGCGAGTCGCTTGGCGGCTTCGTCGCGGAGCGTGTCGGCTGGCGATACCAGTCGGGTTGGTTGAGACGGCGTCGCAGAGCCTGACGCGGTGCCTAACATCGCGGCCATCGTGATCGTCGCGAGCGCGACGGCGCCCGAGACGAGACCGCTCATTCGACTCTTCAAACCCATGGACCCGCTCGGCTGGTTGGTTTGTGGAACACAACGCTCGAGGGGTCAGAGTTGTTGAAGCGCCCGAAGGCGATCAACGGATCCGCGTGCCGATCCTGCCCCAGCGCACATCGGTGATGAACGGGACCGGACGATCGCTCGTCTCGTACGCACACACGAGCGAAGGCTGATCGCCCGGACGGTACGAGTAGTACACGAACATGGGACGGCCGCGAATGTTCGCGCGCGGTACGACGCCCCAGTAGCGACTGTCCTTCGAGCAGTATCGGTTGTCGCCCATCATGAAGTAATGACCTGGCGGTACAACCAGGGGGCCCCAGTTGTCGTGCGTAGGCTGTGCGGGCGTCGCGCCGAATCGCGAGCCTGCGAGCGCATAGCGCTTCTGCCAGGAGAACAGCTCGTTCACTTCGTCGGGATTCCCCTTCTCGTTGTTCGCCGCGGCGAACCCCTGCCGCTGCGCGATGCCGTTCAAGTAAGCGAGCCCGTCACGCATGTAGATCGTGTCGCCCGGCATGCCGACCAGACGCTTCACGAGCGTCGGTGTCGGATCGTTGCCGATCGCGGCTTCGTCAGGCTGGTACGGCGATACGAAGACGATGACCTCACCACGCTTCGGCTCCGAGTAGCCGGGGAGGTTGATCCTCGAGAACGGGATATGTGGCCCATACACGAGCTTGTTGACGAACAACCAGTCGCCGACGAGCAGCGTGGGAATCATGCTGCCTGACGGGATGCGGAATGCCTCGACGAGGAACGTGCGGATGAAGAGGAAGATCACCAGTGCGCCGGCGATCGATTTCACATTCTCCCAGAGAGTGGTCGGGAGCGCACGTTTGGGTTTTGCCTTGCCGCGAGCGGCGGCGACGCTCGAGCTCTTCGCGGGCGGGGCCGAGCGTTTTTTGGTGGACGCCACGTGATACAGGTGAGAGAGCGAGGGACGCGAAACAGTGACTGTGGAATCTAATTACGCCGCTCGGCTCAGGTGTGTTTCCTCGGCGGGCCGAAACGCCAGAGGGGGGGGGGGGGGGGGGGGGGGGGCCCCCCCCCCAACACCACCCCCAGAGGTAAAAAATTGTTGGTGTGTGTGAAACAA
>JBKOYV010000371.1:0-2794 GCA_046725585.1 Gemmatimonadota bacterium | reverse complement strand
CTTGCCCACCTTCTGATCCTGGCGCAGCTCCAGCCGCAGCTGGATCGTCTCGCCGCGCGTGCACTTCATCGTGCCCGTGAGCAGTGCATACCCGTACCCTGTGTCGAGTCGAGCGGTCGGGTCGATCGTGATGGTGACCTTCGTGGAGTCGTTGAACTCGAACGCACCCACGTCGCACTTCGCGTCACGCGCGACGTAGCGCTGGTCGGTCGTCTGCGAGCAGTTGGTGCCGGTGTTGTACGCCGGGCTCGTGTGCGGGATGGCGTGCGTCATGTTCGGCCCGCCGTTGTACGCCAGCGGCATGAGCTGCGGGTCGGACGGCGTGATCGCGACGTCGGCGCAGCTCCAGTCGTTCACGATGTTCGTGCCCTCGTACCACAAGCCGAAATAATTTGAGCAGTTCTGCAGCGGGCTCCCGTTGTTCGAGATGATCGAGTTGCGCAGCCTCACCTGCAGGGACTGACCCGGGTATCCAATGGGCCCGAGTCCCGCTGCGGGAGCGTTGTACGCGATGGTACTGTTGTCGAGCGTGACCTGCGCGTACGGGCCGTACTCGACCGCGGGCCTTCCGACGACGTTGCCACTCACCGTGCTATTGACGATGCGCAGGGCATCGTTGCCGTACAGCGCCGATGCCGGTCCGCGATTGCCCTGCACCGTCGTGTTGTACAATGACAGTGACGGCGCCAGGACGGCCGAGCCCAGGTCGGCATATCCCTTCGTCAGCGTCAGGTTCCGGAGTGTGAGTGAGGTACCGCCGTTGATGACGCGGTGCTGATCGTTGCCGCTGAGCGTGAGCCCCAAGGCGGGTCCGATGATCTCCACGGGGCGCTGCGCCTGGAGCGGCTCGTCGAGCGTTATGGTATCGCCCTCGAGGCTGGGGTCGAACGTGATCACGCCACCTGCGTTGCCAGGATTGTTGACCTGGGAGACGGCCCACTGCAGCGAGCCGACCTCGCCGCCGCCGCTCGCGTTCGTGACGGTAACCTGGATCTCCTCGACGGCGAGCGAGGGCGTGCCGGGCTTGGGTCTCGACGAAGACTTGGGGCCGACGGGCTCGTCGGCGCAGGCGGCGGCGAGCGCCGCGAGGCCCAGGAGCGTGAGTGCGAGCGGCCGGGGGCAGGCTCGCGCGTTGAATGTATGCATCTGTCTCTCTCTATCCTGGATGTGTGGTAGGGACTCGCATCCCGTTAGGCGCGGCCGATCGAGGGTTCGAGCCAGGCACACATCCGCAGCGCCCGCGACTCGTTCGAGTTCGGGCGGGAGCTGAGCGAGAGCGAGCTGTCCGAAAGCCTCCGTATCTGTGGTTATGCGGGAAGACCGGAGAATGCGGACATCGGATGTCATTCCGGGCGCAGCGCGCGGGTAGCGCACTCAGCGACTTCGGCGCTGCGCTCGGAATGACCGCGGGATAGGTGCGAAATGCCCGGAGCCCGCCTACTTCCGCGCGAAGGTGATCTTCACCGCACTGGTAGCGCTCGACGGCGCGACCCATGCCGGCGTCTGGAACGTGCCCGCGCTCGCCCGTGCTGCGCCGGCGTGGTACGTCTCCCCATTCGTCAGCATCATGGTCGCGCTCCACGACTTCGGAGTCGTGGTGCAGCTGACCGGGATGTCGCTGGCCGCGTGGACGTCCACGACCTGGCCGTTGACCGTCTGATCCTGATGGAGCTCCAGTGCCAGCCGGAAGGTGTCAGCGCGCGTGCACCTGATGCTGCCGGTGAGGGTGGCCCGGCCGGTAGACGCGTCGACCTTCGTGTTGGAGTCGATCGTTAGGTTCACTTTCGTGAAGTCGGTGAACTCGAAGGCCCCGAGGTCACACGCCGCATCCCTCGGCACATAACGCTGGTCTACCGTCACGTTGCAACTCGTCCCCGCGTTCAAGGCGGGACTGTTGAATGCGAAGCCGCGCGTCCTCGTTGGGCCGCCATTGTCGGCCAGCTCGCCGAGCAGCGGATCGGCGATAAGCATGACCGCGCCATCGCCGCAGTTGGTATTGTTGGAGAGGTTCCTCCCCTCGTAGGTCAATACCATCCAGCTCTGGCAATTGAGGCTGCTGTTGAACGCGATGATCGAGTTTCGAAGGACAGCGGTCGACCTGTCGTGCGAATCGATTCCGCCGGCCTGCCCAGACCCCGCGACGTTATGCGTGACGGTGCTGTTGATCAGCCGCAGGTTGTTCCGATAGTAGAGCCCACCCGCCCAGAGTCGCGATGAGTTTTCCGTCACCGTGCTGTTGATGAGCGTCAGCGAATCGGCATAGATCCCTCCGCCGAGTGCGTCGTAACACTCGGCGCGATTGCCGCTAACCGTGCTGTTCTCGACGGTCACCTGGCCGTTCCAGGCGGCGATCCCGCCGCCGACGCATGCTTTTCCGCCGGTGATCGTCAGGTTGCGAATCGCCGCACCTCCGGCGAGGTCCATGACTCCCATCGTCCCGCCACCACTGATCGTGATGCCTTTCGTCTGCGGTCCCTCGACGGTGACGTCCGGCCCCACCCGCAATGTCGAGTCGAGAGTGATCGTAGTCCCGGCGAGGGAAGGATCGAACAGGATGATCGAGTAGACCGTCGCCTGGCGCGCGGCCCACCGCAGAGAGCCCGTGCCGGTACCCCCGCTGGTGTTGGTGACCGTGATGATGGGCCCGATACCGAAGTGGGGCTTGAGCGGCGCCACAGGCCCGGTGGCTGGGGGTGCATCGGCGCAGGCGCCGAGCGTGGCGAGCGCCGTGAGCGCGGAGAGCCTGACCGCGAGCGGGCGGCGGCGGCCGCGCGTGGTATATGAATGCATGGCA
>JBKOYV010000235.1:0-10149 GCA_046725585.1 Gemmatimonadota bacterium | reverse complement strand
ATCTTCGAGCGCATCCTGGCCGAGACGTCGCACTGCACCACCATTCTTATCTCGCACCGTTTCTCGACCGTCCGTCTCGCCGACCGGATCTGCGTGCTGGAGCATGGCAAGGTCATCGAGCTCGGGACGCACGATGAGCTCATGGCCCTCGGCGGCCGCTATCGCACGATGTTCGACCTGCAGGCGCAGCGCTTTGGCGAGGCGCAGGACGAGGAGGGCGTGACGCATGACGTCCTCACCTAGGAAGAAGGAAGACCTCCCGGCGTCGCTGCCCTCCATGTGGCGGCTCTGCCGACTAGGATTGCGGTACGAGCCGACCCTGATGATCTGGGCGTTCGGGCTCGCGCTCGTTTCCGCGGTCCCGGACGCGCTGCTCGCGCTGTGGTTCAAGCTGATGGCGGATGCCGTCGCCGCCGGCGACAACACGCGGCTCCGCCTAACGGCAATCGCCCTCGGCATTTCAGCCGCGGGGACGTGGTTTCTTCGGACAACGGGCACGCGCGTGCAGCGCCGGTTCCGCGACAAGGTCACGATCGCGCTCGAGTCGCACGTGGCGAGACTGCAGGCGACCATCGCGACGATCGCGCACCAGGAGGTTCCCGAGTACCTCGACCGTATTGCCATGCTGCGGGACCAGGTATTTGTCCTGGACCACATGTACATGGCGGTATTCTCGATGGCGGGCTGGATCCTCCGTCTCGCCGTCACGATCGCCCTGCTCGTCTCCGTGCATCCCGCGCTCGCGCTCCTCACGGTCTTCGCGCTGCCCACGGTGTTCACATCTACCTGGCGTCCGGGAGTGGAGCGTGCGGCGCAGGAGCACGCGGCGCCCTTCTACCGACTCGCGCGCCATCTCTTTGCCACGGCAACCACGGCACCGCCGGCAAAGGAGGTCCGCCTAACGGGGATCGGTGACCGGCTGATGCGTGAGCGGCGCGCCGCATGGCAGGCTGGTCATGGTCCCATTGCCGCGGCGCGATGGGGATCGATGACGTGGCACGCGATGGCCTGGGCGATTTTCGCCGCGGGGTACGTCGGGTCAGTGGTGTTCGTGGCGGCCGGGCTGCACGCGTCGGCCGGAGCCGTTCTGCTCGTGCTCGCGGCGGGTGCGAGGCTCTCGTCGTACGTCGGCGCCACCGTCGGAGAGCTCGGCTTTCTCCGCGGATTCTGGGTGTACGGCGCACGTCGCCTCGCGTGGCTCGAAGACTACGCCGCTTCGCTCGCGCCGACGGCGGAGGTACCGGCGCCGGAACGCCTCGAGCATGGCGTCCGGTTCGAGCACGTGTCGTTCGCGTATCCGGGCACCGACCGACTCGCCCTCGAGGACGTCACCATCGATCTCCCCGCCGGCTCGGTCGTCGCGGTGGTCGGCGAGAACGGCGCGGGCAAGAGCACGCTCGTGAAGCTCATCGCGAAGATGTACGAGCCGACATCGGGCCAGATCTTGATCGACGACGTGCCGCTGACCCGCATCACCGCGGAGTCGTGGCGCACGAAGATGGCTGGGGCGTTTCAGGATTTCTTTCGCTTCGAGCTCCGTGCGCGACACAGTGTCGGAGTGGGCGACGTACCGCGTCTGGATGACGAACCCGCGGTCATGACGGCGGTCGCGAGGGCAGGCGCGACCGAGGTAATCTCGCAGCTGGGTGCGGGACTCGACACGCAGCTCGGACCGACGTGGCCAAGCGGTGTGGAGGTGAGCTTCGGTCAGTGGCAGCGGGTTGCGCTCGCGCGGGGCTTCATGCGCGACCGCCCGCTCGTCCTCGTGCTGGACGAGCCGACGGCGGCGCTGGACGCGGAAACGGAACACGCGCTGTTCGAACGGTACGCAGACGCCGCGAACACGGCGGACGGTCGGATAACGATTCTCGTCTCCCATCGCTTCTCGACTGTCCGCATGGCGAGCCTGATCGTCGTGCTGCAGGGCGCGCGGGTTGCGGAAGTCGGATCACATGACGAATTGATGGCGCGCGGGCGACAGTATGCGGAGCTCTACGGGATCCAAGCCGCCGCGTATCGCTAAGGACACTGCGTGACCGTTCGCCCTCGTGACTCCGCTCGCCCGCCCGGCGTCATCCCTCTATGCCGACATCACTTGCGCCCTGACCATGCGATCGGCCCGCGAGCTTCGCCGACTCTGTCTCGTTGGCCTCCCGGCCTCGGTTCTCTGGGCTGGTGACGCGCCATCGACCAGACCTGCTTCGCCGAGTCACCGTCGCGGCGCTACGGCGAGCATCGAAGGCCAGGTCGTAGTGTCCCGCGCGCTCACGGTGCGTCGCCCTCGCTTCCGGATCTATGCGGAGCCCGGACTCGGCGCCGTGCCGCCGGCACCCGACTCCGCGGACGTCGACGAGCGCCGGAACATTGTCGTGTACATCGAGCGGGCGCCTTCCGGCGCCACCGGCCCCACTCAGACAGCGACCCTCCGTCAGCACGGCGAGCGCTTCCTGCCCCACGTGCTGCCCGTAGTGCGGGGCACGACCGTCGCGTTCCCTAACGATGACCCGCTGTTCCACAACGTCTTCTCGCTCTCGCGCGCGAAGGCGTTCGACCTTGGACGATACCCGCGGGGCACGGCGCGCTCCGTGAGGTTCGACCGCACCGGCGTCGTGCAGGTGTTCTGTCACATCCATTCGGACATGAGCGCCGTGGCCCTCGTGCTCGACAACCCGTACTTCGCGGTGCCCGATGCGGACGGGCGTTACACGATTCCCCGGCTGCCGCCCGGCGATTACACGGTGGTCGCGTGGCACGAACGGATCCGGCCGATCACGCATCGCCTGCATCTCGAGCCCGACCAGGTCGCGCGGCTCGACTTCACCATCCCGCTCCCGCCGGCAGAGGCCGCCCGCCCGCAGTGAGTTCCGGAGCCGATCGCCGGAAGGGTTCTCTGCGACGGCTCCACAGGCGTGGCGCGCGCCTCGGCGTTCGGCTCGCCGGGCTCAGCGCCATGGTTACCGCCGTGGCGATCGCGGCGACGTTCGCGGTGCTCAGCGTCAGAACGCGAGCGACGACCCGTGCGCTGATCACTGACGACGTCGGCCACGGACAGAACGCGATGCTGACTCTCCAGCGGCGGCAGGATCGCCAGTTCGTCGCGGCGGCCGCGCTGTTGGCGGCGAACCCCAGCCTGCGCTCCGCCATGGCGACCGCGCGGGTGGAGGGAACGCCCGGCGAGACGTCGACAGGCTCCACAATCGGTCACCCCGATTTCGTCCGCACCGTTAGGCGCGAGCTGGAGCGGGTCGCGCCTGACCTGGGCTCCGATCTCGTCGCGACGACGGATGAGCAGGGGCGCGTCGTCGCCGCGTTCGTGGTGCCGGACAGCGACGGGACGAGCCGCGGCGCGCCGCCGACGGGCGCCGATCTGTCGCGGCTGGCGGCACTCCGTCACGCGCTCGATCCGTCCCTCGACGGAGGACCGAGCGATCTCTATCTCTCGGTCCTTCGCGTCGGGGACAGTCACTTCCACATCGCGGCCGCGCCGATCGTGGTCGACGGGTTCACTATCGGTACGGTATTCCTCGGTGATCGGGTGGACGACGCGCACCTGCGGTCGCTCATGCCGAGCTTCGGTGGCGACCTCGTCATCACGGTCGCCGGGCAGGTCATCGCGTCGACCCTCGCGCGGCGGCCTCCAGATCTCGAGGGCGTGGTTTCGCCGGTGGATGCGCCGCCGCGTCTCCTCCGCCTCGGCGACGTGGAGTACGTGGCCGCCTCCCTCGTGATGGGCGCCGCCGATCACGACGAGCCGGTGCGCCTAACGCTGCTGCAGGCCGTCACGCCAACCCTGCGGCGAACGACGCGGGCATTGCTGCTGGACTTCGTCGTCCTCGGCTTCGTGGCCGTCGCGCTCGCGGGCGGCGGCGCCGCGCTGCTCTCTCGGGCGATGCTCGGCCCGCTCGAGACGTTCGTGCGCCGGCTTCGCACCGCCGTGGGAGCGGTTGGAACGCTGGAGCGGATCGGCCAGCTGGATGACCGCGCGTCGGCGGCGGTCGAGATCCGGTGGCTCCATTTGTCGTTCGCCCGGCTCATCGCCTCGCTGGCCCGCAAGCGCGTTCAGCTCGAGCAACGTGGGGCGGACCTCGCTGCGGCGAACGCGGTCCTGACGGCGGAAATCCGCGAGCGGGCGCTGGCGGAGCAGGCACTCCGCGAGAGTCAGGCGCAGCTGTCGCATCAGGCGTATCATGACCCGCTCACGGGGCTCGCGAACCGTGCGCGCTTTCGCGCGGAGGTCGATCGCGCACTCGACCGGGGCGCCTCGGCTCCCGAGTCCATCGCAGTGCTGTTTCTCGACCTCGATAACTTCAAGAACGTCAACGATTCGCTCGGCCACGCCGTGGGTGACCGGTTGCTGGTCGAGGTCTCGAGCCGGCTACTGCACGCCACGCGCGGGTGCGACACCGTCGCACGGCTCGGTGGCGACGAGTTCGCCGTGCTCGTCGACCGCGTCCGGACGAATTCCGACCTGCTCACTGTGGTCGAGCGCATTCAGCGCGTGATGCGTTCGCCGATCTCGCTGCAGGGGGCCGAGGTCCTGGTCGGCGTGAGCATTGGCGTCGCGCGCGCGACTCGCGACGACGGCACCGAGGAGCTCCTGCGGAACGCCGACGTGGCGATGTATCGGGCGAAACAGCTTGGCAAAGGGCGGTATGAGCTGTTCGCGCCCGCGATGCACGCTGCAGTGGTCGAGCGGATGGAGATCGAGGCTGACCTGCGCCGAGCGCTCGCCGAGCCTAACGGCGCGCTTCGGCTCGTGTACCAACCAATCGTCGCACTGGACACCGAGCGCATTGCCGGGCTCGAGGCGCTCGTGCGCTGGCACCATCCGACCCGCGGGCCCATGGGCCCCGATCGATTCATCCCGCTCGCCGAGTCGACGGGGCTCGTGGTCCCGCTGGGTCGGTGGGTGCTGCACGCTGCCTGCCGGCATGCGGCGCTGTGGTCGCGCGAAGGCGGTGGCGCGGATGCGGGGACGCAATGGCCGTACGTCTCGGTCAACATCTCCGGGCGCCAGCTCGAGCACGCGACCCTCGTGGACGATGTGGCCGCGGCCGTTACGCAGGCGCGGATCGATCCGAGCCTGCTCCTGCTCGAGATCACGGAGAGCGTCCTGATGCATCGCGCTGACGCCGCGCTCCGTACGCTGCACGCGCTCAAGGCGCTGGGGGTGCGCCTCGCGATCGACGACTTCGGTACTGGCTACTCGTCGCTCGCGTACCTGCATCGTTTCCCGGTCGACGTCCTGAAGATCGACAAGGTATTCATCGATCGCTTCACGCACGGCGGGTCGGATGCAGCACTCGGCCGCGGGATCGTCGCGCTTGCGGACTCACTCGGTCTCCAGTGCGTGGCCGAGGGGATCGAGCACGCGCAACAGGCGGCCCAGCTTCGTGCGGCCGGCTGCGGGTTCGGTCAGGGCTTCTACTTCGCCAAGCCGCTCGGTGCGGACGAAGCCATCGCGGTGGTCGAGGCGCGGACGTCCCACCATGCACCGCGCCGCGCGATTGCGGGCGCGCGCTGACTAGCTGACTAGTGGACTGAGTGGGAGGTGTTGATAGCAGGCGGTTAGGGCGATATGGCAGTATTGCCATGGGGAGACTCTATCGTGTGGGCCAGTCCGATGTCCGCCATGGCAATACTGCTATACTGCCCGTCTCCGCCTGCTATCAACAACTAACAACCACTCCACTAGTAGTGGAGTGAGTCCCACGTTCGCCAACCCTTTTCGGGGAACGACGATGAGGCGGATGTGGCGGAAGGGCCCGATTACTGCCTAACGGGACGACACGTCACGCACGAGCTTGGTGTCATCCCGAGCCGTCAGGTCGCCGTTCTACGTCGGCGGGCACCCATCCAGAACGGAGGGGTCGAACGCATGAGCGGCATGAGACAGATCCTGGGCATCCATCCCGGACGCTGAAGACCCCTCGCGCAATGGGGTGAAAGGAAACAGCTCTTCGGGATGGTAGCGTCCCGAGCGGCGGTTTCCCCCATTCATTCGTCCCGTGGTGAGCGGGAGCTTCCCGATCGAGCGCGATGCGAAGCATGTAGCTCATGCCGCTCATGCGTACGACCCCTCCGTTCTGGATGCCAGAGAATTTGTTGTTCCCCTGAAAGCGCTTTGCCCCCGCGCCGGAGTCGTACGCCTAACGAACGACGTCGAACGACTGCGACAGCTGCAACGCCAGCGCGGTGCCGTTGCCGAGGAAGCTGCGCATCTCCGGCGGAACGTCCCAGCGGTCGGCGCGCACCGACGCTTTGAGCAGCGTCCGCGATGTCAGACGATAGCCGACCCCCGCCTCGCCGTCGTACATGTTCGTGGGGTTGGCAATCCAGGCGACGTCCGACAGCGGCTGAATGTAGGGGTAGTCGTTGCGCTCGAAGCGGCCGGCCGCGAACACCCGCGGCGTCAGCGTGTACTTCGCATCGGCATAGTAGGTCAGCCCGCGCACGGTCCTGATCCCGGCCGTACCCTCGGGCACTTCGTAGCTCGACCTCGCGAGCTCTCCGTGAAGCTCGAGGTAGCCGCGGCTCAGCTGCGCATCGGCCGCAACAATCCGCTCGGTGTACGCCCGCCACGAGCGACCCGCGAGCAGGGTCGGCGCGAGATCCCGGTTGAGATACGGACCCCACGTCGCCGACCCACCGATGCGAACTCCGATGGTCGGCGTGAACCCCGCACCAAGGGCGGGGCGCGGCGCCGGCGTCGGATCAGGCGTGTAGCCCGCGTGGTAAATCGGCAGGGAGACGACGCCGCCTCGATAGTCGAAGCGCCCGCGCGCGCCCGACGCCTGCACCCCGAGCGGATACTGCATCGGGTAGCCATCCGGTGTACCGATCAGCGGGTTCCGCGACGAGTACCGCCGCGCCGCGAACGTCCCGACGACGTGCGGCATTCTACCCACGTCGATCACGAACGCATCCGACCGCGTATACCGCACTCCGGCCAGCTCCGTGGACCAATCGGTGCCCGATTCTGTGCGCGCATTGCCCGTTTCCGCCGTGCCGGCGGCATAGACCACGACGTGTCGACCGATCTCCGCGGCGCCCCAGAGATGCACGCGCCCGAGGAATGACGGCCGTCCGCCGTTGCGCGTGAGGAGGATGGAACTCGAGTCGGTCTTCCAGAGCTCGGCGTCGGCGATCCCCTGGACGAGGATGGCACCCTGTGCCTTCGCCGCGTGTGTCGTGGCAGCTGCTGCTACGGTGACGGCGGTGATGCCCAACAGCGCTCGTCGACTCGCTGTGGCCACTAACCAGCGTGGCCGGCGCGGCGAAGCGTGAGTCAGCGAGCAGCGCGACATGACAGGTGGACGACAGGCGAACCACCGGGTCACGTCCGGTGTCAGCTGACCCTGAGCTCGTGTGTGATCACGGTCACGCAGGCGGCGCGCTCGAATACAGCGCGCTCTAGTGCGCTTCGCGTGCTAGCGAGCCGCGGCCGTTCTCGGCAGGGACTTCCCCTTCGCGTTCAGCGCCGCGACGGCGGCGGGGTGCGGTTTCACGTGTGCGATGGCTTTCGCGGTCTTGCCGTGCATCGCGTGGTAGAGGTCCCATCGCAGTTGCAGGTTCAACCAGAACTGCGCATCAACCCCGGGTGAGAAACTCTTCGCGGAGCATCTCGCCCGGATGGGTCGGTGGGGCGTCCGCGGGAATGCGGATCCGGGTCATTGTTCGTCGCCTCGTTTCAACTGCTCGTCGTCGGAAAGTTTGTTCGTTGTGGTGCAGCGGTTCGTACCCGGTGGCTAGTGGTAGTCGGTAATCTCCACGTCGGCCGGTCCCTCATCGGTCCATGTGAAGCAGACTCGATACTGATCGTTCACGCGGATGCTCTCTTGGCCCTCGCGGTCGGCTGTCAACTTCTCCCATTCGTTGCCTGGGATGGCGCGAATAGTGTCGCGCGATTCGGCCGAGTCGAGCGCCATGAGCTTACGCCGCGCGACCTTGTGAATCGCGACGGGGCACACGCGGCCAGCGGCACGCGTGTTCCTGCCGTAGGATGGCGCTTCATTTCGCCGACGAAAGACCGCGATTGGCGCCGTGCGTAAGGCGCGCTCCCCTTGCGTCGTAAGGGAGGAACATATTACACTTCCCTTACCAGACAAGGGGAAGCAATGGCGGATACGGAGCTCAACGTCTTTCGCAGCAGTCTCGACCTCGTGATCCTGAAGGCTCTCAGTTGGGGGCCGCGGCATGGGTATGCCGTCGCCGAATGGATCGACCAGGCAACGAGCGCAACCATCCTGATCGAGGAAGGAACTCTCTATCCGGCACTGCACCGCCTCGAGCGGAAACGCTGGGTGGATACGGAATGGGGCGTGTCGGAGAACAACCGGCGAGCGAAGTTCTACCGTCTCACACCAGCTGGTCGGGCGCAGCTCCGGAGCGAAACCCCAACATGGCTGCGGCACGCCGAGGCGATTGCGCAGGCGCTGCGCGCAACGACGCCAGAGCTGGCGTGAGGACACGTGTCGATGATGCCGGAAGGATTCCGCCGCTGGCTGCGTCTGCCGGGAAGTCGTGCCCAGGCGGCGCGTGACGTGAACGATGAGATCGCATTCCACCTCGCCATGCGAGAGGAGAAGCTGCGCGCGACAGGGCTCTCCGCCGAGGAGGCGCAGCGCCGCGCTCGCGAGCGATTCGGCGACGCACACGCCGTGGCAGACCGGTGCGTATCGATCGACGTCGAGACCATCCGCGCCGAGCGGCGCGAGGATATGGCGAGCTCGCTGTGGCAGGATGTTCGGTACGCCAGCCGCGCGCTTCGGCGGACGCCGGCGTTCAGCGCAGCGGCGCTCGTGACGCTAGCGTTAGGCATCGGGGCCACGACCGCCGTCTTCAGCATCGTGTATGGCGTATTGCTGCGTCCACTCCCGTACCGGGAGCCAGACCGCCTCGTGCACCTGTGGGAGCAGTCGGCGAGAACGGGCAACGACAACAACCCGGTGTCGGTCCCGAACTATCGGGACTGGGCGGCGCAGACGCGCGCGTTCAGCGCGATGGCCGCGTACGCGTTCAACCGATACACGTTGATCGGAGCGAATGAGGCGGAACAAGTGCAGGGAGCCCAGCTCTTCGGTGATGCCTTCGCGGTGCTCGGCGTTAGGCCGCTTGCTGGACGCGGCATTGGCCTCACGGACGCGCGGGCGAACGTCGTGGTGCTGAGCGAAGGGCTCTGGCGCCGACGCTATGGCGCCGACCCGGCAATCCTCGGGACATCGATTCGGATGAACGGTGAACCGTATACCGTGGTCGGCATCATGCCGGCGAGCTTCCAGTTCCCGCGACCGGACGTGGAGCTGTGGACCGGCTACCGAACCATCCTGAATGATCCGGTGTGGGGAGAGGCACGTGGCCGTCGCTTTCAACGCGTGATCGCGCGACTCAAGCCGGGAGTCACGGTAGCAGCCGCGGCATCGGATGTGAACCTCGTAGCGACCCGCCTCGCCGCGCAGTACCCGGACGAAAACGGGGGTGGCGGGGCAACCGCAGTGTCGCTCCGCGACCAACTCGTGGGCAACTCGGAGCGCGCTCTGCTCGTGCTATTCGGAGCCGTCGCTTGCGTTCTACTGATCGCGTGTGCGAACGTCGCGCACTTGCTGCTGGCACGCACGGCGGCGCGCGAGCGTGAGCTGGCAGTCCGAGCGGCGTTAGGCGCCGGACGTGGCCGCCTGGTGCGGCAGCTCCTCACCGAGAGTCTCGTCCTCGCCACGGGAGGAGGTGCGGTCGGCATTGGACTCGCGTACGCTGCGCTCTGGGCCCTGCGCACCTTCGGCTCCGACGTCCTGCCACGGGCTGACGCCGTTCGGTTGGACGGGTGGGCGCTCGCGTTCTGCGCTGCAGCAGTCGGGGTGACTGCGATGCTGGTTGGTCTCATTCCCGCGCTGAGGGCGACGCAGCGCAGTCTTGCCGAATCTGTGCGAGATGGAGGGCGTGGAGCGGGCATCGGACGGAGCCAGCGCGCAACCCAGACTACGCTCGTCACGGCCGAGGTGGGATTGTCACTCGTGCTGCTCGTGGGCGCAGGTCTTCTGCTGCGGAGCTTCGATCGACTTCGTCGCGTGGACACCGGCGTGGACGCGAGCGGTGTCGTCACGATGCTGATCGTGGCACCGCCGCCGCGCTATCCGACTCCGGAGAAGACGA
>JBKOYV010000167.1:0-8536 GCA_046725585.1 Gemmatimonadota bacterium | reverse complement strand
CGCCGCAAGGCGATGCTCGAAGACATTGCCGTGATCACCAACGGCAAGGTCATCTCGGAAGAGATCGGGTTCAAGCTCGAGAATGCCGTTGTCGGTGATCTCGGTACCGCGAAGCGCATCGTCGTCGACAAGGACAGCACGACGATCATCGACGGCGCGGGGGAGACCGAGAGGATCCAGGGGCGCATCAAGGAGATCCGCGCGCAGATCGACAAGAGCACCTCCGACTACGACACGGAGAAGCTCCAGGAGCGTCTGGCGAAGCTCGCCGGTGGCGTGGCGGTGATCAACGTCGGCGCCGCGACCGAGAGCGAGATGAAGGAGAAGAAGGCCCGCGTCGAGGACGCGCTGCACGCGACAAAAGCCGCCGTGGAGGAAGGACTCGTCCCCGGCGGCGGGGTCGCGTACATCCGAGCGCAATCGGCGCTGAAGGCTTTCAAGCTCGATGACGGCGAGGAGCAGATCGGCGTCGATATCGTGCGGCGCGCGCTCGAGGAGCCCCTCCGCATGATCGCGCAGAACGCCGGTGCCGAAGGCTCGATCGTGGTCGAGAAGGTGCGGGCGTCCAAGGACAAGAACTTCGGCTACAACGCGCTCACGGACAGCTACGAGGACCTCGTGGCCGCGGGCGTCATCGACCCGACGAAGGTCACGCGCACGGCGCTGCAGAACGCCGCGTCGATCGCCGGTCTGTTGCTGACCACCGAGGCGACGATCGTCGAGAAGAAAGAAGAGAAGCAGCCGGCTGGCGGAGCCGGCGGCGGCATGGGCGGGATGTACTAGCTGGCGACCCTTCAGGAGGAACGCACAATGGTTGGGAAAAAGATGGCGGAGGAGACGCGACGTGAGGACATCTTGCGCTCGGCGTACGACGTGGCGGCGCGCCAGGGCCTGGAGGCGCTGACGCTCCGCGCCGTCGCGGCACGGGCGGACGTCAGCCATGGCACCGTCGTGTTCCACTTCAAGCGCAAGCGCGAGCTCGTCGCGAGTCTCGTTGAGCGTGTGTTGTATGCGACCGCGGTGCTCCGCGTTCCCGACGCAATAGCACGGATCACTCGGCCGTCAGAGCGGATGCATGCATTGCTACGCGCTGAGATGGACCGACTCTCCGCGGACCCACGACACTTCCGCCTGCTGCTCGACTACTGGACGATCGGCGTCCGGAACGCCACGATCCGCCAGAAGATCCGCGTCGCGCTCGAACAATACCGCGAGGGGTTCAGCGATCTTTCCGACGCGATCGTGAGCGGCGAGTTCAGGCCATCCAGGCAGCGAGGGTCGCAAAGCGCAGAGGGGCCGACGGTGACGGCCACAGGCGTTGCGGCGGTGGCGGTGAGCCTCATCCATGGTTGCGCACTTCAGTCCGTCATCGATCCGAAAGGCTTCGATGTGCAACAGCATTTCGATGCCGCGGCGCAGATGCTTGAGCGAATCGCGAATGACCAACAGATCACCGCGACGGCCTGAACCGGGTCAAGGAAGAAGCCTAACGTTCTCCGAGCTCACGGCCCTGAGCCCATCCGTGTCCGACTCCCGCACGATCCCGGTCATCACCGTGTCGTAGTGCAGGCCTTTGATCGCGAGATTGAATGCCTTCACCAGGTACGCGCCGGGGAAGCGGTGCAGCCGCCGCTGTCTGACGAAGTACTCGCGACTCCACCGATACAGCGACTGGAGGTCGGCGGGGGCCACCACTTCTCCTTCGATCTTCTGCCTCAAGCTCCTGGCCCACGCGTCGACCTCGGCGAGTGGGCGCTCGCGCTCCGCGCGTACCGCGGCCTCTCGCGCGCGATCGACTAGCGCCGACAACGGCGTCTCCCCCGCCGCGTCGAGCGCCGGCCGTGCGTGTACGGTGTGTGACCCGAGCCTCCGCGCCATCTGGGCGGCCGATCGCCCCGCCGCGCGGAAACGCGCGGCGTCGCGCGACACTCCATTCCAGAGCAGGCGAAAGTACTCGCGCCGTGCACCGCCGGTGACGCCCTGCCGCCAGAGCGATCGCAATGCGGCGCGAATGTCCGCAGCGCGTGTGCCGCCGCCGTGGAAGATGTGAGGCTCCAAACGATCGATGAGGGCGGATGAGCGTCGATACATCGCTCCCGGCGAGAAGAGTCGCTCGAGCATGCGATAGTATCCACGCTGCATCTCACCGGCGGTCATTCGTTGCGGCACGAACTGGACTACGTCGTTCGTGTTGTTGCCCGAGAATTCGGCCTCGCGCAACCGCCCCTCGGCGCGGAGTCGCTCCGCCAATGGCGTGTAAGGGATGGGCGTCAGCATTCCGGTCATCGCCGTCGGGATCGCGACCTGTGTAGCGAAGGCGGCGATCGCGTCGGCCGTTTCGATCGTGTCCTCGTCGCTGCCGAAGATGAACCCGGCCATCACCTCGATGCCGGCCTGCTGGATGGCGGCGACAGTCTCGCCGATCCCGACCTTCAGGTTCTGCTTTTTGTTCATCCGCGAGAGCGCGGCGGGGTCGGGGTTTTCTATGCCGAGGAACACCTCCGAGAAGCCGGCTGCCTTCATGAGCGGGAGCAGATGCGCCAGTTTCGGCGAGCCGAGGTCGAGGCTGGCCTGGGTGTAGAACGAGAACGGGTAGTCATGGGCGCGCTGGAACTCGATCATCACCTGGAGGATCGACTCGATCGCCTCGGGATTCCCGACGAAGTTGTCGTCGACGGTGAATACGCCCCCGCGATAACCTAGCGCGAGCAGTGCGTCGAGGTCGCGGCGTACGGTTTCCAGCGTCCTGGGCCGGGTGAAGCCGCCGTTGAACTGAATGATGTCACAGAAGTCGCACCGGAACCGGCAGCCGACCGTCGTTTGCATCATCATCGCGCGGTAGTTGCGAATGTCGATCAGATCCCACCGTGGCGGCGGCGTATGGCCCAACTCCTTGAAGATCGTCCGGTCGTTGAGGGCGCGGCGGGAGCCGGGCTCCTGGGCCGCGATCGCGTCGGGGATGAGCAGGACCGGAGAATCGTCGGAGTGGCGCCGCCGTTCGGCGCTAAGCAGGCGGTCGATCGCCGGCACCCACTGACCGCCTTCGCCCCAAGCCAGCACGTCGAGACCGCGCCGAAGGATCTCGTCGGAGGGCGTTCTGGCTTGCATGATGTGGTCGCGGTAGCTGGACGGGTATGGCCCGCCGAGCACCCACGGGGTCTCCAGGCCGGCGGCGGCCTCGGAGAGGACGGCGACGAGCGACGGCTTCTGGACGGACATGGCGCTCACGAACACGGCGTCCGCTTCGGCGATGCGCGCGCGCAGTTCCTCGTTAGGCGGCCGCTCGACGTTGAGGTCGATGAGCTCGAAGGACCACTCCGGCGGCATGAGCGCCGCGAACGTGAGGAGTCCGAGCGGCGGGAAGGCGGCTTTCGCGCCGACCATAGGCATGATGTGCCGGTAGCTCCAGAACGAGCTGTCCGGAAACTCCGGGTAGAGGAGCAGTCCTTTCATGGCGCGGCCGTTCATTCGTGGGACGTGTCGTTAGGGTATCACAGCCTGGTCGGTCGGAAGGTGCGAGATGCCGGTCAGCCAAATGCGCGGGCGTAGTCGGCCTCCATAACGTCGTAGCACGTGCAGGCGGCACTCTCGAGTCCGGCCCGGTCGAGGACCGTGATGATCCCGCGGGCGTATCGGATCAGGCCGAGGGACTGCAGCCCGCGCGCCGTGATCGAGACCGTGGGGCGTTGTGCGCCCAGCATCTGACCGAGAAACTCCTGCGTGAGCTCGAAGCGATCGGCTCCCACCCGGTCGTGAGCCATGAGCAGCCAGCGGGCGCAGCGCGGGCGAACTTCGTGACGCTGGTTGCACGCCAGGCCCTGCGTGACCTGACTGATCATCGATTGCGTGTAGCGCCGGAGGACCTGCCCTAACGACGGCTGCCGGTCGATGGCGCGCCTGAACGCGCCGACCTCCATGCGCCACGCACCGTCCGGGATCTGCAGCACAGCCTGCGTGGTCGAACTCGTCGCTCCGAGAAACACCGACAGGCCAACCATCCCCTCGTTGCCGACCAGGCCAACTTCCACTCCTTCTCCGTCGCCAGCCGCGGCGAGCAGGGAGATCACGCAGCGCTGGGGGAAGTAGACGTGCGTAATACGGTCCCGCGCCTCGAACAGGACGGCGCCGTGAGGGAGGATCACCGCCTCGAGGTCGGGCAGCAGCGCGCGGTAGGCGGCGCGGGGGAGCGCGAGGAGGAGTCGATTGCGTTCCGTGGGACGCAGTGCGCGGCGCGGGTTCATGACGGTCTGTCCTCTGTCGGGGTGGATGCACCTCACGGCAGAGCGTACAGCGCCTGCGGCGACGCTCGGTGTCGAAAGATGGATGAGTGAGCAGCGTGGCCGTTGAGCCGCGCATCCGGTCGTGAGCGATATCAGCGCGTGGTCTGGCGAGCCGGTCGCCGGGTGGCGGTGCCGTACGACGAGCCTCGTTAGGCGGCCGTCGTGCGGCTGGCGCTGGGAACCCCCGCCGTGGTGACGCGGTCATCGAGCTTCCCGGCCGGCGCTTTCCGCTCGCGCCATCAAGCCGTGCGCGCATCGCGGGCAGACTCCGTGCGTTCGTTCGATTGCCATGGCGGCGCGAACGGCCGGGGCGAGCGTCTGCCAGTCACCGGCGACGCTGCGCACACGCTTGCACCACGCGCACTCGGTGACCCAGACGGCATCGTCACGGCGGACACCGCAGGACGCCATCGCGCGCGCGGCCGCGGCATGATCTGTGGCACGATGGTCCATGTGCACATCGAGCGGCGCGCCGCTCGATGTGGGACACTCCATGCCGGCCCGTGCTTCGGTGGTCGCCCTGACGTCGTCGGCGACCGACTGCAGGGATGAACCGACCCGGTTTGAATGATCCGCCGCGCCACTCGAGGCGCCAATCTGGTGAGGCATGTTGCACCGGGGAGAGGGATGCCTAACGAGGCGCTTCCGCGAGGCATCGCCGCCGCGCCTTTTCGATTGGCACGGACCGTCACGGCGGTGGTGCAAGGGCCGGCTCGTGCCGGCGCTATGTCATCTACATTACGCTCGAAGCGTGCCACGCGGAAGCATAGGCGCCAATATCCGGACAACCCGGCGAGGGGACCGCCGAGGTCGCTGGATGGCGCACGCTCGCATTGGCCAACTGGATGGTCAAGCGCTTCCGCTCATTATCCGGTTGGTCAATGGCCCAGGTGACCTTGTCCCCGCGCCCGCGGCGTCGACGTCCAACGACACTTCGATGCCGCCAGATCCGCCAGTACGCCGGGGTCAAGCCCACGAGGGGTGCCGACCGGCCGCAACGGCGAGTGCGACGCGCCTAACGTCCGCCGTCGTCGAGCCAGCGCATGCGGGATCGCCACGACAGGTTGGCCAGGTCGGTCCCGATGCGGCCTTCGTCGTCATGCGGTAGATCACTCACCGCCCTCGAACCGTTGGTCGGCTCGGGGCCGTCGTAGGGGATGGCGTCGGGGACGAGCTCGGGGGCGCGGCCGCCCGGCGGGGTGCCGCGGAGCGCGAGGCGCCCGGTGCCCCCGGCGCGCTCGAGGACGAACGCCGTCCACCCGAGCGCCGTGGCGCGCCGCTGGTTCGACCGCAGCCGCTCCATCACCGAGCGGTGCGCGGCCGAGCTGTCGCCGTGGGCGCGCCCCCGGGCGATCTGGTCGAACCGCGCGTACAGCCGCTCGAGCGGGAGGCCGTCCGCGACCACGACATCGCCAGGGATCGTAGGGCGGTCCATCGGCATCAATCCTCGGGACGGAGCAGTCTCGTTCCGTCCGCGGCACGCCGTGGCTTTTCTCCCGAGCTGGACTTGGAAGGCGTGGGGGTTTCGGGCGTGGCGTCGGCGCTGGTGGTGTCGGCGCTCGTGGCGTCGGCGCTCGTGGCGGACTCCCGGGGTCGCATATTCGGGTGATTCGCCGCCCAACGCGCGCGGTACACCTCGGCGAACGCGCCGAACCCGCCCTTGTTAGGCTCCGCGGCGGGCGTCGGTGTTGCCTCGGGCGTGGCGGGCTTCTTCGGATCGGGCATGCGTCGTCCTCACATTATGGATGGTAGGGCGTCGCCATCACTCCGGGAGGCACGTGCTGCAGCGGCGCGTATTGACCAGTTGTATAATGCAAACTACCGCACTTCATCCAACTGGTCAATAGTTCGCTATTTGCGCTCCGTCCGTGTACCTTGAAGGTCTCAGCTGCCTTGATTCCCGACGCGTAGTTGTCTTGGACCGCTGATGCGCCGGACGGAGCGAATCGCGAAACCGGCTGAGCACGGGTGTCCCTTTGGGACGACCGTTCGCTCGGCCGGTTTTCTCATCATGCTCTGCGCGGAACACGGACGCTGCAACCGGACTGCGCGAGCTCGCACTTCCTGAGCGACCCTCGGGTCCCGCAGCTCCGACGAGCCTAACGGGAACCGGGGACCGCGCCACTGAGGCGGCCAGCACGGCGCATGCGGTGCCCCTATCACCCCCGAGGTCTCTGGGGGCAAAAGTACAGCTCGGAGCATCATGTCTAGCCTCATGCAGTACCTCGCCCCGTCCGTCCCGGAATTTTCGCCAGCTGGTCGGGTCCGGTGGTGGCCGGCACCGCTGCGGAGGCGACGGGAGCGCACCATCCGGGCGATCGTGAGCCTCGCCGCGGCGCTCGCCGCGTTGGTGTTGTTCGCTACTGCCACTCACGGGCAGCTAGCGACACTGGTGGGGGCCATGCCCTTCGGATGGCACGCGCAGGGTAACTCGACCGGTGATTATGCGGTGGGGACGGACCGCAGCCGCCGAGACGGCGGCCACGGCCAGGCCGGTGGGACGATCCGCTCGCTTAAGGACGATCCTCGGGGGTTCGCGACCCTCCAGCAGAGCATCCGTGCCACCGAGTTCCGGGGTGAGCGCGTACGGTTGTCCGGCTTCGTGAAGTCGGGGGCTGGGATCCTTGGCGCAACGTCGGGACTCTGGATGCGTGTCGACGGGCCAGCGGGCTCGGAGAGCGTCGACTACATGCAGGAGCGGCCGATTGAACAGGGAACGGACTGGGCACGCTACGACGTGGTCCTCGATGTGCCGAGCAACGCGGTTGGCGTCTCCTTTGGCGTCCTGCTCTTCGGCCGGGGCCAGGTATGGCTCGACGACGTGGCGCTGGAGCGCGTCGGCCGCAACGTCCCGCTGACAGGGCGCCTGGGCCACATGCTCGCCGTCGGCACGTTGCCGAGTGAGCTGGGATCGGAGGTGCTCCGCCGGCGCGAGCAGGAGGAGGCGTACCGCGACGCACCGGTGCGGCCGGTCAACCTGAGCTTCACCGACGGCACGCGAAACACGCGGAACCCGTAATCGGAGAGACCCGTCCTGGCCGCTGTCGGACCCCATCGGGTCCGGCGGCGCCGGGTCGAATGCTCGCGCGTCTCCGCTGGGTGTCCACGAACGTGAGCTCGTACCGCCCTGCCGCGTTTGTCCTCGAGTGAGCCACCCGTAACACCGAGAGGGATGTTCACGTCGATCTCGGCCTCGAACGGCTGGCCGCATGCCGCGTAGGTGACGGAACCGAAAGGTAGACGGTGCCGGCTGGCTCGACGGTGCTCGTCTCCCCGCACCCGTCGTCGCGTATGCGAGTGGGAGCCCGAGGCGCCGAATCAGGCAGATTCGTGCCCGGGACATGGCGCGGAGCGCGCGGCCAGTTGGCAATTCGGATCTCCCGGCGAGGCGACCGTCCGCATGACGGCGCCACCGCCGCCTAACGTTCGGTCGATCCGTCGTAGGGGATGGCGTCGGGGACGAGCTCGGGGGCGCGGCCGCCCGGCGGGGTGCCGCGGAGCGCGAGGCGCCCGGTGCCGCCGGCGCGCTCGAGGACGAACGCCGTCCACCCGAGCGCCTCCGCGCGCCGCCGGTTCGACTGCAGCCGCTCGATCACCGAGCGGTGCGCCGCCGAGCTGTCGCCGTGGTCGCGCCCCCGGGCGATCGCGTCGAACCTCGCGTAGAGCCGCCCGAGCGGTAGGCCGTCCGCGACCACGAGATCGCCACGGATCGTGGGGCGATCCATCACGAATCTGTCCGTGTTGGGTTCGAGGGTTGGCGCCAGCGATTTCTCGGGGGCGGCCGGTTTCTCAGCATCGCGCATGGCTCTTCTTGTGAAAGGCGTCGCCATCGTTCAGGAGTGTCGTGGTACGAGTACGGCGGCGGCGCGTATTGACCAGTTGTATAATGTAAATTACCGCGCTTCATCCATCTGGTCAATGGCGTACGACGCCGCGACAGTCACGACAGTCCGCCCAAGCTCGATCCCTGGACATCCTGCCAAATCCTCGACGGTCGCGCTCGCCGGCTGCTCCCCTCGCGTTCAGGTCGTCGGATCGGCTCGAACACCGTTAATTCGTTTGGCTCGACCGTTAGGCACAGCTCCGTCGATGGGTCGCGTTCGCCTCGGCCACCATAACGCCGCGCGGCGGGCCGCTGCGTCGGCACGGTCCATGTCGGTATTGACCAAGTGGATGACATCTGCTATCTTCCGGTATCATCCAGTTGGTCAATGAAAAGCGTCTCCGCGATTCCGCGGGTACGGTCCAGCCGGCAC
>JBKOYV010000283.1:0-14373 GCA_046725585.1 Gemmatimonadota bacterium | reverse complement strand
GGTAAACGCGTGGGGGCTCGCGTTCAGCTCGGGCGGAACGTTGTGGATCAGTGACAACGGGACGCACCTCTCGACGCTGTACAACGCGACCGGTGGGAAGCTCTCGCTGGTCGTGGGGATCCCGAGGGCAGGTGGCTCGCCGGGCGGATCGCCGACCGGGCAGGTGTTCAATCCGACGACCGACTTCCTGATCAACGGCGGCCCGAAGGCCGCGTTCATCTTCGCCGGTGAGGACGGCACCATCTCGGCGTGGAGCTCCGGCAGCAACGCGCAGATCGTGGCGGATCGCTCGGCCAACGATGCGGTGTACAAGGGCCTCGCGCTGGCAACGAACAATGGCGCGAACTTCCTCTACGCGACGAACTTCAAGAAGAACGCGGTGGACATCTTCGACAAGAACTTCAAGTACGTCTCGTCGTTCACCGACACGTCGATTCCTGCGGGCTATGGACCGTTCGGCATCCACACCATCAACGGACAGTTGTACGTCACGTTCGCGAAGCAAAAAGCGCCGGACAACGAGGACGATCAGGCGGGGGCCGGCAACGGCTACGTAGACATCTTCAAGCCGGACGGCACGCGCGTGAAGCGCTTCGTCTCGAACGGCCGGCTCAACTCGCCGTGGGCCGTCGCTGCGGCGCCGTCGGGCTTTGGCAGCGCGGGGGGCGACATCCTGATCGGCAATTTCGGCGACGGGTTGATCGGCGCGTACGACCCCACGACGGGTGCGTTTAAAGGCTTCCTGCACGACTCGAAAAACCTGTCGCTCACGATCGACGGCTTGTGGGACCTGGAATTCGGGGTCGGCTCGGCGCCGGCAACCACGCTCTTCTTCACCGCCGGCCCGAATGATGAGACGCATGGTCTGCTCGGCACGCTGACGGCGAAGTAAACGAATTGCGCGGCCCGCTGTCGCGCTGCAACATTGTCGCCGGTCGGGGTGGACCCGGCCGGCGTCCTTCATCCCAGCGAATGCTGCGACGGGTGAGCGTGGTGCGCGGGTGCATGCCTAACGATCCGGCGGCACACCCCGCCATCGGAAAATCATGACATCCGCCGCTGGAGGGCCGGCGGCGGGCGGTCACGTATACGTTGTCGCCTCGGGTTACGGGAAACGCGTCGTGGCGGCGGCGACACCGTTCGAGCTCACTTTTGTGGACGACGACGCGCTGATCGCGACGGCGACGTGGGCCGACTCGCCCCGGTCGCGCCGGATCCCAGCGGACGCACCGGTCGATCCCGCTGGGGCGCCGGACCCCGTCGCGGACATCATCGACGGCCCGGATCGCGGCGAATGGTGGCTCGAAACGACGGTGTACTCCGTACCGCTCCCGCACGGCTGGACGGCCATCGTCACCGGCGACGTGTCTCCCGCGTTCTACCTCGTCCGGGAACCGGACCGCGCCATCTTCGTCCAGACGGCGCGAAACCGCCCGAGCCTCGAAGGCCTGGCGGCGCCGGGCCAAACAGTGGTCGCGGAAGGAGACGACGACAACGCCGACTGGGTGGAGCTCTCGTACGTTCACGAGGGTCGGCCATGGCGCCAGCGACACTCCGTGCTGCGCACCACGACCGTTGCGATGATCACGGGGCAGAGTCCCGCCGAGGACTTCGCCGAGGTGCGCGCGACGCAGCAGGAGCTCACTCGTCGTACGTTGTTCGCCCCGTAGGCGATCGTTCCGAGCGGTGGAACGACGAGCTGGCTCCCCAGGCTAGCCAGGTCACGGCGAACGGAGTTACCGTCACACTCGGCGCACGGCCTCCCGTCGCGCGCCGCCATCTTCATACGCGAGACCGCGATGCGCATTGTCATCCGGCAGGCCCTTGTTTCCTCGCTCTTCCTCCCGACACTGCTCGCGGCTCAGGCCAAGCCGGACCCACGCATCAACCGCCTCAAGACGGAGCTCGCCACCGCCATCGACGCCAAGGCCAAGCTCGCCCAGCAGATGGTCGACGAGGTCTTCTCCTTCGGCGAGCTCGGCATGCAGGAGGTCGAGACGTCGAAGTACCTGACGGGCATCCTCGAGCAAAACGGCTTCAAGGTCGAGCGCGGCGTCGCCGGCATCCCCACCGCGTGGGTCGCGAAGTGGGGCAGCGGCTCGCCCGTCATCGCGTTAGGCTCCGACATCGATGGCATCCCGCAGGCCAGCCAGAAGCCGGGCGTCGCCGGCCGCGCCCGGATGATCAACGGCGCCCCCGCTCACGGCGAGGGGCACAACAGCGGGGTCCCGCTCAACATCATCGCCGCGCTCGCCGTGAAGGACATCATGACGCGCGAGAAGATCCCCGGCACCATCATGCTCTGGCCCGGCGTCGCCGAGGAGCAGCTGGCCAGCAAGGCGTTCTACGTGCGCGCCGGGATGTTCAACGGCGTCGATGCGAACCTGTTCGCCCACGTGAGCGACGAGTTCGGGATCTCCTACGGCGACGAGCCCGCGCTCTCGCTCATCTCCGCGATCTTCAAGTTCACGGGGCAGAGTGCCCACGCGGCGGGCGCTCCGTGGCGCGGCAAGAGCGCGCTCGACGCGGTCATGAACATGGCCAACAGCTGGGAATACCATCGTGAGCACATGGAGCTCGCGCAGCGATCGCACTACGTCATCACCGACGGCGGCGACCAGCCTAACGTGGTGCCGAGCACGGCGGCCATCTGGTTCTACTTCCGCGAACGTGATTACGATCGCCTCACGAAGATCTTCGAGGACGCAAAGCAGATCGCCCGCGCCGCCGCCCAGGCAACCTTTACTACCCTCGACACGGTCCAAGTGATCGGCTCGGCGTGGCGCCCGCACTTCAACAAGCCCATCGCCGAGGCCATGCACGCGAACGCAGTCCGGGTAGGCATGCCCAAATGGGACGACAAGGATGTGGCGATGGCAAAGGGGGTGCAGCGAGCGATGGGGCAACCCGATAGCGGGCTGGCGACGAAGGTGCCGCCGCTCCGCACGCCCGAGGAAGCGGCGAAGGCGAGCGCGGGTACCGGCAGCGACGACATCGGCGACGTGACGTGGACGCTGCCGTCGGTGACGCTCTACTACCCGTCGAACATTCCGGGCACGCCGGGTCACAACTGGGCCGACGCGATCGCCATGGCGACGCCGATCGCCCACAAGGGCGTGGTCGCCGGCGCGAAGGTGCAGGCGATGACGCTGCTCGATCTCATGATGCAGCCCCGGCTCGTGGCCGACGCGAAGCGGTACTTCAGCGAAGTGCAAACAAAAACGGTCAAGTACAAGCCGCTCATGGCGCCGAGCGATCAGCCGGCTACATGGTTGAACGCGGAGAAGATGGCGCGGTACCGCGACGAGATGCGGAAGTACTACTACGACCCGACCAAATACGACACGTACCTGCAGCAGCTCGGCATCACGTATCCCACGATACCTCCAGTACCGTAATGGGGACTGGGGACTAGGGACTGGGGACTCGGCCGGGAAGGTTCTACCGCCCAGGAAGACTCCGAGCGAGTGGAAGGGTCCCGGCCGAGTCCCCAGTCCCCAGTCCCTAGTCCCCAGACTAGGAGTCGTCCATGTCGATGATGAGAGACCTAGGCTTTGCTGTTCGCACGCTGCGCAAGAACGCGGCGTTCTCGCTCACGGCCATCGTCACGCTCGCGTTAGGCATCGGTGCAACAACGGCGATCTTCAGCGTCGTCAACGCCGTGCTGCTGCGGCCGCTGCCGTACGACCATCCCGAGCGCCTGACGATCATCTGGGGCGAGCTCCGTCAACGCCAGGTCTACGACTGGCTCTTCGCGCCGGGCGACCTCAAGGACCTCATGGACCAGGCGACGCTGTTCGACGGAATCGCCGCGGTCCGGACGGGGACGGCCCCGCTCATCGTGGACGGCGCGCCGCCGCAGCAGGTCAAGACCGCCTTCGTCACACCGAACATCTTCGACGTCCTCGGTGTGAAGGTCGCTCGCGGACGTGCGTTCACGCCGGAGGACGGCCGCGTACAGCCGCCGCCACCTCCCTCACCCGATGGCGCTGCCCCGGCCGGCCCACCCCCGCAGCGACTGCCCCAGATCGCCGTCCTGAGTGACGGATTCTGGCGCCGACAGTACGGCGCCGACCCATCGATCGTCGGCAAGGACATCCAGGTCGGCTTCGGCCCGGTCCACGTGGTCGGCGTCCTCGCGCCCGGAGTCGAGCTCCTTTTTCCGCCGAAGTCCAGCGTGGAGCGCCTGCCGGACGTCTGGCTCGCGGGGCGCATCAACTTCGCGGCGGACGTCACCCGCAACAACGTGTGCTGCTTCGTGGTCGGCCGCATAAAGCCGACGACGACGCTCACGGCCGCCTTCCAGCAGGTCGAGCGCATCGCGGCAGATCTCCGCTCGCGGTATCCGATGAAGCAGTCGGTGGACCTGCATTTCCGCACGGAGTCGATGAAGGAGAACGTCGTCGCCACCGTGAAGCCAACGATCCGCGCGCTCATGGGCGCCGTGTTCTTCGTGCTGCTCATCGCCTGCGCGAACGTCGCGAACCTGCTCCTGGTCCGCGTCTCGGCACGTGATCGCGAGCTCGCGGTACGTTCGGCGTTAGGCGGCTCGCAGTGGGCCCTGGTTCGGCAGCTCCTCGCCGAGAGTCTCGTCCTCGCCGGGGCCGGCGGCCTCCTCGGGCTCGGGCTCGCGTACGCCGGCATCCGCGTGCTGCCCATGCTCGCGCCGGCGGACTTACCACGAATGACGAACGTATCCATCGACCCCATCGTCCTCGGGTTCGCCATCCTCGCCTGCGTGCTGTCCGCGATCGTCTTCGGTCTCGTTCCGGCCGTCCGCGCCTCGCGGCCGAACCTCATCGACTCGCTGCGCGCCGGCGGACGCGGCTCGACCGGCAGCCACAGCACGCTGCTGCGCAAATCGGTCGTGATGGCGGAGGTCGCGCTGTCGTTCGTGCTGCTGATCGGCTGCGGCCTGATGATCCGCAGCGCGATCGCGCTGCAGCGCGTCAACCCGGGCTTCGAGGCGAGCGGTCTGCTGACGATGCGGCTCGGGAACTTCCGTGTTCGCTCGGACACCGAGTTCGTCGCGAAAACTGCGCTGATCCGCGAGCGCCTTGGCGCTGTTCCCGGAGTGAAGGCGGTCACGGCGGCCGCGGTCCTGCCGCTGGAGAATCTGCCGTCCAACGGCCGGTGGGGGACGAGCGCAGCTCTCGGAGACCCGACCAAGTTCCGGCAGGGAGAGTTCCACATCGTGATGCCCGGATACTTCGAGGCGATGCGCGGCCGGCTCATCGCCGGACGTACGTTCGGCCCGCAGGACGACGTACCTAACGCCAAGACGATCATCATCGACGATCGCGTCGCGGCGATGGCGTTCCCGAACGAGTCGCCCATCGGGAAGCACCTGCTCGCCCGCATCTCCACCCCGGAGCCGGAGACGTTCGAGGTCATCGGCGTCATCGCCCACCAGCGTCACACGACGCTCGTCGGCGACGAAAAGGAGTCCATCTACTTCAGCAATGGCGCTCAGAACGGCAACGGCGCCGGCGCATGGATCGTCCGAACCGACGGCGATCCCGCCAAGCTCGAGGGGCCGGTGCGCTCGGCGCTCATGCAGCTCGATCCGCAGCTCCTGATCACCGACATGAAGCCCCTGACAGCCTATCTCGATCGGGCGATGGCGCCGACACGATTCGCGCTCGCGCTCATTGCGCTCTTTGCTGGCCTGGCGGCGACGCTGGCCGCGATCGGTCTGTACGGCGTGCTCTCCAGCCTCGTCAGGCAGCGCGGGACCGAGATCGGCGTGCGGATGGCGTTCGGCGCCCAGCCATCGGGCATCTTCCGCATGATCGTGGGCCAGGGATTGACGCTGAGCGCGATCGGCGTCGGTATCGGGCTCGTCGCGGCGTTCCTCCTGACCCGGGCGATGACGAAGCTCCTGGTCGGCGTAACCCCGACGGACCCACTCACGTTCGCGACGATGGTGATCGTGTTCTTCGTCATCGCGGCGCTCGCTTGCTGGATCCCGGCGCGCCGGGCCGCGAGCGTTCAGCCTAACGTCGCGCTGCGAGAGGGATGACCCACGGCCAACGACCTGGAGCTCGTCTGGCCGGCGGCGGAATACTTGCCGAGCTACGTCGAGGCGCTGGAGCAGGGCTGGTCGCCGAACAACGTTCGGCCCGAGGCCGGACGCGAGGAGCTGAACGAGATCGCGCGCGATGCGGCGGCGTATCTCGCGCGGCAGATCGATCGCGAGGGAAAGGGGCCGCCGGTGGTTCTCCCGGACGGCTCCACGATGAAGCGCCTGCCAGGCTATCGCCGATGGATGTGGGACGGCGAGTTCTGCGGCGTCATCGGGTTCCGATGGCAGCCCGGCAGCAACGAGCTGCCCCCTTACGTGCTCGGACACATCGGCTTCGCCGTCGTGCCGTGGAAGCGCCGCCGCGGGTACGCGACGCAAGCGCTCGCACTTCTCCTCGAAGACGTTAGGCATGAGGAGCTCGGCCTCGCGTACGTGGAGGTCACGGCCGACGCGGGCAACGTGGCGTCCCAGCGGGTGATCACCGCGACCGGCGGGCGGCTCGTCGAGCGCTTTGCCAAGCCGGCCGAGTATGGAGGGGCCACCACACTCCGCTTCCGCATCTCCCTCGACGCGGGCCATTGATCCCCGAGCCGTGTGGCGCGAAGTTAGGCACGCGGCGCGCGCCGCGGCGCGCTTTCTCGTAGTGACGACGCTCCCCGCCACGGCCGACCGCGTCAGGCAGCTCGGCTGGAGGCAACATGCTGCATCGCGTTGCGGTCACCTGCGTGTCCTCGATCGCGCTCGTCCTGGCCTTCCAGCCGAACCGGTCATCGAAACAATCGGCGGCGACGACAATCGCGGTCCGCGGCTTCGACTTCGCGCTCCAGATGCCCGATTCGATTCGCGCCGGCACGCACAGTTGGACGTTCCGCAACGACGGTCAATCTCGTCATGAGCTGATCCTCGCGCGGCTGCAGCCTGGCACCGACACTAAAGCAGCCATCGACTCGTTGCATGCCCGGGGGTTGCGAGCCTTCTTCGCGAAGGAGTCGGTCGCGATTGCCGTGGGAGCGCTGTTCGCCCCGCCCGGCACGGAAGCGGCTGCCGAGATTGTCACGCATGACTGCCGCGGTGACGTGCTGCTCGTCTTCTGCCAGCTTCGCGAAACGCCCGACAAGCCGAAGCACGATGATCTCGGGATGTTCAAGGTCGTGGGAGTGAACTGACGCGACGTCGGTTCTACGGCGTCAGCCACGTGGTGCCGTCGAGCTCCACGCTTCGTCGACGAGAGGCTCGCTGCCCCGCCGGACTGCGCGGTACGGAGGTGGAGCCGAGTCATCAGCGATTGGTGCCGGTTCTTCCGGTGGGCCGTACCACGTGTGAGACTTAGGACCCACAGCGCAATCGGTCCGAAAATCCGACTACGTCTATGGCCGCCATTACCGACGCCCGACGCTCCGCGCGGCGCCCTCTTCTCGGCGTTGTCGCATGCTGTGCTGCCGGCTTCGCTGCCGGGTGCTATCACTACGCGCCGGTACCCGTCACGGAGCTGACGCCGGACATGACGGTGCGACTCGAGCTCTCGGCGGTTGCCGTTGACCGACTCCGGCAAGGGCCCGACTCACTCGCGAAGCTCGTGGACGGATTCACCGTGAGCGGCACGGTGTCGCAGCTCCGCGGCGACAGCGTGCTGCTGTCGGTGCCGACGAGCTACATGGAAGCGAACGTGCGCCTGCGCACTCAGATGCACGACCTACCGATCCTCCGCTCAGACGTGCAGCGCGTGAAGTCCCGTCGGCTCGACCGAGCACGCACCACGTGGACCGGCGTGGCCATCGGCGCCATCGCCGCGGCATCCGTCGCGTACGTCCTGAGTCACGGCGGCGAGTCGTCCGGCTCGAGCGGCAAGCCGGTCGACCCGTCGGAGATTCGCCTCGTTCCGATCCCGTAGGCTCATTGGGGTCAGAGCAAAGGGTCAGACCCTTTGTTCTGATCCTTTGCTCCGACCCCTTGCTCTGACCCGACTGGCTCTGCGCCCTCAAGCTAGAAGTTCGGGTTCGTCTCCTTCTCCGACAGCGGAGTCGCGAAGCACAGGTCGCGACCCGTCATGTCGTCGGACGTTCCCGGGCGATTGAGAGCCGCCCAGCGGCGGAAATCACCCAACCGCCGCGCCTCGAGCCACAGCTCGATGCCGCGCTCGCGCTTGAGCGCCGTCCACGCCTCGGTGGCGTTGGCCGCCGTCCAGGCTGTGAGACCTAACGCGACACGGTGCTGGTTCACGAGCGTCATCGCGCCCGTGACGTCGCCTCCCACGAGCTTCGCTTCCGCCTCGATCAGCCGCATCTCCCACCCGGTCACGAGGTTGATGGCCGAGGTCTGCGCCGGATACTTCGTCTGGAAATACCAGCGCACGCGCCCGAGATTGCCCACCGCGGCGTCGCCGACCAGCACGGTCGCGCTACTGTCGAACGGTACGCGCGGGTCGCGCGTGGTCTTGCGATAGCTGTCGTAGAACGTGTTCCACACCGTGTGCGCACGATATGGCTGATTGGCCGACGCCCAGTAGATGCGGTTGTATTGATCGAGGTCGGTCGTGAAGTACGGCATCCGGTAGGCGAACGTGTTCGCGATCGCGGCCGCGTCGGTCACCGCGCCGGTGAGGTTGTTGCGATCGAGGCGGACCGACGCGCGGCCGGCGGTAGCCGCGGTCACGAGGGTCGCGTTGTTCGCCGCCGTCGCCACCGTGATCGCTTCGGTAAAGTTTGCTTCGGCGCGCTCGAGATAGACGGTGTACGGCTCGAGCGCCCCGCCGTCGATGACGCCATCGCAGAAGTTCTCGCCGAGCAGGCGGTTGGCGAACCCGGCCCACACGAGCGCCTGCGCGAGGTTGACGTTGTTGCTCGCCGTCTCCTTCAGCACACTCTTGATGCGCGCCACGGCCTGCTCCCCTGTCCAGCGCGCGCGCTGCGCCTGGTTCCACCAGTCGTTACCGTCATCGTCGGCGAGCTTTCCCGACTGCTGGCGCGGCGTGATGCCGAACGAGCCGGTCGAGCCGGCGGGGAAGATCTCACGCGCCACGGCGCCGCCCGTGTACGCGACCCAGTTGAGCGCCTCGGCGAGGTCGCGGCCGGCACCGTTCACGACGCCGGGCACAGCCTTCGGATCCTCGAGCGCGTCGGCCTGAATGGGGCCGGGGTTGGTCACGTCGAGCTGACAGCCTGACAGGAGTGCGATCAGCCCGATGGACGTTAGGCAGGGGACGGCGCGAAAAGTCGTCCCGGAAATCGTCGGAGTCATGGACGTATTCCTCAGAACGAGACGCGAAGGGAAGTCAGGAACACCGCAGGCGCCGGGATGTGCTCGGAGATGTACCGGACAGTCGGGTTGAAGCCGTTGTTCCCCGACATCTCGGGATCGAACATCGGCATCCCATAGTTGTGGCGGAAGATGTTCTGCGCCGAGAAGACAAGGGAGCTACTCGTCGTTCGCGGAATCGCGCGCCCCAGCGGGATCGTCAGGGTGATGTCCCGCACCTTGAAGAAGTCCGCCTTGAAGATGAACATGTTCGCCCGGGCGTTGGCGGGGTTGCACATCAGCGTCTCTTTCACGGTGAGCGGCTGGTTCGCGGCCTGCTTCGCGTACGCACCGAAGCAGGTCGGCCACTTCACCGACCGCGAGATGGCCTGATACGACGCATCCTCGTTGATGTAGGCACCCGCCTGGTACTCGCCACGCGCGGAGATGGAGATGTTCCGCCAGCTTCGAATCGTCAACGAGCCGCCGAGGATCTCCGTCGGCTGACTCGGCCCGAACGGGTAGTTCCCTACGGTATCCGGCGCCACGCCCACGGCGTTCGGATTGCGAATCAGCTTGCCGCGGATGACGGGCGCCGGCTGCCCTTCCACGACCCAGCCGTAGCCCGTTTCCGCCGGGTCCACCGCGAAGGCTGGCGCACCGCCGAGGCTCACGACCTTGCTGTGGTTCGTGCTGAGATTGAGCCCTGCGTTGATCCCGAGGCGCGGACGGTCCACGATCGTGCCCGTGACGGCCACCTCGATGCCCGATTTCTTCATCTCACCGACGTTCGAGAGCACATTGTTGAGGAAGCCGTTGGACGGGATCGTACGCACGTTGAAAAGCGCGTCGGTCGTTTTCGCGTTGAAATACGTGAAGTCCACGTTCAGCCGACCCTCGAACGCGCTCTCCTCGAACCCGAGCTCCAGCTCGGCCGTGCGCTCCGGACCGAGCTCCTTGTTGCCGAGGTTGTTCGGTCGCACCGCAGGTTGGCCGCCCCAGCCCACCGGGCTCCAGGTCTGGACGGCGGCGAACGCTGTGGGTGCTCGGCCGGCGGCGCCGTAGGCAGCCCGCAGCTTGAGGCTGCCTAACGACTGGGCCCAGAAGGGCTCCTCGCTGATCACCCAGGAGCCGCTGACCTTCGGGTACACCTGGAACCCGAAGTCCGTCCCGAACGCCGTGTTGCCGTCGACACGCGCGCCGACCGTGATGAAGTAGCGGTCCTTGAGGCCGAAGATGGCCTGGCCGAAGGCGCCTCCCGTGATGACGCGCGTGCGATTCTCGTCGGCGTTCTTGAGCGCGCCGCTGGCGACGGTCGGGTCGCCGGGCGTGGCGAAGTTCTCGCTGTAGGCCACGGCATCGCTCACGAACGAGTTCACGTACTGCATCCCGGCCGAGGCCGTGATCTTGAGCGCGTTGGTCGCGTCGAACTCGTAGCTGTTGACCCAGTCGGTGCTCAGCGTGTTGTTCGCCCACCGCTGGTCCTGGATCACGCCGAGCGGCGCGTTGGGGAACCCGTACGGGCGCACGTTGCGGTTGTCGACCGCGGCCCGGTCGTACCCGACGGTGAAGCGGCTGGAGAAGCTCGTGATCGGCGTCGCCGTGATCGAGGTTCCCAGGATGAGCCGGTCGATGTTGCTCTTCAGCTGCTGCAGGAGGACCTGCCGGATCGTGTCGGGGTTCGCGTTCCCGAAGTAGTTCCGCTCCTGGCGGAATGCGTTGAGCGTGATCCCCTGCGCGTTGTTCCCGGCCGGCGTCTGCGAGACGAGGTTGTTGGTGTACGCGCTGCTCCAGCTCATGGCGACCTTCCTGATCGGGAGGAAGTCCACGTTGGTGCGCAGCATGTACTTCTTCTCGTTGTCGTTAGGCAGCACCCCTTCCGTATAGTCGCCGCCGCCGGACACGAGATAGCGCAGCCCGTCGCCGGCCCCGCCGGCCACCTGGAGGTTGCCGCCGTACCGCACGCCGTTCCGGACGAACGGATCCATGTAGAGCAGCGGGACGGAATCCGTCCCGAACTTCTCGAGCTTGTTGAACCCCGTGTTGAACTGCGCCTGCCACTTGGCGGCGCCGTTGACGCCGCGCTTCGTGAAAATCTGGATCACGCCGGCGGCCGCATCGGTGCCGTACAGCGTAGCGGCCGCCGCGCCCTTCACGATCTCGACGCGGTCGATGTCCTCGGGGTTGATGTCGTTCAGCGGACTCCCGTAGGCGTTGGCGCCGCGCTGCGTGGTACCGGTGAAGATGCCGTTGCGGGGATATTCGTCGCTTCGGGTGCGGACGCCGTCGACGTAGATGAGCGGCTGGTTCGTAAGCGCGACGCTCGTGGTCCCTCGCAACCTGATTGCGGCGCCGCTGCCGGAGTTGCCGGTGTTGCCCGCCACGCTGACGCCGGCGACGCGTCCCGAGAGCAGATTCGAGACGTTGCTCGTGACCTCGGGCGTTTCCGAGAGCTTGACCTGACCGATCGAGTTCCCGACCTCGCGCCTCCGCGCCGAGCCGGCGGTACCGGTGACGACGACTTCGTCGAGAGAGACTGGCGCCGACGTCACCACGAAATCGACGGTGACCGCCTGTCCCGCCGCGACGTCCACGGTCTTGTCGGCCGGGTGGAAGCCTAACGCGCGAACGCGGATTGTGTGTGTTCCGGTGGGCACCCCGGTGAAAGTGTACCGGCCCTGCGCGTCGGTCACCCCGCCGACACGAGTGCCGACCACGAAGACCTGCGCGGCGCCAACGGGGGCGTCGGGTGCGGTTCGGGTGACCTGACCTCGCACGGTGCCGGTGCTGCCTTGGGCGGGCAGAGGCGCGGTTGGAGGGATGCTCGCCAGGGCGAGCGACGCGATGATGAGCCGACGGCGTAGCGGCATCGTATGCTCCTTGGTGTGATAGGACGACGGTCGTACCGGACCCGACGGCCCTAAGCAGCACCGGAGAACCATGGTCGTCAAGGCGAGGAGGGACGACCCGAGCGCGCGCGCACGCCCGGTCACGGCTCGGATCTGCCACGCCGGTATGTTCAGCCCGCCTGTTGCTCGGATGGATCAAAGGCCGAGCGACTCGAGACGTGTTTCAAGTGACTCGGCCCGTTGATCCCAGTGTTCGGCAAGCTTGTTCGGAACTGCAATCGCGCGGATACGACGGGAAAATGCAGATGGACCCTAACGATTACAGCTCCTGGCACAACGAGCCCGGGTCAGCCAAACGGGTCGAGACCCACCTGGCTCGGCCTCAGGTCCGGTCGTGACCACCGTACTCACCGCGCCGCCAGCTGCCCCTTCTCCCCCGACCGGTCCGCCCCGTTCGTCGCTCCAGCAATAGCCCTGTCGTAGAACCCACGAATGTGCGTCGCGATGTAGTCCAGGTGATCCTCCACCGCGAAGTGACCCGCCTCGAGCCGGTGCATCTCGGCCGAAGGAAGATCGTTGAGATAGGCCTCACCCCCTACCCTGGTAAAGAAGATGTCATCCTGACCCCAGAAGATGATCGTCTTCGGCTGGCGCTCGCGCAGAAACCGCTGCCACGCCGGATACAGCGGAACATTCTTGCGGTAGTCGTAGAACAGATCGAGATGCAACCGGGCCGCGTTAGGCCGCTGCAGGAATGCGATGTCCGACTCCCACGCGTCCGGGCTCACCAGCTCCGGCCGCCTCGCACCGTGCAGGTAGATCGTCTTGATCGTGTCGCGCCCAAGGAATCCGAGCAGCGGCTGCTCCGTCTCGGGCGACCGATTCTTCCACAGTGCGTTGCGCAACCCGTCCCACGCCGCCGTGAAACCGACTTCGTATGCGTTCGAGTTCTGGATCACGAGCCACTCGAGCGCGTCGCTCTGACGCTCCACGAGACGGAAGCCCACCGGGCCGCCGTAGTCCTGCACGAACAGACCGTACTTTCTGAACCCCTTGATCGCGAGGAATCGCTCGATGACATCCGCGATCCGATCGAACGTGTAGGCGAACGTCGCGGGATCCGGAGTGTCGCTCAACCCGAAGCCGGGATAATCCGGAGCAATCAGGTGAAAGCGGTCGGACAACGCGCGAACGAGGTCGCGGTACTGATGTGACGACGACGGAAAGCCGTGCAGCAGCACCAGTTTGGGATTCGCGGGATTACCAGCCTCGCGATAGGCGATGTTCAGTCCGTCGACCGGGATGCTCCCGTAAGTGACGGACCTCGACTCGTTGGACATCTGAAGCTCCCGACCTGCGCGACAGACGAGCCGCCGTCGTCCGTCGCTGCGTTAAGGGCCAGAGTCCGGCGCGGCCGCCCCGAGAAAACCGTCTTCCTCGAGTTAGCGGCGCGAACGAGCGAGATCTTACCTCGCCTTTCGGCTTTCTTCCTCGCGAACAACGGCCAGGAGGCTTTCGGTATCCTCGCGGCACGCTCTGCAGTTGCCGAGATGGGCGACGAATTCGGTGAATCGCTCGGGGATTGCTTCACCTCGCGCAACGATCTCGCAGTACGCGTCGATGAAATCCAGTCCGGCGTCGCACCCGGGATCCCGCCCCGTCGTGCCGAGGAGCTCGTCGAGTCGGTGGTCAGTCATGGATACGCTCCGCGTAGCCTGCATCGGTCAATGCGCGACGAAGCTTCGAGCGCGCGTCGTGAAGAGTCTTGTAGATCGCCCCACGCGTTGACCCGAGCCGCTCGGCCAGCACGTCGATGGGCACGTCGTCCATCGTCACACTTTGAAAAACGAGTCGCTGCCGCTCCGTGAGGTGGGCATCGACCGCGCGGTGCAATGCGCGGATCAACTGGTCGTCCTCGAGCCGTTTGAGAACGGGCGGGGCCTGATCAGGCAGCCGATCCCAGATCGTGTCGTCGAGCTCCACCTTTCGCTCGCGCCAGGCGTGGCGGCGCAGGCGAGCCGATGCCTCGAAGATCACGAACTTGCAGGCCCACGTCGTAAAACGCGCCATGCCTCGATAGGTGTCCAGCTTGGCAAGGATTGCCATGAGTGCATCGTTCGCGGCTTGAACGCAGAGGTCGTCCACTTCTTCCGTCGCTCTCGCCGGCAACGTCGCTCGCCGGCGCACCGCCTCGCTGCGCGCCACCCTAACGAGGAGTGCGTGCAACCGCGCGATCGTCTCGTCGCGCGCTCCGCCATCGTCGTG
>JBKOYV010000367.1:0-6256 GCA_046725585.1 Gemmatimonadota bacterium | reverse complement strand
GGGTTCGATCAGGAGCGGTTCGGCATCGCAGCGGACCTCGACATGTGGGCGCGGTTGTCGATCGAGTGGCGGATCGGTCTGGTGCACGAGTACCTCATGGGCTACCGGCACTACACGGCTCAGTGGTCGAAGCAGTACGAGCGTATGCGCACGGAACCGGAGATGTTCTTCGCCGTGATGGATCGGCACCTCTCGCGGCCGGGCATTCGCGCGCTCGTGAGCGCGGATGCGCTGACATGCTATCGCGTGTGGCGCGTGCAGGACGAGGCCGAGCGCGCCGCGAACGCGTACGTGCTCGGAGACCGCCAGAAGGCGGTCGCTCTGCTCAACAGCTCCCTGGTGCGTCCGCTGCTCCGATCGTCGCGCCGTGTTCAGGTGGCGCGAGTGCTGGCGCTTCGCACGCTGGTGCGCGCCGCGGCGGCGAGCGGCACGAACGTGAACGCCCGCCGGCTGGTTCACTTTGCACGCTTTCGCCGGTTCCCGGCGCGGGACCTCGCACCGCCGTCGACATCGGCAGCCCATTCGCTCGGCAACGGGGCAACGAATGGAGTGACGACGCCGATACCTAACGCGATTACGGGTGCGGACACCGGGGCGCAGTCGCCGCAGCAACGCACGCCCTCCATCCGGGTGTATCTCGATCCGTTCACGCGCCATTTCCACGGGAACGTGCTCTTCGATCCGCGGTCTCGCCTCAATCGAGACAACGCGCTCAAGCCCTGGTTTCGCCTCAAGGAACGACTCGCCGAGCGCGGGGTCCCCATCGATACCGGCGATTACCTCACGGGCGGCGGGCCGAGCGTCACGAAGGCCGGAGCGAACATCTACGTCTCATATGGCATCCACGACGCGTACCGGTCGCTGGTCGATCGCGATGACGTGCTGCTCACCGCGTTTTACCTGTTCGAGGTAGTCGTCGTGGACCCGGTGATGTATCGGGCTACGCCAGAGCTCGCGCGGCATTTTCGCACCGTTTACTCGTGGACGAGCTCCGAGCACCTCCGCGCGTTCGTGCCCGACATTCCCGAGGTGAAGCCGTTTCGAATTCCGATGCCGTTCGACAGCGTCATCGAGCCCTATTGGAGCCGGACGGATCGCCGAGGCATCATCCTCGTGAACAGCAACAAACGCGCGGTGCTGTCGGACGGCGAGCTGTACACCGAACGTCTGCGCGCGCTCAAGCATTTCTCGGCTCACGGCGAGATCGATCTCTGGGGTCGACTCTGGGAGAATGGGCTTGGCGAGCTGGAGGCCGAGTACGGCGAGGCGGTGCGCCGATCGTGGCGCGGCCCGGTCGACGACAAGCACGAGGCGATGAGTCGGTATCGGTTCGCGATCTGTTACGAGAACATGGTGCTCGACGGGTGGATCACGGAAAAGCTGTTCGACTGCCTGTATGCCGGCGTGGTGCCGATCTACCTTGGCGCGCCGGACATCGACACCGCCGTCGATCCGGACTGTTATATCGACGCACGGCGCTTCGCGAGCTATGACGAAATGCAGCGATATCTCGATTCGATGAGCGCGGCCGATTACGAGCGACTTCGCGCTGCCGGGCGAGAGTACCTGTCGTCCGAGAAGTTTCGTCAGTTCTCGCCGGACGCCTTTGCCGACCGGTTCATCGCCGACATTGAAGCACACCTGAACGAGCGCGGGCTCGCGCATTTATGGGGGTAGGATCGCCACAGGCGGTCGACTCAGCCCCTGCGCCATCGTTTCGCCCGCTGCAGGCGATCGTCGCGCTCGGGGGAATTCAGGCGCTCACGATGCTCGCGGGTCTCGCGCGCACGAAGGTGTTGGCCCTCCTGCTCGGCCCCGCCGGCGTGGGCGTCGCGAGCGTCGTCGACCAGGTCGTCTCGCTCGTGGCGCAACTGGGCTCGCTGAGCATCCCGTTCGTTGCGCTCAAGTTCCTGTCTCGGACGCGCGATGAAAGTCCGGACGAGACACGCCGCGTGTACGACGCACTCGTTCTGTTGCTCGTTCTCGCATCGGTGGCGTCAGCGGCGATTGCCACGACCGTCGCGGCCGTGTGGCCCTCGACCTTCGGCGACGGGCTCGCGCCCTACCGATCGGCGTTGTTGGTTGCGTTGTTAGGCGTTCCGCCATTCGCGCTCGCCCCGCTCTTTCGCAACGCGATGGCCGCGCTCGAGCGACACCGGGAGTCCGCGCTGGCCGCGTTCTTCACCGCGATTCTGACGGTTGCCGGCGCGGCGATCGGGGTCATGAGCGGCGGGCTCGTTGGGCTGTACGTGGCCAATGCGATCGTGCTCGTCATCACCGTCGCAGGCATGCAGTGGTATCTCGGACGATCGCTCGGGCTCCGGTTGTCATCGGACACCACCGCCGCCACGGCCGCGGTCGCGCTGCGTTCCCAGCCGGGACTCACGTCGTTCGCGGGATCGATGTACGTGCTCGCGCTGACGTCCCCGCTCGCGTACCTCTTCGCTCGATCAATGCTGCTCTCGACTCGTGGCGCCATCGAGGCGGGGCTCGTCGCCGCCGCCTATGGGATCGCGGTGTCGATACGGCTCGTCCTCAACCAGGCGAACGGCCTCTACCTGACGCCGCTCGTCAACCGCAACACACCAAAGAGCGAGCGGATCGGGGCGGTCGCCGAGTATCTGAGGATACTCATCGTGCTCGTGGTGCTGTCGACGTTGGTGTGCGTGCTGTTCCCGTCGCAGTGGATTGCTCTCCTCTACTCGTCGAAATTCGCCGGGGCGGTGTCGCTCGTCGCGGTGTTCGTGCTGGCCGAAGCGGTGCTTCTCGTTGCCGGCGTCTATCAGGCTCTGTTGATCGGTTTCGATGATATCTCCGGATTCCTCGCGTGTACGGTTGCCGGCCAGCTCCTCACGATTGCGCTGGCGCGCTGGCTCGTCGCCTCTGCCGGCGGAATGGGGGTTGGTCTGGCGTTTCTCGCGGGGAATGCCGTGATCCTGATTGCGACCGCCTTCCGGCTACTGCGTCGCCATGACGCAGCCCGTGTCTTCGCGCCGCTGGTGCCGATGGTGATCGCCCTGGGCGCGACCGCGGCCGCCGGATGGTGGGCCACACAGGCGCCCGGGCCCGCGCCGCTGTGGAAAGCAGCGGTATACCTGGCTGCGTGCAGTGTCGCGCTCCTGTTTCTTCGACCTGAGGAACGTCGCTGGATGATTCGACCGTGGCGGGCGCCTGCCTCGGCTCGCGCCCGATGAGCACAACGATCTACCGCGTTAGGTGGTACGCAGCCGCCGCTGCCCTTTGCGTGACCGGATGCCGCGATCAGGCTCCGCCCCACGCGCCGCCGCCACGATTCTCGATCATCGACATCCACACCCACCTCGGCGGCGTCGACAAGTGGCCGGGAAAGCGGCCGAACTTCGACGAGCTCACGCGCACGATGAACGAGATGCACGTCGAGCTCGTGGTCGATTTCAAGGCGCCGGACAATTCGCTCGAGAACGGCGTTTTCGGCGAGCGCGTTTCCGAGCGGATCGCGCTCTATCCGGACACGACACGATTCAAGCTGTTCGCCAACGTGCCCATCGACAACGCGAAGAACGAATTCGTCGGGAATGACCGTGCCGATTATCCGACGTGGGTGGCCGGCATCCTCGAGGACGCGGTGCGCCGCGGCGCAGTAGGCCTCAAGATCAAGGACCAGGCGGGCGCAGGGAGCGGGGTCGATTATTGGACTCGGGATAGCAACGGCAACCTCGTGGCGTTCGACACGTCCGCGTTCGACCCGCTGTGGAGCGCCGCCGAGCGGCTGGGAGTTCCGGTGCTGGTGCATCTCGCGGGAGCGTACAAGGCAGAGCATCAGGCGCCTAACGGGCCCAACCGCGACGTGCGCTGGGAGATCCTCATGCTCCAGCGCGAGCGCGTCCTTCGGAAGCATCCGCGCCTCCGGTTGATCGCCGCACATTGGGCGGGGACGGCCGGTGATCGGCCCTATCTCGCCGAGCTGCTCGAGAAGTATCCGAACATGTATACCGAAGGCGGTGCCAACCAGCCGAAGGCAGAGTTTGCCGAGCTCGACTCGGCGGAAACCGCGTTCTTCGTGAGGTACGAGGATCAGGTCATGTTCGGCACCGACTACATGGAGAAGACGTTCCGCTGGCTCAAGTCGTATCGCCAGCGGCTCGACATGTTCCTGCCGTTCACCGAGCGGTGGCCGCTGCCGGACAGTGTGATGCGCAAGTACTACCACGGCAACGCTCGTCGGTTGCTCGGCCGGCCCGACGGGAACCTAACGCCGATCGCACACCCGGGATTCACGTCGTCGCATCTGCTCGGCGACACGGTCACGCTCGACGGGAGCGCGAGCTATGCGGCGAGCCACAGTGCGCTGCGGTACCGATGGCAGCAGGTGGAAGGCCCACGGGTCCAACTGGCCGGAGATACGAGCGCGAAAGCGCACTTCGTGGCAAGCGCCGTCGGCGGCTATGCGTTCCAGCTCCTTGTGCGCAGCGACTCGGCGGCGAGTCGCCCGCGCGTCGTTCGCGTGAACGTCCTGCCCGCGAACGACTTTTTCGTCGAAGACAGTGGGCGCGTCACGATCGAGGCGGAGCACGTCACGAGTTCCATCGCGCGCGGCGGCCAGTCCTGGGCCCAGGGCCGCGAACGCGCCGGATTTTCGGGTGAGGGGTACGTCGTTGTCGGCCCCGAACGCGGAACCACCGTGGAGGCGGGTGACTTTCGAACGAAGGCGCCAGAGCTCAGATACAACGTGTGGATTCAGCATCCCGGTACGTATGTGGCATACGCTCGCGGAATGGCGCCCGACACGGCTCGCCGTAGCATCCATTTCGGGCTCGACAACGAGGAAGCCCGTCTCGCAGATCGCGCCGGCTCGTTTCCGACCGGACGGTGGGGCTGGGCGCGCGATGCCTTCGAGTGGGATGCCCAGTTCCAGATGACGGACACCACGCTCGCGGTGCTCAACATCGTCGATCCTGGTCCCCACGTGCTGAACGTCTGGATGCACCACGACGGCGTGATGCTCGACCGCATAATGCTCGTGCGGGCGCCCTTTGCCGAAGTGTCGAAGCCGTTGTTCGACCCGGGGAATGGCGTCGGGCCAGCCGAATCCCCGAGACGAAGCGCGCCGCGTTAGGTCCGCGGCAACCTGCTCAGTACTGCGCGAGGTTTCCGACTCGGCGCGCGTATCGAAGCGACGCGCTGAACGCCACCATGCTCACCACGAGCGACACGACGGTGAATGCGAGCAGGATCGAGACGTCGCGCCACACGGTCGCGAGCGACCGCCCCTCCAGCAGCACCGCGCGCAGGGCAGTCAGGCCATACGTGAGCGGGAGGAACGCGGAGATCGACTCGATCCAGCCGGGAATCACTGCGGTCGGGTAGTACACGCCACCGAGGAACGTGGATGCGAGCAGCACGAGCTGTGGCAGTGGGCCGCGGGTGCGAAAGGCAAGCACCATCGCCGCCGTGATGATCGCGATCGGGAGATGGGCGAGCACCACGAGCGCGACGATGGGAAGGCTCGCTCCCAGCTTGAGCCACGCGACATGTGCGCCGAGAATGCCGGCAGCAACAAGCATCACGAGGCCCCGTACCAGTGAGAGCAGCACCTCATAACCGGACAGACCGGCGAGCAACGCCGTGAGGGAAGTGGGCGTCGCGAGCAGCGCTTCGAGCGTTCCCGTCGAGGTTGCCGTCTGTAAGCCTCCGGGCAGCGCGTAGATCGTCGACGACACGAGGTTGAGCGCGATGAGGCCCACAACGAGAAAGGCGAAGTACTGGTCGCCCTGCCCTTTGATCACGTTCGCCATCGTCGACTGCAGCGCGCCTGTGATGAAGAAGATCGGCACCACGCTCAGAATGAGCGACCCGAAGGAGAAAACGAAGCCCAGCTTGTAACTGGAGGCCGAGAGCCAGTTCGATCGGATGAGCGCCCAGACCTTATGCATCGACGTGGCGCGCCAGGACGCGCTCGAGAAGGTCCGCGAGTGAAAGCTTCACCGGCTCGCACCGCGCGACGTTCACTCCCGCGCGCGACAGGAACGCGATCGCCTCCGCGGCGCCGTCCAACCCGCCGCGCAGATCGCACTCGACGCGCGACCAGCCGTCCACCTCGGCGGGTGATACCCTCGGCTCGCGCATGATGCCGCGGGCCACGAGCGTTTCGATGGCGGATTGATCGGCCGGGCGAACCCAGATGGCGAAGCGGTCTTCTCCAACCTCGCGCGCGAGCTCGGACGTCGCCCCCGTGGCTACAAGCCGCCCGCGATGCAGCACGCCGACGCGGTCACAC
>JBKOYV010000238.1:0-7562 GCA_046725585.1 Gemmatimonadota bacterium | reverse complement strand
GTGCGGGCATCGCGTGGGATGAAAAGGAAACGCCTGAGAGGCGGGAACCTCTCAGGCGATAACTTGGGCCCAGCGGCGTATGGCCGCAATCGTTTCCGGCTGCTGCGGTTAGGCCGCGACGTGCTGTCTGAACTTCGACTCCAGGGCCGGCTTCGGCACGGCGCCGATCACCTGGTCCACCAGCTTACCGTTCTTGAAGAACAGCACCGCCGGGATTGACCGCACGTTGAAGCGCGTCGCCGTCCGGATGTTCGAGTCCACGTCGAGCTTCGCCACCTTCGCCTTGCCCTGATACTCCACGGCGAGTTGGTCGAGGATGGGCGCGATCATGCGGCAGGGGCCGCACCACGTCGCCCAGAAATCCACGACTGCGAGACCGTCGTGCTTCTCGATCTCCTGCTCGAAGTCCGCGTCGGTTACCGCCACTGCGTTCGACATTTCGTTCAGCCTCCACAAGCCAGGCTCCGCCCGGCTTCCATTCGGATTAGTTTCTCGCGCTCCCCTGCGGAAGCGCTATGAGCAAGACATCAGCCCGTCGCGGAACTCGACTCGCGCACATCGGCATCGCGGTCCATTCCCTCGATGAGATCCTGCCGTTCTATCGTGACATCCTCGGCATGGCCGAGGTCCCGCTCGACAATGCCGACGGAGCGTCGATCACGGGCTTGGCGGCCGGCGATTCGCTCGTCGAACTGCTCGAAGCCGAATCCCCGGGCTCGCCGATCGGCCGCTTCATCGCCAAGCGGGGCCCGGGGATCCATCACCTCTGCTTCTCCGTCGACGACCTCGACGCCGCCCTCGAGCGGTGCCGTGCCGCCGGCATTCGCCTCATCGACGAATCCCCCCGCATCGGCGCTGAGAAGAAACGCATCGCGTTCCTTCATCCGTCATCGACGGCGGGTGTCCTCGTCGAGCTGTCCGAATACTAATCCGGCAAAGGTCGCTTGCGTTCCTCGAGCTCAGGTCGCTGTCAGCGCCGGCAGAGGGCGGTAACGGCGCCGAAGTCTGCATCCTCGACATACCAGCGGTCGGAGGGACCCTTCACCGTCGTAAATCGCGGCGTCTTGGTCACGGTTCCCTTCGTGAGCTCCACTCGTAGTATCCGCTTCCCGTTGTCGCCGGGTTGTTCATCGACGATACGGTACTTGTCGGTGTCGTAGCATCCCTGCATGACGATAAGGCGCTTCTCCAGCTCAGTCCGCTCGAACTGATCCCGCGCAGGCCCCTTGGACGTGCCCCACGCAATCGACAACTCCTGGAGGTCCTGGGCTTTCGCCGCCCCGAGGAAGCGTTCGACCGCCTGTTTCGGAGCGACAGCCCCGGGAAGGTTCGCGGACGCAGTGGCCGGAGCGGGCGCCGACGAACCGGCGCTCGAACCGGATTTGCAGGCGGCAACAGCCAACGACAACAACAGGATCGTTCGCTTCACTGGACTCTCTCCACGCCGAACGGCGCGCAATGTTGGTTCAAACTGCCATGTACCAGCGACTTTACATTAACATCGACCACGTTGCGACGCTTCGCCAGGCGCGTCGCACCGTCGAACCGGATCCCGTCCTCGCTGCGACCGAGTGCGAGAACGCTGGCGCTGACGGCATCACGGCGCACCTGCGCGAGGATCGCCGCCACATCCAGGACGACGACGTAGAGCGCCTGAAGACTACAGTCCGGACGGTCCTCAACCTGGAAATGGCCTGCACCGGGGAGATGATTGCGATCGCGAGCCGCCTGCGGCCCTACCAGGTCACCTTCGTTCCAGAGCGGCGCGAAGAAGTCACGACCGAAGGCGGTTTGGACGTGACCCGCGACCCGAAGTCACTGCGGTCAGCCATCGAGCAGCTGGCAGCGATTGGCGTCCGCACGAGCCTTTTCATTGACCCCGACCTGGACGCCGTGTCGCGCTCGCGCGACCTCGGCGCCGTGGCCATCGAGCTGCACACCGGGCGCTATTCGCATCACCCGAACGAGCCGGCCGCGTTTCGCGCACTCGAGGACGCGGCCCGCCACGGACACGGCCTTGGTCTCGCGGTCCACGCGGGCCACGGCCTCACGACGCGGAACGTCGGCCCGGTCGCGGCCATCGGCGAAATCGAAGAGCTCAACATCGGCCACTCGATCGTGAGCCGCGCGGTGTTCGTAGGGCTCGCCGAGGCCGTTCGCGAAATGCGTGCAGTCATGGATGTTGCGCGAACCCGAGGGTAGACCGTCCTTGAGTGAACGGCTTAACTTCGTTCGATCTTCTCGTTCGGAGCAGGCATGGGCGTGACGGTGGGGCTACTGGACTTCTACATCCTCGAGGCGAGCGAATACGTCGATCAGCTCGACGCGCTCGTCGGCGCGGCCACGCAGGCGCCGCCGGAGTCGACCCCGTTCATCACGGCCGCCCGCGCACTCCGCGGGAGCTCGACGATGGCGAAGTTGATCCGCATGGCGGAGCTCGCGGGCTCCATAGAGCGCGTAGGCCGCGGATTGCGAGACGGCTCCGTTCGTTGGAGCCCCGAGTTGCGCTCGGCGATCGTCGCCGCCATCGACGACATTCGGATTCTGCTTCGGACAGTTCGCAGCTGGAGCGCTGCTGAGGAACAGCGCGCTTCGGCGCGTGTCGCGGAGTTGCGGGCGTTCGTTCCGGAACGTGATCCGGTGCCCTCCAGCACGCCGATCAGCGGCGCGGTGAGTCCGACGTTCTTCGCCTCCGAAGTGGAAGGCATCGCCGCGGCGCTCGACACGTACGTGGGCGCCCCGACCAACCGCGGCGCGCTCGACGAAGCGTTGGGCCGCGTGCGTGCGCTGCGCGGCATTGCAGCATTGAAGGATCTTCCGCCGCTCGCAGACGTCGCCGATGCGCTGGAGGCGGCGGCGAAGACGAGCATGATCGACGGCCGAACGCTCAGCCAGCAGCACGCAGAGCTGTATGACGCATCGGCGCAGGTGCTGCGGCGCGCCGCGCGCGAGCTTCGGACGATCGGCCGACCCGACGCAACCGCGCCCGAGGTGCGACGGTTCGCCGCGGCAGCCGCGACGCTGCAGCAGCAGCCGCGGGATGAAGAGCAGGTCGTGCCGGTTGCCAAGCTGTTCTTCGGCGACGCCGGCCCGCACATCGTCTCGCGCGCAGATCGTCCGCCGACCACGGTGGAATCGCGGTTCCGCACCGAGGTCACGTCTCTCGCGGAACATCTGCGCCGACTCGTCGCAGACGCGAACAGCGCCGCGACCGCGGTGGGCCGCGAGCGGGCCGGTCACGAGCTCCGCGCTGCGCTGCGCGTCATTCGGTGGACGATCGAGAGTTTCGGGCAAACGGACGCGTCACGCTTCTTCGCGAACGCGGCAGCGGAGCCGAACATTCTCGACCCGATCGTCCTCGCGTCGATCGATGCGGCAGGCACGCTCGTGGCGTCGCCGAGGATCCCGCTCGCGGAGCTGGCCGCGAGACTGGGAGAGCTCGGTCGCGCGAACACGGTCGACCGCGCGATCGGCGCCGGGCTTGGGCCGCTCGATCAGGCACGCCGCACCTCGGCGCCGCCGCCAACCGCAAGTGGGTCGTCCGGCGTAACGCCCGGCGCGCGTCCGAGTCGTCCGACGCCTGGGCGCGGCGGAGTGCCGGCGGCTCGGAAAACGCCGCTGACACCGACGGGGCCCGAGCTCACGCAGTTCCTGCAATCGGGCATCGCCGGCTTCAACGAGCTCGATCGGACCCCGCTCGCACCACCGGCTCCGCTGGATGACGCGACGGTCGTTTCCATCGACGACCTCGTGTACCGTGGCCGGGCCGCGCTGGAGCGAGCGATCGAGGTCCGCGATCTGATCCGACTGTCCGGTGGAAACACGGACGAGGCCCTGGCCGAACTGTTCGATTTGCTCGATCTCGCCGCCGTCGACTAGCCGGACATGAAACTGAATTGGAAGACAGCGCTCGGCATCGTGCTGAGTGCCGGGCTCCTCGTGTGGACGCTGCGCGGCGAGTCGCCGTCCGAAATCTGGGCGGTGATCTCGACGTCGAACGTGGCGCTGATGATCGCGGCGGTGGTCGTCGCGACGGCGGTCTTTCCGCTGCGCGCCATTCGGTGGCGCGTCATTCTCGAACCCGTCGCGCCCCGCGTGCCGATCGCGCCGCTCTGGCGCGCGATCGCCATCGGGGTGATGGTGAGCAACATCTATCCCGCGCGTCTCGGCGAGATCGCCCGCGCCTACGCCCTCACGCGCGAGACGAACCGGGTCAGCCTAACGTCGTCGGTTGCATCGCTCGCCGTCGACCGGGTATTCGACGCACTCACGCTGATGCTGCTGATGGTGAGCGCGATGGTGGTGCCCGAGTTTCCCAAGGGGATGACGGTTGGAGGCCAACCCGTGCAGCGTGGAGCGGCGTTGTTCGCGGCTGGCGCGCTCGGCCTGTTCGTTGCGCTGTACGTCATCGTCGCCTTTCCGCAACATCTCGTTCGTCTGTACGCGGCGGTCGTCGGCCGAGTCGCACCGCGGCTCGTGAATCGCGGGAGTGCCATCATTCACGCGTTCTCCGAGGGGCTGGGGGTGCTGCGAAGCCCACGGCGGTTCGCGGCGGTGTTTTTCTGGGCGCTGGTGCACTGGCTCGTGAATGCGCTCGCCTTCTGGATCGGCTTCAAGGCCGTCGGCATCGACGTGCCGTTCAGCGCAGCGAACTTCCTTCAGGGCATCATCGCGATCGGGGTCGCGCTGCCATCGTCGCCGGGGTTTTTCGGCGTATTCGAGGCGGCCGCCAAGGTCGGGCTCGAGGTCTACGGTGTCACAGGCGGGCGGGCGATCAGCTGGGCTATCGGGTTCCACGTCCTGTCGTTCATCCCGATCACGCTGATCGGGCTGTACTACTTCGCCCGGCTCGGGCTGCATTTCAGCGACTTCAAAACGCAGCCTAACGAAGCGCGATGAACGTCACGGCCGGCCGCGACCGCCCGTCGGGGACGACCGCCCGCGTTGTCGCGCAGGCGAAGGTCAACCTGTTCCTTCGCGTGCTCGCGCGCGAGACGAGTGGCTACCATCAGCTCGAGACCCTGTTCTGCCGGCTCGAGCTGGGTGACGACGTGATGGTGCGAGTCGACGTCAGGGGTCGATCGCTGGACTGCACGGGCGACACGATTCCGCCCGAACGCATCGGCCCGACCGAGCGCAATCTCGCGTGGCGCGCGGCCGTGGCGTACGCGGACGCCACCGGCTGGCCTAACGATTGGGCCATCGAGATCGTGAAGAGGATTCCGGTTGGCGGCGGGCTGGGTGGCGGGAGCGCCGACGCTGGTGCCGTCCTGCGTTGTCTGAACCGGCTTGCGCCGTCACCAATCGCCGACGATGAGTTGATCGCGCTCGCGGCGCTCCTCGGCGCCGATGTTCCGTTTCTCGCTAGTGGCGACCCTTTGGCCCTCGGCTGGGGACGCGGCGAGCGATTGCTCGCGCTCCCACCGCTGGGCGGACGCCTCGTCACGCTCGTGTGCTTCCCGTTCGGCGTCTCGACTCCGGACGCGTATGGTTGGCTCGATGCGAACGACTCCGCGACGCGGCCGCGGGCCGCTCGCGTGAGCATCGAGACGCTCACGACGTGGGCGGGCGTCGCACGTGTCGCGCATAACGATTTCGAAGCCGTCGTCGCGCCGCGCTATCCAGAGATCGAACGTGTTCTCGACGAGCTTCGCGCCCACTCGGCGCGTGAGCTCGAGGGGAACTCGATCACGCTGCTTGCAGGCTCGGGCTCTACGGTATTCTCGATCGGCGACGCGGCGCCACAGGCCATGACCGCTGCGCATGGAACGTCATTGCAACTCGTTCACACGCACACGGCATCTCGTGTTGTTGCGGTCGAGGTGTCGGACTAGGTTTCCAGGGCATTGGTGCCCCTTCGTCTAAAGGTAAGACAACGGCCTTTGGAGCCGTGAATCGTGGTTCGATTCCACGAGGGGCAATGCGGCTTCCCTCCTCGCCGACCGCCCAATCCTCAGTGGCCCTCCCGGAGCTTGGTCCGATTCGCGATGAAGGCGACGCGCGAATCGATGCCGCCATTGGGAACACGCCGATGGTGCGCCTAACGCGGGTCGTCGAGCCCGGCATGGCCGAGGTATGGGTCAAGATCGAGGGGATGAATCCCGGCGGCTCGATCAAGGATCGCACGGCGCTGGGGATGATCGTGGACGCCGAGCGAAGCGGGGCGCTCAAGTCGGGGCAGATGATCGTCGAGCCCACGTCAGGCAACACCGGCATCGGGCTGGCGCAGGTGGCGGCCGCGCGCGGCTACCCGCTCACGCTCTGTCTCCCTGCGCAGATGAGCGAGGAGCGAAAGCGCACGTTGCGCGCGTACGGTGCTCGGCTCGTGCTCACCGATCCGGAGCGACGCATGCTTGCCGCGATCGAGGAAGCCCAGCGCATTCGCGATTCCACCGGCGCCTGGATGGCCGACCAGTTCGGCAATCCCGCGAATCCACGCATCCATTACGAGACCACGGCGCCGGAGCTGTGGGGGCAGATGCACCACCGCATCGACGCGTTCGTGTACGGATCCGGGACGGGTGGAACGATCTCCGGAGTCGGTCGCTTCCTTCGCGATCAACGCTCGCACACGCTCGTTGTCGCTGTCGAACCAGCGCGCAGCGCCGTGCTGTCAGGCGGCGAGCGCGGGCAGCATCAGTTTCAGGGGATGGGTCCTGGATTCGTGCCGCCGAACTTCGACAGGGCAGTTGTCGACCGCGTCATTCAGGCGTGGGAGGAGGATGCGTTCCCGCTCGCCCGACGCCTCGCGCGCGAGGAGGGCCTATTCGTGGGCATGTCGAGCGGTGCGATTACCTGGGCGGCGCTGCAGATCGCCCGCGAACTCGGACCGGGCAAGCGCGTCGCGATGATCGCGCCCGACTCGGGCGCTCGGTATCTCTCCACCACGTTATTCGAGGCTCCGCCTCCCGACACGTCTCCCTGACGCTGGAGACGGCGGCATGGGGGTGTCGTAGCGAGCGCGGCATTGGTAGCTTCCCGCTCGCCATGCTCCGAAACCGGCTCGTCTGCCTGATCGCCCTTACTGCTGTCGCGGCATGCGGCGGCGGTCATCCGTCGCCCGACCCATCCGTCACAGCGGCGCGCATGGCGCCGCCGGACCCCGTCGTCACGTGCAATGAATGGGTCAGGCGCGCCATCGCGGATCCCGAGATCGGCGTGGAGCGCGTGCCCGAGCCGGTTGCCTATGATCCGCCTCCGCTCCCAAAGCGATTCGCCCAGGGTGTGCTCGACAAGAACGGGCGTGGCGAGGTTCGAATCCGGGTGCTGGTGGACACCATGGGGGTGGCGGACATGAAGACGTTCACGGTCGTGAAGAGCACGCATCCCACACTCACCCGTTCCGTGCGCACCGCGGTGTCAAAATGGACGTTCACGCCGGCCGAGATCGGCGGGTGCAAGGTGCCGCGCGATTACAACTGGGCTGTCGTGGTGGGGAAGTCGGCGGCGCCCAGCAGCGGAACACCACGCTAGAGATTCCGCGCGCGTAGCATCTCGGAACCGGCCTGTTTAGCTTTGATGGCTCTTCCGGTCGCTGGTCACGACGCTGGCCGGAATTGACT
>JBKOYV010000020.1:0-26076 GCA_046725585.1 Gemmatimonadota bacterium | reverse complement strand
ATGCTGATCGGAGCGGTAACGCCGAACTCTACTCTGACCTGGAACCTCCAGACTCAACGCACCAGACCCGTCAGCCCGCTCCGCGCATCAACATCCACCGCCAACGCCGAGATGTTCGCGCTCGCGCGGGAACACACTGCTCAGGACGTTAGCTGAGCCGTCAAGGAGAGCCGTGACTGGCATCGCGGCCGGTCCGGCTTCCGAAGGCGTAAGCGCGGATACACGCGGCGAGTGTGCTCAGTCCACCCGCAGCGCCACGGCGGGATCGACCCCGGCCGCCCGCCGCGCGGGAACGAACGCGGCGAGCATCGCCACCACCAGGAGCACCGCCACAGCGCCTCCCAGCATCGAGACATCACCGTCAGGGAGACCGTACACGAGCCTCCCTGCCGCTCGGCGCAGCAGTACCGCGAGCGGCGCACCGATCACCACGCCGGCGACCACGAGCCGCATGCTGTCGTCGAGCACCTGCACGACCACGTCGCGCTTCAGGGCACCAAGCGCCATGCGGATCCCGATCTCGCGAGTCCGCCGCGCAGCCGCATACGACACCGCCCCGAAGAGACCGACACTCGCGAGCAGGAGTGCGAGCACGCCGAAGAACGCCGAGAAGTCCGCGATCAGCCGCTCCTGAAACAGCAGGCCATCGAGCTGCTCATCGACCGTGTCGATGTCGAGCACCGGCAGCGTCGCCTCCACCGCGCGAATCTCCGTTCGGATCGCGGCCACCAGCGCGGCGGTATTGCCTTCGGTCCTGACGACGAACGCCACGCGCGGCGCCCGGCCCGAGTTGAGCAACGGCCAGTAGGTCATGAGTCCCGCGGGCTGTCGGGGATTGCGGTACCGAGCGTCCTTCACCACACCCACGACTTCGTACGTCTCGCCGCTGCCTTCCGTCCCGCTGACGAGACGCCGGCCAACGGCGTTCTCCGCACCGAACAGCCGCTGCGCGAGGCTCTCGTTCACAATGACCACTCGCGCCGACGTGTCCGCATCGCGCGGCGTGAACTCGCGGCCGAACAGCAGCGGCTGCCCCGATCGTCTCGAAGAACCCGGGTCCCGCCGTCATGCTGCCGTCGACGACGATGCCACGCGTGTCGTTAGGGTCGTCAGGGGATGCACGCACGCGTGGTCCACCAGACGAGCCCGTGAGGAGACCAGTACCCGACTCACTCACCATGGTAACGCCGGGAATCGACGCGAGCCGATCGTGCAGCGATGTGACGAGCGATCGCAAACTCTCGCCTCGGCGCCCGGTCTGGCCTGGCAGCGTCCACACGAGCAACAGCCGTGCGCGATCCGCTCCGATGTCCTCGCTCCGCAGATTGCGCAGCGTTCGGACGAACATCGACGCGCCGACGAGCAGCACCAGCGACAGCGCGACCTGCAACACCACGAGCGCCCTTCGCGCACGCACGCCATCCGCGCCCTCGTCCACCCCACGTCCGGTCAATGCCGGCTGCAACGAAACGCGCGAGCCACGAATCGCCGGTGCTAGGCCGAACAGGATCACGGTGAACGCGCCAAGGGCCAGGGCAAATGCGAGGATGCGCGGGTCGAGATACAGGTCGAGTCTCACCGACGACGACCCCAGCGTGACGCTGCTAGCCGGCCCCGACGCGATGAGGCCAGCAAGTACGTCCATACCCACAACGCCTGCCAATATGCCGGCCACACTGCCGCCTAACGCCAGGACTGTGCTTTCCGTGAGCAGTTGTCGCACCACGCGCGACCGACTCGCGACGTTGGCACACGCCATGAGAAGGACCGCCGCAACCAACACGAGGAGGATCGTGAGCGGCCCGGCGAACGCAGTCCGCTGGCTCGAGTAGCCGCGCGCCGCCGAGATGACATCCAGCGCCGCATCCCCAACGACTCCCGAGCCGCGCACCTGTTCCTCGGCAATCTGACGGTGGACCACGGCAAGCGCAGAGCGTGCCTGGTCGATCGTCACGCCCGGCTGCAGGCGGCCAAGGAGCTTGAATTGGGCGAACCCGCCGCGCGTCGTGCGATTCGTTCCTGGGATGACCTCGGCTTGCATGGCGACCGGCACCCAGAAGTCCGTGGGCCATCCGATCCAGTCGCCGGTGAACTCGCGCGGGGTCACGCCGACGATGTCGAACGTCGTCCCGTTCACCGTGAGCGTTCGGCCAACGACGTCGCTCGTTCGACCGAACCTTCGCGCCCAGTAGGCATCGCTGATCACTGCCACCGGATGTGCGCCGAGGGTTCGGTCATCGTCCTCGGTGAGCAGGTGGCCGAGCGAGGGCGCGACGCCGAGCATCGAGAAGAAGTTCCCTGTGACGATGCTGATTCGTTCCTGGCGCTCGCCCACTCCGCCGCCGGGCCCGCTGGCGACGACGTTGAATCCGTCGGCCCAGGTGGTGGCCGTCATTCCCGCGAAGATCGCCGTCCGCTCGCGAAACCGCTCGTAGTCGCTGAACGCGAAGTTCGAGAGACGGCTGCCGTCGCTTGGACGCTGCTCGACTGTCACGAGCTGCTCCGGGGCGCGAACGCGGAGTGTGCGGAGCAGGAGCGCGTCGGCGGCGCTGAAGATCGCGGTCGCGGCACCGATACCTAACGCCAACGAGCCGACCACCACCGCGGCGAACCCGGGCGAGCGCCTGAGCGTTCGCATCGCGTACCGCACATCCTGCCCGACGTGCTCCAGCAGGCGACTCCCCGACGCGTCGCGTGCCTCCTCGCGATGCGCGGCGACGTTTCCGAATTCCCTCAGCGCCACCCGCCGCGCCTCATCGGAAGTCGCACCCCGCGCCACTCGGCGCTCGATCTCGCCGGCGACGTGGAACTGCAGCTCCTCATCCACCTCGCGGAGTGTTGCACCAGGTCGGATCAGGGCGCGCAGCCTGGCGCGGAACTGGTGCCACATCGATCTCCTATTGATTGGTAATAGGAGAGACGATGCGAAGTGTCCTGAGGATTGTCAATAGAAGAAGCCCGAACCCCTTACTCACCCGGATGCCCGCGGGTCAGGTAGAGGTCGGCGGCGCGGGCAGGCTATGGGGCGACTGGAAGAGCGTGGCCCAAACGTCCCCGTGGGTCTCGAGGCGTCGAGCCATGGTCCGCAGCGTGAACGACTGCGGCCGCACGTCGCCACTCTCCACCTCCTCCCACGTGCATGGCGCGGACACTGGCGCGTTAGGCTTCGGTCGCACCGCGTACGTGGCGGCGTACGTCGCCCCGAACTCGTTTCGCCCCGTGTCGATGAGAATGCGCCCACCGCGGTCCGCCTTGTAGAACTCCAGTGTGAGGTGCGCTGGGTCGCGCTGGACGAGCGCCCGCGCCACCGCGTGGGCGAAGCCCGCTACCTGCCCGCAGTCGGCCTTGCCGTCGAGCGGGACCACGACGTGGAATCCCTTCGAGCCGGACGTCTTCACCCAGCTGGTGAGCCCGAGCTCCGCGAGCATGTCGCGCAGCAGCAGTGTCGCTGCCCGCAGCACCTTCGGGTCGTCCTCGAGCGGGTCGAGATCGAAGACGGAGAGATCGGGGTAAAACAGCTCCGGGACACGCGATGTCCACACGTGCGGCGTTATGCAGTTCTGGTTGGCGAGCCACATGAGTCCGCGGGCATCGCGCACGATCGCGTAGTTCACGACGCCATCCATCTTCGGCACGGCCACGCGCTCGAGCCATTCCGGCGCACCCTTCGCCACGTTCTTCTGGAAGAACCCCTTCTCGCCGATCCCCTTGTGGAAGCGCTCGAGCGTTACCGGCCGACCCGCGAGGTGCGGCACCATGATCGGAGCGACGAGCGCGTAGTACTCGGCCAGCTCGCCCTTGGTGATGCCGGAATCCGGGAACATCACCTTCTCGGGATGCGTGATCACGACGGATCCCGTTCGGCACGTACGACGTCGCGCGCGCGTTTCTCGGGACGAAGCCCGAGGAGCCTCGGATGTCGGAGCTTGGTGTGGACCGTCCATTCAATGAAGCCAACCTGCACGACGATCGTCGGCTGGACCCAGTGCGCCCCGAGCCGCGGCAACCCCTTCGCCTTCGTGAACGGCGTCTTCCCGACCTCGGTCGCGTCGAGCCGCGCGCGGAGCTCCGTGAGGAGCTTCGTGTCGAACCCGGTGCCGACCTTGCCGGCAAACACGAAGTCGTCTCCCTCGTAGTAGCCCACGAGGAGTGCGCCGAGCCCGACGCGAGCACCCTGCGGATCGGTGAAGCCGCCGATGACGAAGTCGTGCACCGTCTCGCACTTCATCTTGAGCCAGTGCTTCGAGCGACGATGCTCGTACGGCGAGTCACGCCGCTTCGCGATCACGCCTTCCCACCCCTCCGCGCGGGCGAGCTCCCACGGCTCGGCATGCTCGACCTCCCTGACGTGGCGGAGCGGCGCTCGAAGCGGCAGCGTGGCGAGCACCTCACGCCGCTGGTCGAGCGTTAGGCGCCGCAGGTCGCGGCCGTCGAGCCAGATGATGTCGAACACGTGGTAGGCCGTCTGGCCGTCCCACGTCATTTCGCCATCGAGGATGACCTCATGGACGGGAAGGCCTGCGATGGCGGCGGCGAAGGCGGGCAGGTGCTGGAGGTGTCGCGTGCGTGAGTAGAGGCGGACGTCGGCCCGCTGCTTGAACGCGATGAGGCGGATGCCGTCGAACTTGCGCTCGAAGAGCCAGTCGGCGCCGGTGAAGCGCTCCTGGGTGAGCGTAGCCGCCATGGGCTCGATCCAGTCGGGAAACGTTGGGCGCGCAGTCGTAGGCGCGTCCACACCGCGAGGCTTCGCCATGCGATGTGGACGAGCGGAACGACGAGCTCGTTACCGACCGTCTCGACCTGTCTTACCGAATCGCTTGGAACCCAGCCCCCTTCCGGGCCGTAGCGTGTGAACCACCCCGCGGAGGCGATCTGCCGCAGGGTCATTCCGTTCTGGCTCGCGATGAGCCGGACCCCTGAGCTTCACAGGAGAATCACATGCGCTCATTGCACGGATTGCTCGTCGGCGTCGCGATCACCCTCCTGCCGGCATCGCTCGCGGCCCAGAAGCTCACGCCAGGCACTTGGACCGGGACAATCTCGCCTCCGAATGAAGGCGCGCTCGACGCGTCGTTCGTTGTCCGCATGGCCGGCGACACGACGAAGATCACCCTGAAAGCCGACGGCCGGGAGCTCGAGGCGTCGGACGTGAAGGTCGAGCCAACCCGACTGCTTTTCGCATTCGCACCCGGCGACGGCACGGTCAAGTGCAACCTGCTGCTCCGCGAGGACAAGAGCTACTCGGGCGATTGCGTCGACGACAAAGGCGAGAAGGGCGTGATCGTCATGCGACCACCGAAGCCGTAGCTCAGCGAAGGTAGGGCGCCACGTTCCGGGCAATCCGCTCGAATTCGCGATCCGTCAGCGGCACCCGGCGAAACGCCGCCCAGCTCTCACGCGGCCGGAGGTTGCCGCCGAGTGGCGCGTCCGACCTGTAGAGGATTCGGTCGACGCCGACCTGGCGAATTCGTTTGGCGATCAATGCGGCGTTCGCCGGCGACATGTCGGCGTCCGCCACCCCGGTGACGTCGAACCAGAGTTGCCGCGTTCGTGGGTCGTGTCTCTCCACCGCCCTCCGCGAGTACGGCCATCGCGCTGTCGGCCGGGGGATCCTTGTAAGCCGGTCCCGCGCCCGCGAGGTGCGCGACCTGGACAGGGACGTTCGGCGCGAGCGGGAGTAGCTGCTCGAGAAACACGCGGGCCTGTGCGGCTCCCTACGGCCGCTTGTTCGAGATGGACGCTCGCATGTGCACCACGATCGCCATGCGGTGCTCGTTGGCTGCACGGAAGACTTCACGCATCCGCTCGAGATGCGCGGAATCGTCGAGCTGCACGTCGGAGTTGCCGAGATGGAGCTTGATCCCGTACCGGAGATTGGGCTCCCGCGCACACCGGGCGAGCTCGTCCAGCGCGTAGTCCTTGAGCGGGTTGAAGCTGCATAACGCGCGAAACCAGTCCGGATACTCCGCCGCCTGCGCGCCATTCCAGTCGTTCTCGGCCCGCACTTTCGCGTACTCGTCCTCGACGTTGCGCGACGGACTGCCGTACATGTACGCGACGGAGAGGAGCGCCGCGCGTCGAATGCCGGCAGAGTCGAGGAGCGCCGCGACGTCGCGCGCGGTGATCACCTGCGGCGGGTTCGATCCGGCGAGTATCGCCGCGATCGTGGGGCTGAAGAGGTGCTGGTGGTGATCGGCGACGGGGGCGATCTGCGAATGCGCGGCGCTCGACCAGATGATTATCGCGACCAACGGAACGGGGTAGCGCTTCATGTTCATCATGCGGTGATGCTCGACGCGGGAAGCCGTAGGGAGGGATTGGTCGCGTCCAAAACTGTTCGATGACGTAATTGGGTCGCCGGTCGCGCACCGTTCAACGCCGGTTCGACTATTCAGGCGTGCCGATGCTATGCAACATCTGCGGGCCGCTCCGCATTGTCGATAACCCAACTGATAGGTTAAAGTACGTCAGTGCCGACTGTCCTCGGGGTTGGCGGGTTTCAGGTGCGCATTCTTTTGCCGCCTCGGGAGCATGGGCCTGCACACGTTCACGTCCGGAAGGCTGGTTCGGTAGTTGTGATCAACCTTCCGGATCATAACCAAACCCTCGGGATCCGCACGGTGAAATGGATGCGAGACGCGGACGTTGTCGCGGCGTTTCGTCTCGTCGAGGCACACGTCGATATGCTGCTGAGGGAGTGGAGGAGATACCATGGCTAAACGCGTACCGAGCGATGCCGAGATCCTGGCGCAGATACCGGCCGGGCGGGCTCGCGAGCGGCGTGAGCGAAAAAAGGGATTGCGCGCCTCGACCGCGCGCTACGATCAGGCCTCCCGGCGCATCGTCCTCGAGTTGACGAACGGCTACCTGTTCGCCTTCCCGGTTGGGGCTGTTTCAGCGCTGAAGGGCGCAACCGACTCCCAGCTGTCGGCGGTTCAGCTGGATCCGTCTGGTGGAGCGTTGCGATGGGAGAGTCTCGACGTCGACTTGAGTGTACCCGGCCTTCTCTTCTCCGCTGTAGGGGTGGAGGAAAGGCTGCGACACCTGGCCAGCCTCGCGGGAAGCGTGCGCACGGATGCAAAAGCGAGGGCCGCCCGGGCCAATGGGCGGAAGGGCGGAAGGCCGAAGAAGAAGGCCAACCCTAGCCGACGTTAGGCGGCTCGCGGGTGGCGGCAAACAGCTCGGCGATCGTGGCATCGCCGGATTCGCGCGCATGGGCGGTGAGCGGCTTGCCGTGCGCATCGGTTGCGCCGACCAGCGCCGGGTGCCGCGTAACCAACCGTCGCGCCCACGTCGCGTCCCGCGTCCGAATCGCGTAGAGCACGTCCTCGATCTCGATCGCCAACAGGCCACCGAGCTCGCGAAGATAGTGGATCGCCCACCCGGACGGCGTCGCATCGTGAGTGGCGTCCCGGGCGTTCATATCGGCGCCGCTCGCCAGGAGAAGCGTCACGAGTTCGCGCGCGCCGACAAACGCCGCGTGATGCAGTGCGGTGGCGCCATCGGCATCGCGAGCCCGTACCAGCTCGGGATGCGGTGACAGAAGCGACCGTACTCGCCCGATGTCACCAGCCTCTACGGCCTCGAAGAACTGCGTCGTCTCGTCCATGGCTTCTACCTCGCCCTAGGATGCCGACCTCGTCATGCCTTCCGCGCTCCCCGCGGCCACCTCACGACATTCCGTGAGTTTCACCGCCCACAGTGCATTTCACGAAATGCCGTCCGCGACGCGGATGCAAGGCACGCGCGGGAACCGCGGCCGCCGGCCCGTAAGTCACTGCATCGCCTAACGATAGAACAACGGTCGCGATCGGTGATCGGTTCGGCCGGAAGCAAGCGCTCGTTTGGTCGGTTCTCCCAATGGAATTTCCATCCCCTCTTCACAGGCATTGTCCCGGGCGCCGAAACTCTCGGGCTCGCCGCGCCTGCCATCCTGCTGTTCTGTCGACTCCTCCAGGGGGTCGCGGTCGGGGGTGAGTACATGGCATCGGCAGTGTTCCTGGTAGAGAGCGCGGCACCGGGGCGACGAGGGTGGACGGGTAGCTGGGGACAGTTCGGCGCGTCCGAGGGAACGTTGCTCCGATCAGCCGCCGGGGCCATTGTGAATGCGACCATGTCACACGAGTCGGTGATGGCGTACGGTTGGCGCATCCCGTTCATTCTCGGCGTCGTCGTTGGCCTGGGCGGCCTCGCCATCCGAAGAAACGCCGTCGAGGCGGTGCCGCGTCAGGTGCCCGCCAACTCACCGTTAGACGAAGCGTTCCGCGCTCACTGGCGGACGATGCTGCATCTCGTTTCGCTCGTTGCGGCGCTCAGCGTCGGGTTTTACACGACCTTCGTGTACTCGGCCACCTGGCTCGGTCAGGTGACCCATGTGCCGGCTCGCACTGCGTTCTCCGTCGAGACCGACGCGGCGCTGGCGCCGGCATTGTACCTCGCGGGGGCGGCCGCGCTGACGTTCGTCGAGGCGCTCCTGTTACCGAAAACTGTTCAGCATTCCGTCACGAACGAATTTCAAGTCGCGCGGTCGTAGAGACCGCGTTCGAGGAGGAGACGATGACCGACGCTTCAATCAACCTGTACGACAACGTGTATGGCGACTTCGCGAGCGCCGCCGAGGCGGCAGTCCGCCGCGAGGCGTTCGGCGAGGACATGGGCCAGAGCAGCTGGCTCACGGCTGACGAGTGGCTCCGGTTCGCGGATCGGCTCGCCATCGGCACGGCGTCCGACGTGCTGGAGGTAGGCAGCGGATCCGGTGGACCCGCCGTGTACCTCGCGCTCAAGCGCGGCTGCCGCCTAACGGGTGTCGACATCAATGAGCTTGGCGTGCGGAACGCGACATCACTGGCCGAGGCACGGGGCGTCGCCGACCGCGTGCAGTTTCGCGCCGTAGACGCGAGTCGGCCCCTGCCGTTTTCGGATGACCGCTTCGACGCGATCGTCTCGAACGACGCGATGTGCCACATCCGGGATCGTTTGTCGGTGCTGCGCGACTGGCATCGGGTGCTTCGCCCGCGCGGCCGCGCGCTCTTCACGGATGCCATGGTGATCACCGGCATCGTGTCGAACGAGGAGCTCGCCGTTCGGAGCTCGATCGGGTTCTACCTGTTCGTACCGCCGGGCCAGAACGAGCGACTGTTGGAGGCAGCGGGCTTTTCCGTGCTTGACGTAGAGGATGTCACGGACAACGCGGGCGACGTGGCCCGTCGGTGGCACGACGCGCGCGAGCGGGAGTCGGAGGCTCTGGTGACAAGAGAGGGCCAGGCGAACTTCGACGGCCTGCAGCGATTCCTGTTGTGCGTACACACGCTCTCGGTCGAACGACGACTATCCCGGTACTCGTATCTCGTGGAGAAGAAACCACGTTAGGGTGCGCGCACCGCGACGCGCCCGACGACGCGAATCCATTTCACCCGACCGCCGTCGTCGCGCACGAACTCGATCGACTGACCCTGATCGGGCCCGTCCATGACGACCACGCGGTCGGGCCCGTAGAACGCGACAGAATACTCGCGAGATGCACCGCTAGTCGACTTGTCCTGCACGATCACCTTCCCACCCTCCGACCGGACGACGTACGAGTTGTTCGGCCTCACGTAGGTCCCGAGATACGACGCCGGATCCGGCTGCCGCGCCAGTGGCTGCACGGAGGGCAGCGTCTCGACGAGCCCGCGATGCGCGATCGCCTGATTGGGCGCGTACGCAACTCCGAGGTAGGACTTGAGGGCCTCGCGCTCGACGTCCTGAATCAGGCGCCAACCGGTGTTGGCGTTCGTGAGGATGGCGATGGCGAAGTTCCGCTCGGGCACGAGCTCGAGGAGCAGGATGTGCCCGCCTAACGTCCCGCCGTGTGCGTAGGTGCGCACAGGCCCGACACGCCGAATGTGCCACGCGAGACCGATGTCATCGTCGGTGCCCTGCTTCTGGGCCTGCGGCGTGCGCATGAGCTCCAGCGACTTGCGATCGAGCACGCGCTCGCCATTCGCCGCCGTCCCGTCGCCCATGTGGAACCGGGCGTAGGTGAGCAGGTCGGTGATGCAGAGCCCGACACCGCCCGCAGTGACGCTAGCGGATGGCGTGAACGGACGCTGGAGCGTCGTCTTGCCATCGCGCGACGCGTGGCCTGCCGCAAACCGGTTGACGATGAAGTCCCCGGCCGTCGTGCCTGCGTGCTCCAGACCTAACGGCTGGAACACGAGATCGCGCATGGCGGCATTGATGGACTTTCCGGTGGCGACCTCGATGACGCGCCCGGCGATGCTGAACCCCGCGTTGTTGTAGCTCCACGCCTTCCCCGGCGGCGCGACCTGCATGAGATCCGGCAAGGTCGTCGCGACGAAGTTCTCCAGCGTGGTACTGCCGCGGTCGGGGCCGGATACCTGTCCCTCCCATCCGCCCAGGTGCGTGAGCAGGTGCCACACGGTGACATCCCGGCTCACGGTCGAGTCGCGCACGCGGAAATTCGGGATATAAGTCCGCACGGGTGCGCGGAGATCAACCTTCCCCTGCTCGACGAGTCGCATCATCGCGGTCGCGGCAAAGGTCTTGGAGATGGACGCGATCGGAAAAACGGTGTGGGCGGTGACCGGGATCGAGTCCTCGACGTTCGTGACACCAAGCCCTCGGGTCGTTAGGCTGGGACCATCAATGATGCCGATGGCGGCCGGGGACGCCGAATTCCTTCATCTTCACTTCGGTGAGCGAGACAAGGGCGTCGAAGCGGGAGTTGTTGGGTGCCTGCGCGTCGAGCTCGCGCCCGCTGAAAACGGTTATGGCCGCGAGGGCGACGAACGCGGCGGGTCGTCGAGAGGTGAGAGAGCGCATGGCATGTCAACCTACACCGAGCACGCCTGCCCGCGAGTACGGCACTCGACAGGATGATGACAGGGCTGTGCTTGGGGCGTTGACCCCTCGCTGCCGGCGCCGGAGATTGTGCACATGGATTCCCGGCTCGGACTCATCGCGCTGCTCTTCCCCGTCGCTTGCACGTCACCCGAACGTACGCCGGCCACGGCACGCGTCACGATGCTCTCGACTCCAGCGGGCCCGCGGAGCGGCGAACCATTTCTCGCGAGTGACTCGGCCGGCGCGGTCCACATGACATGGATCGAGAAGACTGGCGACTCCACCCACGCCGTCCGGTACGCGCGACTGGACGGCGAGACCTGGTCGGCGCCAACGACCGTCGTCGAGCGACGAGACCTGTTCGTCAACTGGGCCGACTACCCCTCGGTGATCGCGACGCCCTCCGGCCGACTGATCGTCCACTGGCTGCAGCGGAGTGGCGCCGGTCGTTATGCGTACGACGTGCGCATCGCCCAGTCCTCGGACGGCGGAGCGACGTGGAGCGAAGGTTCGGTGCTGCACCGCGATCGCTCGGCGGCCGAGCACGGGTTCGTCGCGCTGTGGCATGCGCCAGGCGATTCGGTGGCGGCCGGGTGGCTTGACGGGCGCCACATGACCGCGGGCGAAGGCGGCCATGGCAAGGGCGCCATGAGCGTGCAGTCCGTGTCCGTGGCGTCGACCGGCGCGCTCGGCGCCGAGGAGCCGATCGACCTCCGCGCGTGCGACTGCTGTCAGGTAGCAGCGACGGTTGCGGCATCGGGACCCGTCGTCGCGTATCGCGACCGCACGGAGGACGAGATCCGCGACATCGCGGTGGTGCGTCAGGTCGATGGCAAGTGGACGTCGCCCAGCGTCGTGCATCCGGACGGGTGGCGTATCGAGGCGTGTCCGGTGAATGGGCCGGCGCTCGCGGCGCGTGGCGACACTGTGGCCATCGCATGGTTTACGGGCGCGCAGGACACTGCGCGCGTGCGGGTTGCGTTCTCGGTCGATGGCGGTCAGCGGTTCGCCCCTCCAGTCCGTGTGGACGGCGGTGCGCCGGCGGGCCGCGTGGGGCTCACGCTCGATGAGAACGGCGACGCCGTCGTGAGCTGGCTCGAGCGCGTCCCTCCCGAGGACGCCGAGGTGCGCGTGCGGCGCGTGGCGCGTTCGGGCGCGATGGGTGCGCCGGCGACGATCTCGCGCACGAAGGCCGCGCGCGCGTCGGGGTTCCCGAGAATCGTTAGGCGTGGCGACGCACTCCTCGCCGCGTGGACCGTGCCCGGGGACAGCGCGCGGGTGATGGTCGGCATGCTATCGCTCGGTAACCTCAAGTGAACTCTGTCATCTTGAGCGGGACTGTTGTCATCCCGAGCGCACGTGTCATCCCGAGCCGACAGGCGAGGGATCCTCAGGTGCCCGGTAGAGGGCCCTCGGTTCCCTCGCTCCGCTCGGGACAGGCGGGACGATGAGGATCCCTCGCTTCGCTCGGGATGACAACGATCTGACGGCTCGGGATGACAACCAAGCTCGGGGTGACTCAGGTCGGACCCTGCGACTCGTGGCCCTCGCCGCGGTTCTCGCGATCGGATGCAGCAAGGAGTCGGCGCTGCGCGTGGAGATCGGGCGACCGGCGCCTCGTTATGCGGCAACCACCCTCGCCGGCGACTCCGCCTCTACCGCGGCGCTGGCCGGAAAGGTCGTGATGCTCAACGTCTGGGCCACGTGGTGTGCGCCGTGCCGCGACGAGATCCCGTATCTCCAGTCGCTCTACGAGCGCCATCGCGGCGAGGGGCTCGAGATCGTCGGGGTGTCGGTCGATGCCCGAGGTCAGGAGGCCGCGATTCGTGAGTTTGCGAATGCGTTCCGGATGACCTATCCGATCTGGCGCGATCCCGACGAGCGCGTGCAGTCCCTGTATATGGCGTTAGGCGTCCCGTCGTCGTACCTCATCGACCGGAAGGGGATTCTCCGCTGGCGGCGGCTCGGCACCATCCATGAAGGCGATACGACGCTGACGCGTGCGTTGAGCGAGGCGCTCGCGACGGCGCGGTGAGAGCCGCGGAGCCGCCAACCGGAGCCAGCGGGTCGCTAGCATGGGCTAACCGGCGAGTGATCACCGGCGCTGGGCAAACCACTTGCCGACCGTGGGCAGCATGTGCTGCGTGAAGCCCTCTCGGACACGGTCCACGTGTCCGCCGGTGTAAGTCGTGTCGGCGTAGCGAACGCTCAGACTGTCTAGGCGAGCCCGCAGCAGCTCGACCCCCAAACGCAGCATCGTCTCTTCCGATCCCGATTCGATCACGATGACGGGCGGGCGATCGCCGCGCTGTACCATGGCCGATGCGCGATCGGGTGGCATGCGTGCGAGCCAGCGGGCTTGCGCCGTGGCATTCGGCACCGCGGCACCATCTGTCCCGACGACGAACGGCAGCTCCACGAACAGCCGCGGATCGGTCCGGCTGCCGTCCAGCGCCGCGGCCATGCCTAACAAGATCCCGGCTTCGTCGGGCGCGCCCTGCCAGCGTCTGGTTTTCGAAAGCGCCGCCCAGGCCCGCGAGGATGGCGCCTGGCGCCCGACGAAGCCGATGCAACACGGGCTGATCGCGTAGATGAGGCCGAAGACCTGGGCGTGGTTGAACCCGATGTTGAGCGCCCCGAAACCGCCCATCGAATGACCGACCAGCGCCCGCTTCGATGCGCGCGCGTCGGTTCGGTAGCGCCGATCGACGTTGCCCACGAGATCCTGCACCACGAAGTCCTCCCAGTTGCCTGTGGCCGGTGAGTTGGCGTAGAAGCCAGCCTCGAGCTTGTTGTTGGCGTCCGGCATCACCACGATCAGCTCGGGGATCGCCGACGCCTCTATGAGGCTGTCGAGCGACACGCGGAGATCGAGGCCCTGGTAGGTGCCATCGACCCACTCGTCGGGCAGCGACGTGGCGCCGTGCAGGAGGTAGAGCACCGGGTACCGCCGCGTTAGGTCGCGCCCGTAGGAGGGTGGCAGGTACACGAGCGTGCGTCGCACGGGGCTGTCGCCCACGACGTTCGAGGCGAGCCCCGGTGACGACACCGGGTCGGTGACGATCGTGCCCTGGGCAGCGAGCGTGGCCGGCGTGACAGCCGCGGCGACAACGACCGCGGTCAGCCGCGCGAGGAGGTTCGGGCGACTCATCGGTTCGATCTGTCGATCGAATCGACGGAGTCAGTCCACGCGTCGAAACACGGGGCGCAAGTCGACATGTCGGCCATCCAGGAACTGGAAGATCTCGCCGCGGTCATCGGGGCAGAACCGGCTGCAACCAGAACGGCCCCGGGGCCGTAGCGAGTGAGTAGCCACGAGACGTTCGATCTCGCGGGAACGAAGGAACAACAGTCGGGGGCGATCATGAACTCCGCAACGCAATCAATCCTCGCCGCTGCAATAGCCGCTGCCACGTTCAGCGTTGCCCCGCGTGTGATTCACGCGCAGCAGCCGTTCGATGCTCAGACGATCGTCCGTGATTGGAAGACCGTCAACCGACACGCCACGGTGGTCGACTCGGGAGGACGGAAGTTCGTGCGCCTCGACGAAGGACCGAGCATGGGCCTGGTCTGGGCGCCGCTCGACGTTGGCGACGGCGAGATCGAGCTCGACGTGCGCGGTCGAGACGTTCTCCAGAAAAGCTTCCTCGGCGTCGCGTTCCACATCGCGTCCGATACCGTCTTCGACGCCGTGTACCTGCGCCCGTTCAACTTCCGGGCGTCGGACTCCACTCGTCACGCGCACGCCATCCAGTACATCTCCCAGCCCGCCTATCCATGGGACCGCCTGCGCTCCGAGCGGCCCGGCCAGTATGAAAAACCCGTGTTACCGGAGCCCGACCCGAATGCGTGGGTGCATCTCCGGGTCGTCGTGCGCGGCAGCGACGTGACGGCGTTCGTGAACGGTAACGCTTCACCCGCGCTTCACGTCCAGGCGTTGGGCGGGCACACCCGAGGTGGGGTCGGCCTGTGGGTCGGCGATCCGTCGCCGGGGGACTTCGCGAACCTGGTCGTTAGGCAGCAAGCGAAATGAGGCAGGATATGTAGCCGGTTAGGTGGACGTAATGAGCATCTCGCGGCGGAGCGTGTTACATTGTCGGCCTAACGTCGCGGGTGGGCCGCATGTGGCGATTCGTGGTAGTCCTGGTGCTGGCGGTAGTCGGCATGGTCTGGTACCTGTTGTTCGCCGACTACGTAATGCAGTGTGCCTTCGTCACCGCGTTCGTTGCGGCGCTGCCGCTCCCGCTGGTGATGAACCCGACGCGACACTGGGCGCGAGGTTTCTTTCTGTGCGTCGACATGGTGTACGCGGCCTCCTGTATCGGCGCCTACACGGCCGCGCACGTGACCCACGCCCCGCGGATTGAGGTCTTCACCGCGAGCCTCGTCCCCGGGCTCCTGTTCGGAACGATGGCCTCGCTCGGAGTCGGCCGGTCGGGGCTCGGCGATCTCGAGAAGTGACGCTCGCCGTCTAACGCCCCCTTTGACATAACCGACGGGTGACCGGAATGGTTAGTCGTCGAGGGTTGGTTAGGCGTTAGGTTATGCAACGCTCTGAACCGTACCCCGATAGCCGGCGGTGACCCGTGGCTATCGCCCCTTCGTTAAGCGACCAAAGTAGACCACATTCGGCGCGTCCGAGCGCGCCGCCGCGATGTCCATGACACCGTCACGATCCAGATCCGCGATCGCGAAGCCGTACACCGTGCCCTTGTTGTCGCCGACGCGAATGCTGTGGAACCGGCGTCCGGAGCCGTCATTGAAGTGCACGGCCGATGGCGCCTCGATGTTGCCGACGACGATGTCGCGCTTGCCGTCGCCGTTGACGTCGGCGACTGCAATGGCGTAAGGCGCCGGCTTCGCATCCGCCACGCGAATGGCCTCGGAAAACGTCCCGTTTCGCTGACCCAAATAGATCGCCGTGCCGACGTTTTCATCGATGGCCACGAGCTCGAGCAGGCCGTCGCCATCGAGATCCGCCGCTTCGGTCATCCGGATCGTGGCGTTGGGCGGGCCGAACGGGATCGTCCGCGACGCGTCGAACGTCCCCTTGGGGCCCGCCAGATACACTCGGCTCTGCCCACCATCGCGATGCGGCACGGCAAGGTCGATCAGGCCATCTCCGTTGAAGTCTGCCGCGGTGATCGTCGTCGCGGGCTCGCGCGAGAACGCGGTGCAGTTGGCATCGAAGCGTCCACCACCGCGGTTCAGGCAGACGTAGTTCGCGTCCGTGCTGTCGCCGCGATTGGCGACCACGATGTCGGGGAGCCCATCGCCGTCGATATCAGCGACGGTCGCGTTGCGCGTTGGCCACTCCGGCTTCCCGAACGCGGAGCCCACGCGAAAGTGCCCCTTCCCGTCGTTCAGGTAGACGAGCTTGGGATCGGGCGCGTCGTTGCTGATCACCACGTCGAGGTCGCCGTCGCGGTCCAGGTCCACGAGTCGCCCCGAGTAGGACCGATCGGACGCCGGCCCAAGATCGTAGGCGGGCTTGAAGTGACCGGCGCCGTCGCCGAGCAGGACGCGATCGACGAGTGGCCAATGGCGGCCTTTCACGAGGACGATGTCGAGGCGCCCGTCTCCGTCGATATCGCCGATGCTGACGTTGGCCGATGTCTCCGACTTCTGCTCGAGCAGGAGGACGCGGTCGAACGCCGGGAACGTGTCCGCCGACAGTCTCATGGATGCGGACGCTTGCACTGGCGTCGCTCGAGGGTGCACACCGCTCGCGGTCAGGCTGTCATAGATGACAGCTGCCGTTAGGATTAGCAGTCCACGACCGATCGACATGCCGTTCTCCTCGGTGTGCCCTGAGCCATTAGACACGACCAGGCAGTCGGTCGTTGTCCAACGCCGGGCTTTGGGTTGACCGAGTGACCCCGTCCTTCTGCGTTTGGAGGCTAGCGACTCCTACGTTCCTTAGCCACCCAGATCCCATGACCCGCGATCAGATTCTCCTGGTACGATCATCCTGGTCGATGATCGCCGAGCGCGCCGGCGTGTTCACGGCGCGCTTTTACTCGCATCTGTTCGAGATCGATCCCAGTGTGGCGCGGCTCTTCAATGGCGTGAACATGAGAGCGCAGGAGTGGAAGCTCGCGCAAACGCTCGGCGTCGTCGTCCAGGCGCTCGATGACCTCGACACCTTGCTTCCAGCCCTGGCGGCGCTGGGCGCGCGGCATAAGCAGTATGGCGTCGAGGACGCCCACTTCGAGACGGTCGGGGAGGCGCTGCTCAAGGCATTCTCGGACACGTTGCGCGAGCGGTTCACGCCTGAGGCGCGCACCGCCTGGACGGACGCGTACACGTTCGTTGCGTCGGAGATGCGGCAGGCGCTGGCGCGCGAGGGTTCGCCGCGGCTCCCTCTCGAGTAAAGGTGAGGCGGTTTGGCCGGGACTCGTATACCATAAGGTAGGTGTAGTCACATCCGGCTCCTTGCCAAAGGTGGTCGCCATGTGGTCGAGACTTGTGCTTGCCACATCACTTGTCAGCCTTCCGGTGTTGCCGATCCCGGCCCAGCGCGGCACGGGCAGTGACGACTTCGTGCTCGGCGATCCCGCCAAGCTTACGCTGCGAAACGTGACGGCCACGCGAGTGCAGTATCGCGGTCGTGACGCCATCAGGCTGGTCGGGTCGCCTCAAGCCCAGGCGGCGGGCGGCGGGCCGAATACGATCGCCATTGTCGGCAACGGTGAGTTCCGCGATGGCGTTATCGAGGTGGACGTTGCCGGGAAGCCCGCCGCCGGCGCCGACACCAGCGCCCGGGGGTTTGTCGGGATCGCGTTTCGTGTGGACTCGTCAGGCGATCGGTACGCGGCGTTCTACATCCGTCCGACCAACGGGCGCGCGGACGACCAGCTGCGTCGCAACCATTCGACGCAGTACGTCTCGGAGCCGGACTACCCGTGGAATCGGCTTCGGCGGGAGCAGCCGGGTGTGTACGAGTCGTATGTCGATCTCGAGCCGGGGGCATGGACGACCTTGCGCATCGAGGTCCAGCAGGGCCGTGCACGCCTCTTCGTCAATGGCTCGAAGCAGCCGGTCCTGATCGTCACCGACATGAAGAGCCCGCCGACCGTGGGGCGCATCGCGCTGTGGATCGACACGGGGACCGAGGCCCATTTCTCCCGGCTGCGGGTGACTCCGGCGAAGTAGACCGGTGCCCGATCGGTGATCTGACGCACGGGTATCGCGCGATGGCGACCATCGCCGAGTCGTTAGGTGGGCGATGCCGATCCGGACCACGCGCCTGAGAAGTCCTGCTCGGCTGGCAAGACTGCGACAGAACACAGGTATCGCCATACCCGACAAGCACTTGGGCCGAAATAGGCTGGAAGTCTCCAGGCCCGAATGACCTTTGGGTGACTCCACCTCGTTGATTCCGCGTCGCCGACCCGAGCCCGCCGCGCACACTGCGCGTGCCGCCAGAGTCGGTTGACCGATATCACACGGGGACTCCAAGCATGTTTACCACCTTACGCTGTTTCGGACGGGCCACGACCCGTGCTGCTTCTCTGGCACTCGCGACCGTCTCCTTCGTCGCTGCTTGCGACACCGACCAGCCAGTAGCGCCCAAACCGGCCACTCCGACGACGCCTTCTTCTCAGATCGGGCCGACGATCAACCTGACCGGCTCGCTCGCCTGGAAGGTTACCGACCTGACTGCCAACCTTCTGAGCGGAACCCAGTTCACGGTCGTCGGCCCAATGAAGGCGACCTGGATCGTCAGCGACAACGGCGCGACCGACGCCGACAAGACAACCGGGAAGTTCAAGCTCGCCGGCTTGAAGCCTGGATCGTACCAGGTGTGCCAGACGGGAGTCGGCGGTTACTACGCCCTTCCGGCCGTCCCCTGTCAGAACGCCGACGTCGCGTTGGGAACGACCACCGATGTCGGGACGTTTGTCGATCGCGGTCTCCCGAGGATCCTCGCTGGGTACATCGATGTCGCCAACAACTTGCTCGGCGGCGGGGTCGTGTCCATCAAGGACTCGCTCGGCGCGACCATCAACATCGTCACGGACGATCTCGGCCCTGATCAGAACAAGACGCCCGGGAAGTTCGATATCGTGCTGCCGGGCCCCGGAAAGTATTCCGTGTGCGAGCACACGGCTCCGCCGGGCTATGCGTTCCCGCCGTCTCAGGTCGTGTTCTGCATCCCGCTCAACATGATCTACGATCTCTGGATGCACGTTCCCTCATTCACGGTGGTTCCGCCTGCGAGCTTGAAGTGGGGGGTGATCAACGGCTTCCTCGGGCCTAACAACAACACGCCCAACTACGTTGGTCCGTCCACGTTCAAGGTTACGAGCGCTGACGGCTCGTTCACGATGGACGTGGTGGACGACGGCCAGAACGATCTGTACAAGCAGTTTCCCGGCCTCTTCTACGTAACGGTTCCGGCCCCGGGCACGTATACCATCTGCCAGACCACGCCGGCGCCGGGTCACTGGCTGGCGAATCCGTCGTGCCAGACGGCCGTCGTGACCCTCAATGTCGTGAAGTGGGTCGGCTACTTCATTGACGGTCTGAAGCAGGTCCCGAATTCGCCGTAAGCTAGGAGATCGTTTGTCATTCCGAGCCGGGTGCCCGATCGTCGGCGGGCACCGGCTCGGAATGACCGGGTCTCGTTAGGTGAGCAGCACCGCCGCGAGGATGAACAGGTTACTGGTGCAGCTCACGATGCCGTTCCGAGACACCGTGACCCATCCGTCGAAGTCGTGGTCGGCGGGTCGTCCTGCGTCCCCTTGCTTTTAAAGCCCGCCCGACCGACTGGCTGACGGGCTTCGGTAACGAAATTACGCAACGCTCAGTAATTCCCGTTCCTGAGCGCGTCGAGCGGATCCGATCGCGTCGCCCGTCGCGCCGGCACGTAGCTGGCGGCCAACACGACGCCGCCCAGCACGGCCGCCACCACGACGAACACGAACGGGTCTCTCGTGCTCGTACCAAACACAAGGGTCTGCAGCACGCGACTCAACGCGAGCGCACCTGCCACGCCCGTGACGGTCCCGATCGCGCCGATCACGATTCCCTCCCGAAGGATGATCCTTCGCACCTGGCCGGGGAGCGCCCCGAGCGCGAGCCTAACGCCGATCTCGTGCGTGCGCTGACTCACGGCGTACGAGAGCATGCCGTAGACACCCACGGCCGCGAGGCTCAGCGCGATCGCGGCGAACACGCCCATCAGCACAAGCGTGAAGCGCTCGCGGGCGAGGTGCCGCGCGAGCACCGCCTCGAGAGGCCGGGGCCGGTAGACGACCAGTCCGCGGTCGACCTGTGCGAGCTCGCGACGCGCCACGCTCGCGATCTCGTCAGGCGAGCCTATCGCCTTGACGACGTACGTCAGCGGCCAGTTGCGATTGTCTGCGAACTGCGCGTGACTCAGATACACCATCTCCGCGGTCGCGCCGGTCGGTTCGTTCGCCACATCCCCGACGACGCCCACAATCTGAAATTCGCGGTCGTCGGTCCGAAACCGCCGCCCCAGCGGGTCGTGATCTCCATACGCCCGTTTCGCCAAGGAGCGACTGATCAGGGCGACGTCGCTGGTCTCGAGCCGATCGCCGGGCGTGAACCGGCGGCCGGCAATGACCGGGATGCCGAGCGACTCTAGGTAGTCACCCTCGATGACACGCACCTGAGCGGCGAGCGACTGCCGCTCGCCTGCATCGTCGACATACTCATAGCCCCACACATGGTAGTTGCCATTGGTCGGAAGCCACGACGTCAGCCCAACTCGTGTCACTCCGGCGATCGACCGCAGTCGCTGCTGGTATAGCTCGTGGACGCGGACACGAGCCTCCGGCGTAGCGTACCGCGCGACCGGGGTATGGATCTCGAACGTGAGCACGTTTGCCGGATCGAAGCCTAACGATACGCGCTGGCGCGCGACGAAGGATCGAATCAGGATCCCCGTCCCGACGAGCAAAACGACGGCCAGCGAAACTTGACTCGCAACGAGCAGTCGTCGTGCGTGGCGGGCGGCACGTCCGGTCGTGTTGCCTCGTGAACCCTCTCGCAACACGTCGCTCGGGTCGCTCTGTGTCGCGCGAACGGCAGGCGCCGCACCAAACACGAGCCCCGTCACTGTCGTCACCAGCAGCGCAAACACGAAGAGCCGCCAGTCGAACCGAACTTCCTCGGCGCGGGCGAGGGACTCGGGGCTCATGGCGAGCAGTATCCGCACGCCCCAGTACGCAACGACGGAGCCGAGCACACCTCCGGCGACGGCGACAAGCAGACTCTCGGTCAGCCGCAGGCCAACCAGGCGCGACAAACGGGCGCCGAGTGCTGTGCGGATGACGATGTCTCGTGTCTGCGACACGCTTCGAGCGAGAAACAGGTTCGCGACGTTGACACACGCGATGAGGAGCACGAGCCCCGCAGCGCCCATGAGCACGTACACCGGTGAGCGCGCCTCGCCGACGACATCGTCGTGAAGGGAGACGGCGCGAAGGTATTCCTCCCGAGGACCATCGGGGAATCGTTCACGCATTCGCACCGCCAGCGCATTCAGCTCGGCCTGCGCGCGAGCGATCGAGACGCCGGGCCGAAGGCGCGCAATGGCGCTCAGGTAGTGGTTCCACTGGTTGTTCGAGCCACCGGGTTGCAGGTTCTGCGGTGTCCACGCCGCGATCTCGCCGGCGACGACGTCGGTGAACGTCGGCCGCATGACGCCCACGACCTGGTACCGCTCGCCGTTCATGTCGATGGCACGGCCGACAATGGATGAGTCGCCACCAGCGAAGTCGGTCCAGAGCTCGTGGCTCAGGATCACGACGCGCGCGTCGGGGCGCTCTTCATCACGTGTGAACGTCCGCCCGAGCAGCGGCGTGGCCCGCAACGTCTGGAAGTAGTCGGCGCTGACGGGAACGACCCGAACGCGGTGCGGGATGCCATCGCGGTCGATGAGATCGACACCCATCTCGCGGTACAGGTACGCGACTCCGACTGACGAGAAGGCATTGATCCCATCGCGGGCTTCGACCAGGTCGAGTCCCCTACTGACTTCCCGCCCGTCCGGCGTTTGTCGGCTTGCGGTGTAGATGCGGACCAGCTGCTCTGGCTGGTCGTACGGGAGCGGGGCCAGAATCACGCGATCCAGCACGTTGAACACCGCGGTGTTGGCGCCGATGCCTAACGCCAGCGTTGTGATGCACACGATGGTAAAGGCAGGATTGTTGCGTAGCGCCCGCGCGGCGTGACGCGCGTCCGACGCGAGGTGTCTCATGAGAGCTCGCTCGTGGTGGTGGCAGTGATCAGGATCGATCGATTCGAGACGACGCCGCTGGTCGAAGCGCACGGCGATGACCGCGCGAAGGAGCCCGGCGACGGTGCGGATGGTGTGACGCCAGCGCACCAGCGAGGACGCGGTGCCCTCGACCACGAGTGCGTCGCGCTGATCGAGGAACGCCGACAGCATTTCTGGTCCGAATCGCTCGCGAAATGGCGATGGGAACCGGCGAATGACAGCCGCGACGATCCGAGTCGATACGTCCGTCATCGGTCGGCCTCGAGCAGCGATAGCAGCGATAATGTGGCCGGGCTCGCGAGCAGCGCGCGTAGCCGGTTCGCCTCGGCCCGCACGACTGCTCGTCCGAGTTCAGTCGCGGAGTAGTACCGCCGGGTTCGGCGGTCGTTAGGGCTGTCGCGCGGGGCTGTGACCTCTCGGATCAGCCGGTCATCGAGCATTCGGCTGATGATCCGGTACAGCGACCCGATGTCGAGCGGCGGTTGCTCGGGGAACGCCTCCTGCGCGGCCTGGACGATGCCGTAGCCGTGCAGGTCGCGCGTCCCGAGGATCGTCAGGACCTGGAAGTCGAGCGGTGCGAGCGGGAGGAACCTGATCGCGTTGCGACCCATCCGGGCCTCGATATCTGTAGCGGACAGATATTGGACGGCGCAACTGATGAAAAGGTTGGACGACGGAGGCTGGGCGCGGAAAGAGGGGCTGAGGCCGGTTCGCTGAATCACTCAGCGTGTCTTCACGATGAACATGATTGGTCGGCCGTGCGACTCCTCTTGACACCCTAAATGAGCGGTGCGACTGTTGGCCTCTCATTTAGGTTACCTAAGGCACGCCGTGGAAAAACTGGATATTCCCCAAGGCACGCTCGACCTGATGATCCTGACGATCCTGTCGCGTGAGCCTATGCACGGCTACGGTGTCTCACAGCGGCTCGCGGCGCTCAGTCGCGGTGAGTTCCAGGTCAATCCAGGGTCGCTCTTTCCCTCGCTGTACCGTCTGGAGCAGGACGCGAAGCTGAAGGCCGAATGGCGACCCACCGAGAACAATCGGCGCGCGAAGTACTACCGCCTAACGGCCGCCGGGAAGCGCCAGCTCGAACAGCATCGCGAGCGCTGGAACCGCGCGACGTTCGCGGTCACTTGTGTCCTGGAGGGCGCATGACGCTCCTGCATCGCCTGAAGTCCATCGTGCTCTGGATCGCGCGTCGGGATAGCGCCGAACAGGATTTGAACGACGAGCTGCAGGCGTTCGTCGACATGGCGGCCGCCGACAAAGTTCGCGCCGGGGCGACTCCCGCCGAGGCCCACCGTCTCGCCGTGCTCGAACTGGGAGGGGTGGAACAGGTCAAGGAACGCGTTCGAAGCGGGCGTCATGGCGGGTGGCTCGATGCGGCCGCCCGTGACGTCAGCTACGGACTGCGACAGGTCCGACGCAATCCGGGGTTCTTTGGCGTAGCGATCGCGACGCTCGCATTAGGCATCGGCGGGATCACTGCGATGTTCAGCACGTTCGACGCGGTGCTGATCCGCCCGCTGCCGTATGCTGACGCAGACCGGCTCGTGATGATCTGGGACGCGTTGGCCAATACCGACATCACCTCGAAGGGCAATTCCACGCCCGCGGAATGGATCGAGTGGCGGCGTCTCAACACCGTGTTCACGGATCTCGCAGCCAGTCAGCCCGGTGACGCGACGCTGTCGGGCGACGGCGATCCGGAACAGGTTCCGTCGCGGAAAGTCACGTGGACTCTCTGGAGCGTGCTTGGTGCACCCCCGATGCTTGGCCGTGTGTTCACCGAGGACGAAGACTTGAAGAGCGTGCGCGTCGTCGTGATCAGCTACGGACTCTGGCAGCGGCGTTACGGCGGTGCTTCTGACATCATTGGACGCACGATCTCGATCAACGACGAGGCCTATGAAGTGATCGGCGTGATGCCCCGAAGCTTCTACTTCATGCCCTCGCGGGAGATCGATCTCTGGATGCCTGCGTCATTCCCTGGGTGGATGCGTACGAACTTCACGTGGCACGACGCCCAGATCGTCGCGCGGCTCAAGCCCGGCGTCACGCTACAGCATGCGCGGGAAGCCATGACGTCGTTGAGTCTGCAGGTGACCGCGAAGGACTTCCGCGGCCCTCATCCGGTGATCGTCACGCCATTGCGGGAAGAGATCGCGGGCAAGACGCAAACCGCGCTGATCCTGCTGTTGGGCGCGTCGGTGGCCCTGCTGTTGATTGCGTGCGTCAATCTGACGAATCTCCTGCTGTCGCGCGGCGCGGCGCGCGGCCGCGAGGTCGCGGTGCGCCTGGCGCTTGGGGCGGGGCGCGGAAGACTGGTCGGCCAGTTCCTCACCGAAAGCCTGGTATTGGCCGCGTTAGGCACCCTTGCCGGCATCGCGCTCTCCGTTCCCGCGATGCGGTTTCTCGAGCGGCTCGTGCCCGAGGCCATGGGCGCTGGGCGCGTCACGCTCGATTGGCGCGTGCTGGTGTTTTCTACGGCCTTGGGACTCGCCGCGGCGGTGACCTTCGGACTCGCGCCTGCATTGAGGGGATCGCGAGTCGCGCCGCAGGAAGGACTCCGGGGCGGACGAGGCACAGCGGGCGCGCGCAGTCACCGGTTTCAGCATTCACTGATCGTCGTCGAGACGGCGCTCGCCGTTGCGCTGCTGGTCTGCGGAGGGCTGCTCCTGCAGACCTTTCGGCACCTTCGGAACACCGACCTCGGATTCAGGCGTGAGAGGCTCTTGACCTTCGAGACGCCATTGTTCCGCTACAAGGATTTCGATCGCCGCGTCGCGTTCGTCAATGCGGCGGTGGACAACGTGCGCGCGATTCCGGGCGTGGTGAGCGCCGGAGCGATCAACCTCATCCCGTTCACCAACTTCGCCACCGCGACGTTCTATTTGCTGGAGGGCCAGCCAAAAGACGGCTTCGCCGGCCAGGCGGCGCTGATTCGCAACGTGAGTCGCGACTACTTTGCAACCATTGGCGCGCAGCTGCGCGAGGGGAGATTCTTCACGGCATCGGATCGAAAGTCCTCGCTTCGTGTGGCGGTCGTCAACGAGCCGTTCGCCAATCGGCACTTCGCCGGCAGGTCGCCGCTCGGTCAGCGGTTCAAGTTCGGGGAGCTGGACGACGACGGCCACTGGTTCACGATCGTGGGCGTGGTCAAGCCGATCCCCGAGACCGGCGTGCTGGATGAAGCGAAGCCCGCGGTGTATCGCGTGCGCGATCAATGCGAGCAGATCGACGACCTGAACGCCGGCATTGTGATTCGAACGGCCGTCGAGCCCGCGTCGATCGTCCCGGCGGTGCGTCAGGCTATCTGGTCGCTCGACAAGAATCAGCCGCTGGCGCGGATCCAGACGATGGAAGCGATCGTCAACCACCAGCTATCAACCCCGTCGCAAAGCACGACGCTGCTGGGCGCATTCGCGCTCCTCGCGCTGCTGCTCGCATCGCTCGGAATCTACGGAGTGCTCTCGTACGCCGTTACACAGCGCACGAACGAGATCGGCGTGCGGATGGCGTTAGGTGCGACGTCTGGCAGGATATTGGTTGCCGTCGGCAGGCGAGGCTTGGAGCTGACGCTCTGCGGCCTCGCCATCGGCCTCGGGCTGGCAGTGATCGCGTCCCGCTTGATGACCGCGCTGCTCTACGGCGTTCGCCCCGACTACGTCCCGACGGTCGCCATCGTATCCATCGTTCTCGTGGGCGTAGCGGCAGTCGCGTGTTTTGTTCCCGCCCGCCGCGCCTCGCGCATCGATCCGATGCTTGCGCTACGCCACGAATAGGCCTCTCCCGGCTGCGGGTGACTCCGGCGAAGTGAGTGGGACTACTGGGGACTGGGGACATCGGGACTGGGGACATCGGGACTGGGGACATCGGGACTGGGGACATCGGGACTGGGGACATCGGGACTGGGGACATCGGGACTGGGGACTCGGCCGGGATGCGTCGGTGCGCGTGGAGGCTTCCGCTGC
>JBKOYV010000102.1:0-23510 GCA_046725585.1 Gemmatimonadota bacterium | reverse complement strand
CGTTAGGTTATCCGGGTGCGTCTCGTGTAGCTGAGCGAAGCGAAGGATCTTCCCTGTTCCCGCCCGTCGTGCTCCATCTCCTGATCGCGCTGCAGGCCGTTCAAATCCCGCCGGCGCCGCGCGGCTACGGGACCAATGCCGCGGAAATCGTCGTCGATGCCGCGGGCGTGCTTCCCGCGGGGTCGGTAGACCGCATCAACCGCATCGCCTTCGACGTCCACCAGAAAAGCGGCGGCGAGATGGCGATCGTGACGCTTCCGGACATCGGTCTCCGTGCACCGGTGGACGTGGCGCTCGCGATCGGGCGGGCGTGGCGCGTCGGCGCGAACGCGGCGGTTGGCCAGCGGACGCGCAACGCGGGCGTGGTCATTCTGCTCGTCCCGAAAGAGACGAGCACGAGCGGACGAGGCGAATGCTTCGTTACCACGGGGCAGGGCACCGAGGGCTTCATTACTGACGCCCAGGCCGCGTCGTATTGCCGCGAAGCCATCCCGTACTTCCAGCAACGGGAGTACGGGCCGGCGTTGGAGCTCGTCACCGGTCGAGTGGCCGAGAAGTTCGCGCAGGAGTTCGGTTTCACGCTCGACTCGTCGGCCGGACTCGCGCCCGGGGTGCAGCCCGACGTTCAGGCGCCGCCGCGGCGTCGGGGCGGTGGCGGGCTATCGCCATTCGCGATCTTTGTATTGTTCATCGTCGCGTACATGATCCTGAGCTCGCTCGGCCGTCGGCGGGGCGGCTGTGGAGGCGGCGGTTGTATTCCGATCCCGATCGTGTTTCCGACCGGTGGTGGCTATCGCCGTGGGGGATGGGGTGGTGGTGGCGGCGGCGGCTTTGGTGGCGGCGGTGGCGGCGGCTTTGGCGGCTTCGGCGGAGGTGGTGGGTTCAGTGGCGGGGGTGGAGGCTCGAGCTGGTGAGACGAATCGGGGCGCGACGTGAAGCTACTGTTCCCGGTTCCCCGTTCCCGGTTCCCAGCGTCCAAGTCCCCGATTCCCTATTCCCGATTCCCGATTCCCGATTCCCGATGACTATCGAGGAGCTGGTCGCTCAACTACAGAAGGTGTACGGCCCGCAACTCCGCTCGGTGGTGCTGTACGGGTCCGCAGCGGCAGGTGAGCACATCCCCAAGCGGTCCGACTACAACATCCTCGTCATCGTGGATGAGCTCACCATGGAGCACATGCGTGCTGGCGCCGCCGTTGCGCGTGCGTGGGGCGAGGACGGTAACCCCCCGCCACTCACCCTGACGCTGCGCGAGTGGCGAGGAAGCGCGGACATCTTCCCCATGGAGTACGCCGACATTCTCGAGCGGCACCGTGTCCTCTATGGTACGCCTCCGTTCGATGGGATCGCGGTCGACCCCAGGAACCTCCGCCTGCAGCTCGAGCACGAAGCGATGGGAAAGCTGCTCAAGCTTCGCCAGGGTGTGCTGGCGGCAGGCGGCGAATCCAAGGCGCAGACCGAGCTCTTGGCGGCAAGTCTGAGCACCATGATGGTGATCTTCCGCGCCGTCCAACGGCTCAACGGTGTAGTTCCACCCACTGACTACGAGAAGCTGAGCAGTGACGTCGCCGCGCGAGCTGGCTTCGATGCCGACCCGTTCGTGCGCGTGGTCCGACATGTGCGCGGAACGGAGAAGATCGGCTCGTCAGACGTGTCGGCCGTGTTGGCGGGGTACGTGAATGGCATGCACCAACTGGTCTCCTATCTCGACCGCTACGACGCCGCACCCTGACCGGACCCGCGTTATGCGGTGGGCCGGCAACCCGTCTCGGATGGAGGACGCGTTATGCGTTCGGACATGACTGCCGTGGGCGTTCGGATGGTGTTCGGCGTTGCGGCTGTTGTCACGCTGGCCCTTGGATGTCCGGGGGAAAAGCGCGCGAAGCGCGCCGACAGTGCGCGAGCGGCCATTCCCGTCGACACGACGCCGGCGGACCTGAGCAAGGTGGAAACCTCCCTCCCTCCGGCCGCTCCCGATACTTTCAAGGGGCCGGCCCGCAACGTAGCTCGTAGAACGCCGCCTCCGATTCCGCCCGCACCGCCGGCGCTCATGGAGGCCGTCGATCGCGAGCGAAGCTTCTCTCGCTTCTGTTATCAGGAGTTCGGACAGAAGGTCGATCCGAGCCTCAAGGGTGGGGTAGCGATGGTCGTGTCGGTCGGATCCGGCGGCATCACGGGGGCGAAGGTGGCGAGTGACAGCTGGTCGTCGAGCGCGGGCTCGGGAGTGAACCGCTGTCTCGATCAACGTGCAGGATCGGCGTGGAAGCTCGCCGCGGGCGTCGTCCCCGCGGGGAGGTATGTGGTCAGAATGACGTTTACCGGACGCTGAACGCGTTCGACTCGAGGATCAACAGCATGCACCGATACACCTTGCCATTCGCGCTTGTGCTTCTGGGTAGCGGCTGCGGCTACAACACGATCCAGAAGTACGATGAGACCGTCAACGCGGCGAAGAATCAGATCGAGGTTCAACTCCAGCGGCGGGCTGACCTCATTCCCAACCTCGTCGCGACCGTCAAGGGCTATGCGCAGCACGAGGAGGAGGTGTTCACACAGGTCGCGCAGGCGCGTGCGGGCGTGCTCGGTGCCGTGCAGAAAGGCGACCCGCGCGAGATGGCCAACGCCAATGATCAGCTCACGACGGCGCTCGGCCGACTGATGGTTGTGGCCGAAGCGTACCCGCAGCTCAAGGCGGATCAGAACTTCCTGAAGTTGCAGGACGAGCTCACCGGAACGGAGAACCGCATCGCCGTCTCGCGCACCGATTACAACAATGCGGTCCAGACGTACAACACCTACATCCGGACGTTTCCGCAATCGCTGACCGCGAAGGTGACCGGCGCCAAGCCGCGCGAGTATTTCGAGGTCACGACCCCTGGTGCGCGCACGGCGCCGACGGTGGACTTCTCGAAGCCGGCCGCCAAGCCCTAACGATTCCGCTCGGCGGGCCCGGCGGCACGTTAGGCACGCCGCCGAAAACACGAACCCTCCCTGACGCCCCTCGACCACCACGCCGAGGGGCGTTTTGCATCGACCAAGTTGGCTGGGACGAACCGGTTACGAGCCGGTTGACGAGTCGTTGACACATTTGACCCCGTTCCGTATCGTCTCAGCGGCGTTACCACACGATCGGCCGCCCGGGGACTACGATTCGTCCCACCCGCTCGTCGCAGGGCGGAGGTGGTCGGACTTCCAGTCCACTCACCAGCGCACGATCAGCCCAAACGGAGGACCCCGCAGCGGGAGCAGGCTCCCGGCTCCGGCCGGATTTCACATGCCACGTCGCTTGTTCGCTCGAATCATTCGAGGAGGGTCGATGCGCTCATCTTGGCGTTTGCTCGGCATTCTCGCGATCTCACTCGGCTCGGGGCTCGCCCGCCCGCAGCCAATCCACGCCCAAAACAACCCCATCACCATCACCGGGAGAGTCACCAACGAGGGAGGCGCGCCGCTGCCACTCGCGTCCGTCTACATCGAGACCCTGGGCCTCGGAACCCAGACCGCGGACGATGGTCGATATTCGCTGACCGTGCCCGCCGCGCGCATTCGCGGACAGCAGGTCAGCCTCGGCGTTCGCGCCATCGGGTTCCGGAACACGTCCTCGCTCATATCCCTTACCGGGACCAGCATCACGAAGGACTTCACCCTCGCGGCGAACCCGCTGCGGTTAGGTGAGGTGGTCGTCACCGGGTCGGGCACGTCCACGACGGTCGAAAAGCTCGGGAACACCATCAACTCGGTGAAGGCCGACGAGGTGCAGAAGTCCAACGAGCCGAACATCGTGAACGCGCTCGCCGCGAAGGCGCCTGGCGTCGAGGTGACGTCACAGGCGGGCGACCCCGGCGCGGGCTCGTCGATCATCATCCGCGGCCTCAAGACGATCGAGGGCGACGGTCAGCCGCTGTTCGTCATCGACGGCCAGCCGATCGACAACTCGTCGCTCAAGACGGGCGACTTCGCCGACGCTTCCACGGCGATCAGCAACCGCGCGGCGGACATCAACCCGAACGACATCGAGTCGATCGAGATCCTGAAGGGAGCCGCTGCGTCGGCGATCTACGGCGCGCGCGCTGCTCAGGGTGTCGTGCTTATCACCACGAAGAGCGGGCGAGCGGGAGCCACGCGGTACTCGTTCCGCTCCTCGAGCACATGGGACGACGTGAACCAGGCGATTCCGCTCCAGAGATCCTTCGCTCGTGGCCAGAACGGGAGCGCCGCTGCTGCGGCGTGCAGCGGTCCGGGGTGCTATCCCACGAGCTCGAGCTGGGGGCCGAAGATTGCTGCCGGAACGCCGACGTACGATCACTGGGATGAAGCGTTCGACGTTGGGCACACGTTCGACAACGTGCTGTCCGTCTCCGGCGGCGACGACCGCCGTACGTTCTTCGCGTCGCTGGGCAACACCCTGCAGAACGGGACCATCGTCGGCGACCACGACAAGTACAATCGCACGACGGCACGCCTCAAGGCGACGCAGTTCTTCGGCAGCAAGCTGCGCGTCGGCGGCAACATCTCGTACATGGACGTCCGCACGCGGTACGTCCAGAAAGGCAACAACCTGAACGGGCTGCTGCTCGGGCTCGCGCGAACGCCGCCCGATTTCAACAACTTCCCGTACGTCGTGGACGGGCTGCATCGGTCGTACCGCTATCCGAATCCGGACCCCGCGGATCCGCTCGCGGATCGCGTGTACGACAATCCGTTCTGGGTCATCAATCGCGACAAGAACACGTCCGACGTGAACCGTGCAATCGGTAACTTCGACGTGTCGTGGGACCCGATGTCGTGGCTCAACCTGAAGTACACGTTCGGAGCGGACTATTCCTCGGACCAGCGTATCGAGGGGCTGCCGCCACAGAGCGCCGGTGACGCGCTCCTCGGCCAGCTGTGGCAGGGTACGTACGACAACCTGCAGATCGACCACAACCTGGTCGGGACGGCCGAGAAGAAGTGGAGCAGCGCGCTCAACACGACGCTCACGTTAGGCCAGAATCTGAACAGCCGTGACCTGCGGCAGGTTCTGTCGAAGGGGACGAACTACATCGACCCTGACATCTTCTCGCTGAACAACACGGTGAACTCGAACCTGCAGGCGCAGAACTATCAGTCGCTGGTGCGCGTGGCGGGCTACTTCGCGCAGGCGGGCATCGACCTCTGGGATCAGCTGTACATCACGGCGGCCGTTCGCGCGGACCAGTCCTCGACGTTCCCGAAGGAAGATCGCACCAACTACTACCCGAAGGCGAGCGTGGCGTGGAACGCGATTGGCTCGAACGCGCGGCCAGCCATCGGCCCGCTGAGCTACCTCAAGCTGCGCGGGGCGTACGGCGCCGTGGGTCGCGAGCCCGCGCCGTACCAGATCTACGACGCGTTCAGCTACGCCGCCGTCGGTCTCGACTTCGGCGGTGGGTCCACGAGCCCAACGCAGAACGGAAGCGGCGGCGTCGTGAGCAACCTTGTGAAGGGAACCCCGACGCTCAAGCCGGAGCGCACCGGTGAGACGGAGCTTGGCTTCGACTTCGGGCTCTTCAAGCAGCGCATCGACGGAACGTTTACGTATTACGACGCGAAGACCACGGACGTGATCTTCTCGCTGCCGATCCCCGTATCGACCGGCTACCAGAACGTCGTGAGCAACGGCGGCGAGATCACGAACAAGGGCCTGGAGGTTTCGCTCAACGCTCGCGCCATCGAGAACCCGAACCTGCGCTGGGAGATCGGCGTCACCTGGGCGAAAAACAAGAACAAGCTCGTCGAGCTCCAGGGCGCTGACTACGTCGGGCTCACCGGCGGCTTCGGGAACAGTGTGGCGGTGAAAGGGCAGCCGTTAGGCTCGTTCTACGGAACGGACTGGGTGCGTTGCCGCTACGAGATTGCGGACGCGGACAACACTCAGGAAACGACGCTCGGCTCGAGCACCGACATCAACGCGCTGTGCCGCTCGGCCAACGCGCCGAACCATTCGTTGTTCGTCGATGCAAACGGGTTCCCGATCACAGATCCTGCCAATCGCGTCTTGGGCGATCCGAACCCGGATTGGCTCTCGGGCATTCGCAACAACTTCACGTTGTTCCGCAAGGTGCAGATCTCGAGCCTCGTGGACATCAAGCAGGGTGGCGTGAACTGGAACGGAACGCGCCTGGCGCTCCAGCGTTTCGGGACCAGCGCTGCAACGGCCGGACGCGCCGACTGCAGCGCCGGCCTCTCGAATTGCGTGGGCAACGAACAGGAGTTCGGCGTCACGATGGAGAAGAGCCCGGGTGTCGTCGGGCCAGGGAAGACCAAGAAGGTGGCGGTCGGCGAGAATTGGTGGCGCGCCGGCCTCGGTAACAACTTCAACGGACCGACGGGACAGGGCGTCGAGAGCTCGAGCTACGTGAAGCTGCGCGAGATCTCCGTCGCGTACACGTGGGAGAGCGCCCGCATCAGGGACCTCATCGGGTTCACGTCCGTCGACTTCCGCGTCTCCGGTCGAAACCTGCATACGTGGTCGGACTACAACGGCATCGATCCCGAAACCAACCTCGAAGGCGCGTACGGCATCGGTCGCGGGCAGGACTACTTCAACAACCCGCAGACCCGCTCGTTCATCTTCACCATCTCCCTCAACCACTAACACGGAGGATAGGCCATGCGTATCCGCATTCCCGCCGCGTTCTCCGCGATCGCGGTTGCCGGCATGTTCGCTGCCGGTTGCAGTGACAGCTACTTCGAGGGACCGCGCCTCAGTACCAACCCCAATCAGCCGTCGAGCGCGAAGCCCGAGAACCAGTTCGTCGGCTTCCAGGCGTTCGCATTCTACAGCCTTACCGGCGACCTGAATCGCCTGATCAGCCTCTGGATGCAGCAGATGGCCGGCACTGGCCGCCAGTGGGCAGGTTTCGATCAGTACGTCGTGACCGAGAATGACTTCACGTTCGGCAGCTTTTACACACAGGGCGGCCTCGTGGACATTCGCGGCGTGCAGGAAAAGGTGAAGGACGACAAGCTGTACCTCGGCATCGCGCAGGCGTGGGAAGCGTTGATCATGGATCTCGCCGCCGACACGTGGGGCGACATCCCGTACTCGGAGGCGGTGACAGACAACAAGACTCCGACGCTGGACAAACAGCTCGCGGTGCATAACGCGTTGCTCACGTTGCTCGACCAGGCCATCTCGAACATGAACGCCGGAGGAACGGGGCCGGCGGCACTCGACCTCGTGTACGGTGGTGACAAGACGAGTTGGGTCAAGGCTGCGCACACGTTGAAGGCACGCATGTACATGCACCTGGCCGAGCTCGACGCGAGCAACTACGCCAAGGCTCTCTCCGAGACGAGCTCCGGCATCGCGTCGCCGGCGGGCGACTTCACGACGTACCAGAGCGCGACGACCGGCGAGGCGAATCACTGGTATCAGTTCCGCATCCAGCGTGGCACCGACATTAGCGCCGGAAAGTTCGTCGTCGACCTCATGAAGGCCCGCAGCGACCTGCGGCTCACGGACTATTTCAGCCCAGGCGCGGATGCCGGTGGCCAGATCATCGGCGCACCACCGGGTGAAGAGTTCGACGGGACGCAAGCGTGGCTGTCCGCCGTGCGAGGCTCGCCGGACTACCGACAGCCCGTGCTCACCTTCGCCGAGAACCAGCTCATTCGCGCCGAGGCGCAGTATCGGACGAATGCGCAGGTTGCGGCGCTGGCCACGCTCAATGGATATCGCGCGGGTGTTGGTCTCGGGCCGAAGGTTGGCCTCACCGGGGCTGCGCTCCTGCAGGCCATCATGGAAGACAAGTACGTGGCGCTCTTCCAGAACACGGAGGTCTGGAACGATTATCGTCGCACGTGCTACCCGAACCTGGCGCCCGCGTCCGGGAGCTTTATCCCGGCGCGCCTAGTGTACGGAACGGACGAGCGTCGCGCGAATCCCAACATTCCATCGCCTTCGCAGCAGCCGAAGCGCAACCAGCTCGACCCGGCGACGGCGAACGCGATCGACGGGACCCGCTGTCTCGGCACGGGAACCTGAGCTGACAGGCGCTGCTCGGCTGCGAACGGCGTTCTGATGTCCTCGAGGCGGCCCCCGACCGATCGGTCGGGGGCCGCCTCATTTCTCGCGTCTCGTCCCTGCCTGGGGCGTGCCACCCAAACCCGCTCCCGGCGAGCCGGTCCGAGAGCCATCTTGCAGCAGGATCAACCAGACCGGAGGAGTTCGTGAGGTCCCGCTCTCCCAGCGCAGTTCGAACGTGTGCCGCAGCCGTGATGGCAGCCAGCGCCGTCACGAGCGGCGCATGCTACCGCTACACGCCGATTGACTCGCCGTCACCGGCGTTAGGCAGCGAAGTGCGCGTGCGCCTCACCGACGCCGGCGCCATCACGATGGCGCCCCTCGTTGGCAACCGTATCGAGCTCGTCGACGGCCACGTCTCGTCCGTCGCCGACACCGCCGTCACGCTCTCGGTGACGGGGACGACCGACCGACTCGGTTCGGAAGTCCCCTGGAAAGGCGAACAGGTCGTCTTCCCGCGCTCGGCTGTGGCGGGTCTCGAGCGCCGTTCGCTCGACAAAGGGAAGAGCTACCTCGTGGGCGGGATCGCTGCGGGTCTGGTCGCCGCCGTCGGCATCGGCTTCAGCATCAGCGGCAACGGCAGCGGTGGCGGCACCGGCGGCACCGGCACGCCGAAGTAGTAGACTCCTCAGCCTTCAACCGACTCGTTTCGGACGTCGCCGAAATCGGCGTTACATAGTCCGCAGTCTGAGCTGATGGCTGATGGCTGATAGCTGCCGCTCGTAGGGCGGCTATGGCTGATGGCTGATGGCTGCCGCCCGTACGGCGGCTCAGTCAGGTATCGCGTCCGACAGCACGTACGTGAGCGGATTCACGACCTTGCCGTTGATGTGAATTTCGTAGTGCAAGTGCGGGCCCGTCGCCAATCCCGTGCTTCCGACCGCCGCGATCCGCTGGCCCCGTGTTACGCGCTGGCCGCTCTTCACATCGATGCGTGAGCAATGCGCATAACGAGTGACGATGCCGTTGCCGTGATCGATCTCGAGCGTGTTGCCGTACCCGGTTTCGTACCCGACCTTCACGACCACCCCTGACGCCGGCGCGATGATGGGCGCGCCCATCGGTGCCGCGACATCGATGCCTTCGTGAGGTCGCGAGATGTGCAGGAGCGGATGGTTGCGACTCCGCGAGAACTGGCTCGTGAGCCAGCCCGGAGTGGGCATGATCGACGGAACACTGGCGAACCGCTGCGCGTTGCGCTCGAGCGAATCGGTCACCGCGGCGAAGCGCGCCGACAGCAGGTCGGCGCGCTGAATGAGCGTTTCCACGTCCTCTCGCGGTGTCGCGCGCGACACGCTGTCGCCTGACGAGTCTCCGGGCACGGCCAACGCCTGCGCGGCCGAGTCGGCGGCGGGCAGCCCGGCGAGCAACCGGATCTGCGCCTCGCGCTTCCGGATGACGTCGAGCGTGTCGCGCAGCGACGCAACGCGCCTGGCCACTTCCGAAAGATCGCGCGGGTGTGAGCTCATCGCGTTCGCTTCGGTCGGACGGATGGCGCCGGAGATGTAGCGGCCGGTCGTCGCGATCGCGGTCCCGAGGCCGATCGCCGCCATGAGACCGATCATCGAACCGGCGTAAAGCGCCAGGCGCACCGCGCGCTCGCTGATCGAGTAGCTTCGCGGCGAATCACTCCCGTGGGGTACGACCATCACGGTCCAGCGGCGATCCGCCATGTCGTCTCGACTCCTTGAGGCTCAACGGGATGTTCCGTGTGTGCTTAGACGGCTCGCACGGATAGCCGTAACGATACCCGTCGACGTCGTGATGTGCGGGTGACGCACGCCACGCAAAATGCGGTCAGAGTCGAGTCCGAACGTTGAACGGGCCACATTCGTTTGGAACCCAAACGAATGTGGCCCTGTCGAAAAACAACCGCCGGGCTTCTCCTACGTGCCCACTCTCACAATTTCCTTGGGAAACAGACCATCACCTTTGGTGACGCGCCACCCACTCACGTCGAGCGTCGCCACATCGTCGAAGCGCTGATGGGCAATGATCCCGGGGCCGCCGATTTGCCGCCACAGTTCGGCGGTCTTCGCGGGCAGGAACGGGTGCAGATGAATCGCGTGACGCGCGAGCTGGCGGATGAGCGCCGCCAGCGTTCGCTCGAGCTCTGCGCGCAGTGCAGGATCCTTCGCCAATTTCCACGGCGCCTGCCGGTCGACGTACTCGTTGCCCCGGCCCACGGTGCTCCACACGTGGCGAAGCGCCTCGTGCAGGAGGTAGCCACGAGAGCCGTCCATCGCCGCGTGGTACTGCGCGAGATCCTGCGCGTCGAGCGTGTCGAGGTCCGTCGGCTCGGCTGCGGCGCCGCCCGGAACGACCCCGGCACAATATCGCTCGACCATCGAGATCGCGCGGCTCGCCAGGTTGCCTAACGCGTTCGCCAGATCGGCGTTGTACCGCTCCTCGAACCGCTCCCACGAGAAGCTGCCGTCGGCGTCGAAGGGCACCTCTCGGAGGAGGAAGTACCGGAACGCATCCGCCCCGAACCGGCCGATCGCCTCGTCGAGGTCCAGCCGCACGCCGGCGGACTTGCTGAATCGCTCGCCCCCTAACAGCACGAAGCCGTGCGCCCACACGCGCTCCGGCAGTGGCAGCTCGGCCGCCTGGAGCATCGCCGGCCAGATGATGCTGTGAAAGCGAGTGATGTCCTTGCCGACGATGTGCAGCTGCGCTGGCCAACGCTCGCGCCAGCCCGCGCCGGGGAACCCGGTGGCCGTGAGATAGTTCGGCAGCGCATCGAACCACACGTACGTCGTCTGCGGCTCGCCGGTCGAAAGCGGCGCAGGGAAGGGAACGCCCCAGGTAAAGCGCGACCGGCTGGCAGAAACGTCCTCGAGCCCCTGCTTGAGAAGTGCCAGCATCTCGTTGCGCCGGCTCTCGGGCTGGAGGAACTGTGGTCGCTCCGTGAGCAGCCGCGTGAGGAACCCCTGGTATTTGCTGAGGCGGAAGAACCAGTTGCGCTCTTCCACCCACTCGAGTGTGCGCGTCGGATGGAGCACGCAGTGCCCATCCACGACCTCGGAGTCCTGCTTGAACGCCTCGCAACCGACGCAATACTGGCCGGTGTACGACTTTTCGTAGAAGTCGTCCGGGTTGTTGTCGAAGATGCGCTTGATCAGCGCGCGCACGCCCGTCTTGTGACTATCGGTGGTCGTGCGAATGAACTGATCGTGGGAGATCGCGAGCTTCGACCACATGGCCTGGAAGCGCGGGGCAATCTCGTCCACCTGCTGCTGCGGCGTCACGCCACGCTCGGCCGCCTTCTGCGCGACGGTCTGGCCGTGCTCGTCCATCCCCATGAGGAAATGGACCTCGCTACCGCGAAGACGATGATATCGCGCGATCGCATCCGCCCCGATCTTCTCGTACGCGTGCCCGATGTGCGGATCGCCGTTCGAGTAGTCGATCGCCGTTGTCAAGTAGAACCGGCTCACGGCTCGTCTCCCCCTTCGTCCCCGCTGTCCCCACCGATCTCGCCAGGATCCACGGACGTCTCACCCGTCGTTCCGCTGTTGGGTGCTGCGGACCCATCGCCGCGCCCTCGTCCACGCCGCCCCCCGCGCCTCCCACGTCGCCGTCGCGGTGCGCGCGGCGCCTCTGCGGATCCGGCTGCCGGTGACGTCGCGGTATCGTCGCCGGTCTCAGGCGTTCCCGCCGAGCCGGGCTGCCTAACGCCGATGGATTGGCCTGCGGGCTGCTGGCCGCTTCCCGGTTGTCCGGGTGCACGAGCTGTTTCGGAGGGTCGCGGTGCCTGTTCTCCGTTCCCGGCTCCCCTCGTCTCCCGCTTCCCGCTTCCCGCGATTCCCGATTCCCCGTTCCCGACCTGTCCCGAGCGCAGCGAGGGATCGCCCGATTCCCGGCGCTGCAGCGTCACCGGCCGGTCCTGGGGCTTCGGAAAACCTGGCATCCCCGGACGCATTCCCGGGCGATATGCCGGACGCTCGGCCGTGTCGGTCATCCGGATGACCTCCTCGTCGAGCTCCATCATCAGGTCCGGCTCCTCCTCGGTGACGGGCTCCTCCACCGTCGTCGGGCCGCCGGCCATCTCGCGCTTCAGGTCCGCGAGTGAAACGATGCGCGTTTCACCTTCGACGTTCCGCAGCGTCACGCGCTCGTTGAAGATGTCGTTCGCCACGACCTTCTCCTCGCCCCGCGCGGTGACGAGCACCTTCGCTTCCTTCGGGAAGCGCTTGCGGCTCTGCACGTAGAACTCGTGCTCGTACCGCAGGCAGCACATCAGCCTCCCGCATGCGCCGGAGATCTGCGCGGGGTTCAGCGAAAGCCGCTGGTCTTTCGCCACGCCCAGGTTCACGGGACGCAGCTCCGGGAGCCACGAGGCGGAGCAGTACTCGCGCCCGCAGCGACCGATGCCTCCCAGTCGCTTGGCTTCGTCGCGGACGCCGATCTGTTTGAGCTCGATGCGCGTGCGGAACAACGCCGCCAGGTCACGAACGAGATTGCGGAAGTCGACCCGCTTCTCGGCGGTGAAGTAGATCGTGAGCTTCCGCCGATCCCACTGCCACTCGGCGTCCGACAGCTTCATCAGCAGGTTGTTCGCCTTCACGCGCTCCATCGCGCGGCGTCGCGCCGCCTCATCCTGCGAGCGGAGCTCATCGTGCCGCTGCACGTCCTCAGCCGTCGCCAGGCGCCGAGCGCGCTTCTGCACGCCGTCGGGTCCGGGGGCGTGCGGCACACCTGCCGCGCGCTTCTGCGCAAGCTCTCCGGTGGAGTACACGCGGCCAAGGTCTTCACCCCGGTCGGCGTCGACGATGACCGCCGCGCGCAGCGCCGGCGGTGCCTCACCTTCCCAGAGAAAGAACTCTTTGCGGTTGCCCTTGAAGGCAATCTCTATCAAATGATCCACGACAATCAATCCACCGGGGACTAGGGACTGGGGACTCGGCCGGGAACCTTTTACCGCTGTGCGAGCCTCCACGCGAGTAGACGCATCCAGGCCGAGTCCCCAGTCCCCGGTCCCGATGTCCCTACTCCTGAAATTGTCCCATCCGGAGATACTTCTCTCGTCGCCGGCGTATGAGCTTGTCCGGCTTGAGACGGCGGAGCTCCTCGAGATGCTTGTTCAACGCTTCCTGCACCGCCGTCGCCGTCTGCTCGTGATTCGCGTGTGCGCCGCCGAGCGGCTCGGGGATGATCTCGTCGATCACCCGCAGCTCGTAGAGGTCCGGTGCGGTGATCTTGAGCGCGCCGGCGGCGCGCTCGCGCATCTCCGGGCTCTTCCCGTCCTTCCACAGGATCGCTGCGCACCCCTCGATCGTGATCACGGAGTAGACCGAGTTCTCGAGCATCAGCACGCGGTCCGCGACGCCTAACGCGAGCGCACCTCCCGATCCGCCCTCGCCGATCACCGTCGCGATGATCGGCACCTCCAGCCGGCTCATCTCGAACAGGTTGTGGGCGATTGCCTCGCTCTGCCCTCGCTCCTCGGCTCCCAGCCCCGCCCACGCGCCTGGCGTATCGATGAACGTGATCACGGGCACGTGGAACTTCTCGGCGAGCTTCATGAGCCGAAGCGCCTTGCGATAGCCTTCCGGATGCGGCATCCCGAAGTTGCGCTTCAGATTCTCCTTCGTGTCGCGCCCGCGCTGCTGGCCCACGACCATGACGGTCTCGCCATCCAGACGCGCCCAGCCGCCGACGATGGCTGGATCCTCTCGGAATAGGCGGTCGCCGTGCAGCTCCACGAAGTCCGTGAAGCACAGCCTGATGTAATCGAGCGTGAACGGACGCTTGGGATTCCGCGCGACCTGAACCCGTTGCAGCGGTGAAAGGTTCCTGTAGACCTCGGCCCGAAGGTCGTTGAGCTTTCGTTCGAGCGGCGCGATCTCAGCATCCACGCTGAGCTGCTGGTCACCAGCCAGCTTCTTCAACTCATCGATCTGCTTTTCGAGGTCGAAGATTGGTCGCTCGAACTCCATAGCTGGCGTCGAAGCCAAATTAGCTCCCGCGTACGAGACGGACGCGCTCTTGCCCGAGCAGCGCCCGTAGCTCGGTCAGCGCGGCGTTTGTTGCCGACAGCTTGATCGAGCGCGATCGCAATCGTGCCTGCGTCCCGTTTCCGTCATTCCACCTGATCTCGAGCGGCGCCGCACCTGGATGCGCCTCGGCTACGGCCCGCACGTCCTGCATCACTTCCGGCAGCAGCGGAATCACTGTTCCCGGTTCCGCGTTCCCGGCACGTCCCGAGCGAAGCGAGGGATCTCCCGCCAACTCGATAGCGACCGTCACCTGTCCTGCGATTCTCAGCTCCTCGAACCGCTGCACCGACTCGATGATGAACGTCGGATTCTCCGCCCCCTGGTCGCGTTTCGAGTAACCACCACGTACCAGCAGCGGCACGTCGGTCCGGATTCGATCCGAGAGCACAGACCAGTTTTCGGGGAACACGAGAACCTCGGAAGATCCCGAAAAATCCTCCACTGTCAACCGCGCAAACTCGGCGCCCGACCGCTTGCTCACCTGCCGCTTCACCGCCGTGACTACGACCCCGAGCGACATGACGCCCTCGGCCCATTGGCCGAGCTGCGAGACCGTGTGCGTGGCGAACAGCTCGCACTCGGTGCGGTAGGGCTCCAGGGGGTGCCCGGAGATATAGAACCCGAGAATCTCCTTCTCCTTCGTGAGCCGCTCGGCCTCCGACATCGGGGCGATGTTGGGGAGCGTGAGGTGCCCGCGCGACCCGGAACCGTTCTCGCCGCCGAGTCCCGAGTCCCCAGTCCCCAGTCCCCCGAACAACGATCCCTGCCCCTGTTCGCGCTCCTCCTGCTTCAGCGACGCTTCCTGGATCGCCGAATCGAGTACTGCGACGTACTGCGACCGGTGCCCGCCGAGGTTGTCCACCGCACCCGAGTAGATGAGGGCCTCGAACACGCGCTTGTTGCAGAGCCGCAGATCGACGCGCTCACACAGGTCGAAGAGCGACGCGAGCGGCTTCTCGGCGCGCGCCGCGAGCATCGAGTCGATTGCTGCCTTGCCGACGTTGCGAATCGCCCCGAGCCCGAAGCGGATTCGCCTTTCATCGAGGACCGTGAACTTGTAGCCCGACTCGTTCACGTCGGGGGCCAGCACCTCGATCCCGAGCTCGCGTGCCTCGTTGATGAACTTCACCACGCTGTCCGTATCGCCGATTGACGAGGACAGAAGCGCCGCCATGAATTCGGCGGGGTAGTGCGCCTTGAGCCACGCGGTGTGATACGAGATGACCGAGTACGCCACCGAGTGCGACTTGTTGAAGCCGTACCGGCCGAACGTCTCGATCTGGCCCGCGAGATCCTCGACGACGCGCTTGTCGTACCCGCGCGCGATCGCCTTGCTCACGAACTTGCCGAGCTCCTGCTTGATGAGCTCCGCGTCCTTCTTGCCCACGGCCTTTCGAAGCACGTCGGCTTCGGCGAGCGAGATGCCGGCCAGCACCTGGGCGATACGCATCACCTGCTCCTGATAGGTGATGACGCCGTAGGTGGGCTCGAGGATCGGCTCGAGCTCCGGCAGTGCGTAGACGACGGGTTCCTCGCCGCGCTTTCGCTTCTGGTAGACGCGATGCATGCCGGCGTCGAGCGGCCCGGGACGCATGAGCGCGTTCGACGCCACGAGGTCGTCGAACCGGTCGCAGCGCATGGCACGCAGCATGTCCGTTGCGAGCGGCGACTCGAACTGGAACACCCCAGTGGTGCGTCCGGCGCGCAGCATCCGATAGACATCCGGGTCGTCGTCGCCTAACGCCTCGAGGTCCGGCCGCTGGCCCGTGCGCGTCTCGATCGCGTCGAGCGCATCCTTGATGACGGTCAGCGTCGTCAGGCCGAGGAAGTCCATCTTCAACATGCCTGCCTTCTCGAGGCAGTTCATGTCGTACTGGGTGACGATGACGCGCTCGTCCTCGCCGGACTCACGCCGATTCCCCAGTCCCGAGTCCCGAGTCCCCGCTCCTTTCGTTTCCTGCGTACACACCGGGACATACTCGTCCAACGGCCCCGGCGCGATCACCACGCCCGCGGCATGGACGCCCGTGTGTCGCGACAGGCCTTCGAGCGCGATCGCGTAGTCCAGAAGCTGGCGGTACCGCTCGTCCGTGCGGTACAGCTTCTTGACTTCGGGAATCTCACCCACTGCTTCCTTCACGGTGAGCGAGAAGTTCGGCTGGTTCGGAATGAGCTTCGCCAGCGCGTCCGTCTCTGCAGGCAGGAAGCCTAACGTGCGCCCCACGTCCTTGATCGCGGCGCGGGACTTGAGGGTCCCGAATGTCACGATCTGGCCAACGGCGTCCTTCCCGTACTTCTCGCGCACGTACTCGATGACCTCGCCGCGACGCTCGAAGCAGAAGTCCACGTCGATGTCGGGCATCGACACGCGCTCCGGGTTCAGGAAGCGCTCGAACAGGAGATCGTATTTGAGCGGACAGACGTCGGTGATCTGCAGCGCGTAGGCGACGAGCGAGCCGGCCGCGGACCCACGACCTGGCCCGACGGGAATGCCGCGGTCTCGGGCGGCCCTGATGAAATCGGCGACGATGAGGAAGTAGCCAGCGTAGCCGGTTTTCGTGATCACGCCGAGCTCGTAGTCGAGCCGCTCCTTCACCTGCGGTGGCAGCGGCTGCCCACTGTCAGCGCCACCTGCATACCGGTCCCGGGCGCCGCGCTCGGCCAGCCTAACGAGGAACTCGTTCTCGGTCGCCACGCCGGCCGGCAGCGGGAACGACGGCACGTGGTACTTCTTTCCGAACTCGATCCCGGCCGTGTCGGCGATGGCGAGCGTCTGCGTCAGGACGTCGGGCCGGTCCGGGAACTTCGCGGCGATCTCCTGGTGGTTCTTGAAGTACAGACCGCGATCGTATCGCATCCGATCGCTGTCGGTCCTGTCCTTCCCGAGCCCGATGCACAGCAGCACGTCATGCGCGTCGTGGTCGTCGGCCGAGAGGAAGTGCGCGTCATTCGTCGCGACGACCGGCAGGCCGAGATCGGCGGCGAGCCGGAAGACTTCGGCGTTGAGCCGCCCCTGGCCCTCCGAATCGTGCGCCTGGACCTCGAGATAGTAGCGGTCCTTGAAGACGTCGGCGTACCAGCTCGCGACCGCCTTCGCCTCATCGTACCGCCCCTCCATCAGGTGCGTCGCGATCTCACCCGCCAGGCAAGCCGACGAAACGATGATTCCGTCCGCGTACTTCGCCAGCAGCTCGCGATCGACTCGTGGCTTGGTATAGAACCCTTCGGTAAACCCGAGTGATGAGAGCTTTACCAGGTTCTTGTAGCCGGTCGTGTTTTGAGCGAGCAGTACGAGGTGATAATATGGTTTGGCGCCGGGAGCCGGCCGGGCGCGAACTCGTCGATCGCCGGGCGCCACGTACGCTTCAATCCCGATGATCGGTTTGATCCCTGCCTTTTTCGCCTTCTCCTGGAACGTCCAGGCCGCGTGCAGGTTACCGTGGTCGGTGATTGCCAGCGCCGGCTGCTCGAGCTCGAGCGCGCGCTCTATCAGGTCATCAATCCGGTTCGCTCCGTCCAGCAGCGAATACTCGGAGTGACAGTGCAGGTGAACGAAGGACATCGGACGGAAACATAGCGACCGAGAGACCCCGCCGCAAAGCGCCAGAGGCTCGGAACTTACCTTTCAAGTGATTGTGCGACATTCTGTTAGAACTTCCTTGTCCGCGTCGGGGCTCCTCCCGTTCGCGGTGTGTGCACTCTCGTCCATCATCGCGTGCGGGAAGCACGACGGCGACCCGACGGCCACGACCCCTCGCGCCATCGCGCTGGCGATCAGGGACGGCAACGACCAGTCCGGCCCCGCCGGTGGCCTGCTCGCCCTGCCGCTCAGGGCCACCGCGACTGACGGGAAATCGAACCCGGTTCCCGGCGCGATCGTGTACTTCCGGGTCACGCGTGGGGCAGAGACGGGAACGGCTTTGACCGACACTGTAGCCGTTGCCGGCTTCGATGGAACCGCAAGCGTCGGGCTCAGGCTCGGCACGGCGCTGGATACGTCGATCGTCGAAGCCTTTCTGCCGAATCAGACATCGGCGATCGCGCGCTTCCGCGCTACGGCGACACCGCCACCTCGCCTCGACGAGATCGTTCCCGCGTCGTTTTCGGCCGGGGACACGGTCCGGCTGCGAGGACGGTTCTTCAACCTCGCCGCGTCAGGGAACACGCCCTTCTTTGGGTCGGCAAGGGGAAGGGTAGTCCGCGGCGACACCGACACGTCGCTCACGGTCGTGGTCCCGCCGTGCGTGTCGGCGGGCTCGATCAACGCACGCGTCGTCATCGGCTCGGTCAGCACGAACTCGCTGCCCGCGACATTCGTAGGTTCGGGCCCGCTCGCGCTGCAGCCACTCGAGGGGATCACCGTCTCTGGCACCGAGCTTGGATCCTGCATTCAACTGACGGGTGGTGGGGCGTCATACCTCCTCGTTCCGCAGTCGGCCACCTCGTCCAACGGGACGCGCCAGGTGGATTTCGCCCTGTTGGCGGCTGCCGCAACGTTAGGCAGCGAGGTCCCGCCGGCCCGGCTGCCGCTCGCCCCGCGACCCGAGACCCTGACGCTCGACGGGCGCTTCGACCTCGCGCTCCGCGAGCGGGAAGCTCGTCTGGTGGACGATGCCCGCCTTAGCGGTGCGCTGCGGCCGGAACCGTCGGTGGTGGCTCGCCAAACCGTCGTGGCGCCGCCGGCGCTCGGCAGCCAGCGCTCGTTCCAGGTGCTCTCCAAGTTCGACGGCACCGCGTTCAAGCGCATAACGGCGCGTGCGCGCTACGTAGGCGACCACATCGTCGTGTACGTCGATGTCGACCAGCCGCCCGGCGCGTTCACCGATGCGGAGCTCCGAACGTTCGGTGACCTGTTCGATCGGACGCTGTACGATCTGGACGTGCGCGTGTTCGGCAGCGAGTCCGATATCGACGCGAACGGGCGCGTCGTCTTCCTCATGACGCCTGTCGTGAACGCGCTCACCTCTGCGTCCGACTGCGGCAGGACCGGCTTCATCACCGGTTTTCATTACGGCCTCGACCTGCTTCCAACGCAGCCGAACTCGAACCGCGGCGAGATCTTCTACGCGCTCGTACCCGACGTGGGTGGTACTCGCAGCTGCGAGCATACGAAGGCGGATGTGGAGCGCCTCGTCCCCGCGACGTTCGTGCACGAGTTTCAGCACATGATCTCGTTCGGCCAACACGTGCTCGCGCGGGGCGGTGCCTCGGAAGCGCTCTGGCTGAATGAAGGTCTCAGCCACATTGCCGAGGAGCTTGCGGGCAAGACGTACGAGACGAAGTTCCCGCCGCCGTCGGGTCGCACCGATCCCAATCAGCTCTTTCCGGACTCCGCGCAGGGATACCTGACGCCGAACATGCGCAATGCGCAGTCGTTTCTGAGCCAGCCCGGGATGACCTCGCTCGGCGCCCTCACTGGCGGCGGCACGTTGGCGGAACGCGGTGGCTCCTGGCTGTTCCTGCGATGGCTCGGCGATCAGAAGGGCGAATCGATCTATGGACGGCTCGTTCAAACGAGTCGCACGGGCGCGGCGAACGTGGAGGACAAGGCGAGCGAGACGTTCGCCGGCCTGTTCGGCGATTTCACGACCGCCGTGTACACGGACAGCCTTCCGGGCATTGCGCGCAGCCTTGTGCCCGCACGACTTCGCCTGACGAGCCGCAACCTTCGCCAGATCTTCAAGCGGTTTTCCGACATCGATCGCACCGGGCAAACCCCGGTGTTCCCGTTCACGCCGATCGGGTTTGCGGCTGGGCAACGGGTGAACGGCTCGGTGGTGCAGGGCTCCATGGCCTACTACCTGCTGACGACACGACCTAACGAGTCGTTGGTCGGGTTGCAGTTCGCGCGAGGCAGCGACCTGTCGCCGTTCGCGCCGGACGATCAGGTGCAGATCGGTATCTTCCGCCTGCCATGACCACGGGACCGGGCCGTGGCCGTCGATGGGGACGGAAGCTCGCGGGCCTGACGGGGCTCGCGCTGGTCGCGTTTCTCCTTACGCCCACCGGCTGCTACCTGAGCCGAGCTGGTTGGGAGGAAGCGAAGATTCTGGCGGGGCGACGCCGCATCGTCCATATGGTCGAAGACCCGACGACCGACGCGCCTACGCGGGCGCGGCTGCAGCTCGTCCTCGAGGCGCGCGGCTTCGCCGCCGACTCCATCGAGCTTCGCACGGGAGACAGCTTCACGACGTACTCGCACCTGGACCGGGACACGTTGGTGCTCGTGGTCTCGGGGGCGTATCGCGACCGCCTGGAGCCGTACACCTGGTGGTTTCCGATCGTCGGCAGAGTGCCTTACAAGGGCTTCTTCGACTTCGGCGCGGCCAAGGACCTCGCTCGCGATCTCGAGCGACGCGGGTACGACAGTTACGTTCGGCCGTCGGCGGCCTTCAGCACGTTAGGCTGGTTCAACGACCCGCTGTTGTCCACCACGCTGCGGCTCGATTCGATCAATCTCGCGAACACGGTGATTCACGAGGTCACACACAACACGTTCTACAAGGCCGGCCAGGCCGTGTTCAACGAGTCGTTCGCGAACTTCGTCGGCGCTCGCGGCTCGGCGTGGTTCTTTCGGACCCGGGGCGACTCGGCGGCTGCTGCCTGGGCGGATGCGGACTGGGAAGACGACAAGCGCATGGGTGCGTTCTGGGCGTCGTTGTATCGGAGCCTCGACTCCGCGTACAAGGCTCACCCTGGCGACTCGGCCCGTGCAGAACGTCTTGCGGCGCGCGACACGGTCTATGTGCGCGGCCGCGCGCACCTCATCAACGATGTCGCGCCGAAGCTTCGGACCATCGCGCCGGAACGCATGGCACGCGTCCGAATCGACAACAACGCCGCGCTCCTCGCGCGGCGGATCTATCTCACGGACCTCGAGCTGTTCGACCGCGTGTGGGCGCGTGAGAACCACGATCTCCGGAAAACCATCGAGCGGGTCATCCTGTTGGCCAAGGACGCGGATGACCCGTATGCCGCGGTCAAGAAGTGGCTGAGTGAGCCCTGAGCTCGGTCCGCGTGAAATGCATCGCGTCTGGTTCGACGTCGAGAAGACCTGACGCGGATTTCGAACTTCGATTGCGCCGATGTTCGCGGATTTGCTCCGCCCAGAGCGACGGCTCCGGCGACCGCGTACGGATCCTTCTTTCTTTGGTGAACTGCCCCAGGACGCATTGGCTTCCCGAGGCCGTTCAACAAAAAAAGGTGAGAGACCGGAAGCCGCCGCTGGAGGCGTCAATGCCCGCGGGACAAATCCGCGAACATCGGCGCAATCGATTTCAAATCCGCGTTAGGTCTTGCCGTTGGCGGGCCCGTCCCGACCTCGATGCCTGCCGTGCGTAGACGAGAGCTTCGTACGCGTTAGGCCCCAAACCGGCCTCGTAACAGCGCACGGAGATCGATCGCTGGCGACGGGGCAGGCTCGGGCTCGCGATCGACCGATCCGTCCACGCGTGGAACCACCCGCTCCATCTTCTCGCGGACACCGCGGTCGAGGAACCTCGACAGCTGGTCGATCGAGTAGTCTGCACTGCGCCGGGTGGAGTACGAGTTGAGCGGGCACGTCACGGCGAGATGGTTTCGGGCGCGCGTCAACGCCACGTACATGAGGCGACGCTCCTCTTCCAGCTCGTCATCATCGTTGATGGCGCGCGCCATGGGGAACCAGCCATCCGCGGCCCAGATGAGGAACACGGCGTCCCACTCCTTGCCTTTCGCGCTGTGTGCGGTGCTGAGCACGAGCACGTCTCGCTCCTCATCCGATCCACCCGCGAGATCCTGCGTCGCCTGCGGCGGCTCCAGCGCGAGCGCCGAGAGAAACGCTTCCCGGCTGGGATAACCACCGGCGATTGCCTGCAGCTGATCCAGGTCCGCGAGCCGGGGCTCGACACGGTCGTACTTCTCACGCAGGAGGCCATCGTAGAGCTGCCTGACGCGGGCGATGTCTCCGCTCACCGACGCAATGTCCACGAGCGGTGTGGCGCGCAGCTGTTCGAGGAGCGCCACGAGCTGCGCATGCGCATCCCGGGCCCTGGCCGGGGGACGATAATGGCCGAACGCGCGCGAGTCCCACGCCATCTGCGCCATGAGATCGATGGCCGCGCGAGCCGTCACGTCGCCGATCCCCGGCAGCAGCATGAGGATCCGGTACCAGCTCACCTCGTCGCGCGGATTCTCGAGAATGCGCAGGAACGCGAGGACGTCCTTGACGTGTGCGGCCTCGAGGAACTTGAGACCACCCCACTTCTCGAACGGGATCTTGCGATTGGTCAGCTCGATCTCGAGGTCCGCCGACATGTACCCGGCACGGAACAGCACGGCGATCTCCCTGAGCGGCACCCCTTCTTCGTGCAGCTCGAGAATACGGTCCACGACGAAGCGCGTTTGCAGTTGCTCGTCCTGCGTAGTCACCAGCCACGGTGCCTCGCCGCCAGCTCGCTTCGTCCACAACGTTTTTGTGTAGCGCTCCGACGCCCGCGAGATCAGCGTGTTGCTCGCATCGAGGATCGGTTGTGTGGACCGATAGTTCTGCTCGAGGGCGATGATCGTCGTGCCGGGGAATTGGCGCGGGAAATCGAGAATGTTCCGGAAGCTCGCGCCACGGAACGAGTAGATGCTCTGCGCATCGTCTCCGACCACCGTGATGTTGCTGTGGCGGCGGCACATGCCGCGGAGAATGCGCGCCTGGAGGACGTTGGTATCCTGGTACTCGTCCACCAGCAGGTGTTCGTAGAGCGACGCGATGCGCTCGGCGATGGTCGGCGCCGCTTCGAGTATCGTCGCCCAGAACAGCAACAGGTCGTCGTAGTCGACGAGGTTCCGCTCGCCCTTCCGGCGAGTGTAGTCCGCGAAGATTCTGACGAAATCCTCATGGTAGTCGACGAACTGCGAGTACTCGTCGCGCAGGATATCGTCGATCGCGATGCCGGTGTTGATGTGGCGAGAGTAGACGTACTGAAGCGTTTCCTTGCGCGGAAACCGCTTCTTGCTTTCGGCGTACCCGAGCTGCGCACGACACAGCTGGATCAGATCTTCGGCATCGCCTTGATCCATGATGCTGAAATCGTTCGCCACACCGGCGGCAGCACCGAACCGCCGAAGCAACCGGTGCGCGGTTGCGTGAAAGGTCCCGCCGTTCACCCCGCGACACGCGCCGCCAACCAGGCGTTCCGCTCTGGCGAGCATCTCCTGTGCGGCGCGGCGCGTGAACGTCAGCAACAGGATGCGCTCCGGTCGGACGCCCTTCTCGATCAGGTGCGCGAGCCGGTAGATCAGGGTGCGGGTCTTGCCTGTCCCGGCGCCCGCGATGATGAGCAGCGGACCGTCGCCAAATGTCGCAGCGACAGCCTGTTCGGAGTTGAGCTCCGACGTGAGGTCGCGCGCGCTGCCGGCGACCGTCTCCGCTCGTTGGGCGTCGGAACGACCCTCGTAGACCCGCATGTCCGTCATGGCGGGAATATACG
>JBKOYV010000368.1:0-8858 GCA_046725585.1 Gemmatimonadota bacterium | reverse complement strand
GACGATGTACCGTGCGGATGCACTCGCGCGCGAGATCGACCGCATTCTCACGAGATCGACGTATCACTCCATAGCGATCTCCGGGCGGGACGCGCTCGGTAATCCAGAGTTCCTGGCCACGGTGCTGGGGCAGGTGACTGGCAAGGCGCCGGTGATGGTGGATACCGATGGCGAGCGGCCCGAAGCGATCGGCTCGCTCAAGCAATGGCTCAAGCTCGTTCAGGTGACGCTCGAGCTCTCCACGAATTCACGGCCGGTCGACCGCCCATTGGAGACGCTTCGCGAAGCCGCGGCGGCGGGGTGCGATCATGCGCTCGTGCTGGTGGCGCGCGATGACACGAGTGACGTGCAACTCATACGGATCGTCGAGCAGGCACACGGGGCGAGTGCCGGCACGATGATTGTGGTGCATCCTGGCCCAAGCGGAGAGCGACCCACGCTTGACCGACGGTGGGCGACGCTGATCGAGCAGGCCATCTCGATTCACAGCGATACCCGTCTGGCTCTACGAATCCCAGGGCCGGCGGCGCTGCGGTAGCAGGGTCAGCGGATTAGCGGCACGGGAAACAACGAGAGAACCGCGTTGGGCGTAGAGAGATAGCCCAAACGTTCAGGAACAGACGGTTGCGGCGAACTGTATAGTTGTGGTCCCTCGTCGAGCCGTATATTGCTGTAGCAGGCCCCGCATGTCCTACCAGATCACCGACGACACCGAGACTCCCCGGATCACGCCCGCCGTGCAGTGGCTGATCGCGATCAATGTCGCGATCTACTTCCTGCAGTTAACGGTCGTGCGTCCGGAGGACGTGCAGCAGACGCTCGGGTTCGAGGTGCATGAACTCGGACGGTCGTGGTGGACGATCGCGACCTACATGTTCGTGCACGGCGGGTTCTGGCATCTCGCCCTGAACATGTACACGCTCTACCTCTTCGGTCCGCGGATCGAGCGTGCGTGGAGTGCCGGCGAATTCGCGCGCTACTACATACTCTGCGGCCTTGGCGGGTGGTTCGCGCATCTGCTGTTCGCGCGCAACGCGATTCTCTTCGGCGCGTCGGCGGCCGTGCTGGGCGTGATGCTCGCCTACGCAATGCGCTGGCCGGACGACGAGATCTATCTGTTCGGCGTGGTGCCGCTCAAGGTGAAGTGGACAGTGGCAATGCTGGCGGCGGTCAATCTTGTTGCGGGGATGGCGGGGACCGAAGTCGCCGGGACGGATCGCCTCACAGGCATCGCGTACCTCGCGCATCTCGGCGGACTCGCTGCGGGATGGCTCTATCTTCGGACGTCATCGGCAACGAGTCTCGACCGGTTGAAGCAGCGGGTCTCGCAGATTCCGGACGTACCGGACGAGACGCCGCGTCCAATTCCGCGGCTGCCGCGGTCGCGTGAGAAGGTTCAGGAGGTCGATGACATCGTGGCGAAGAGCAAGGCCGCGGTGGCACGACGCCAGGCGAACTCGCCTCCGACGCCGAGTCCGAAGGTTGCCCCAAAACGACCGGACGATCAGCTCAACGTGGTGCTCGACAAGATCTCCGAGCATGGCCTCGACAGCCTGACGAGCGATGAGCGACGGATACTCGAGGAGATGTCGAAGAAGCTGAAAGACCGGGACTAGGGACTGGGGACTGGGGACTCGGCAGAGGTACAGAGGTAGGACAGAAGACTTGGCAGACGCTACAAGAGCCCTCCCGACGCATGCGTCGTGGGGGCTCTTCTTGATCGGGGGAAAAAAGAGCCCCCCGGACGTGCCGGGGGGCAAGTGCCGCCACGCCGTTCTCGCGGCGGCGTTGGCCGGCGCATAAGCACCGGCTCTTAATCGCTAACCTACGACGCGGTACAAACAGTGTCCATACTCACGGTGATTAATGACCCGTTATGTATGCGACGCGCGCCGGAGTCGAAACGTCACCACGGTCGAGCTCGCGAGTCGTGAGACGCGCGTTGCCCGTGCCCTAGGTGGCCGTGCATTCTTCGCCCATGCCACAGCCCGAACTGCTGGAGACCTTCCCGAATCCATATCCCGGGCGGGACTACGAGATCGACATGACGTGTCCCGAGTTCACGTCGCTCTGCCCGCTCGCGGGAGTGGAGAGCGACGCGACGGAGCTCGCGCTGCTCAAGGGTGGCGCGCCGGATTTCGGCACGATCATCATCACCTACGTGCCCGGCGATGTTTGCCTCGAGCTCAAGAGCCTCAAGCTCTATCTGTGGAGCTTTCGCAACGACGGGATCTTCTACGAGCGCGCGGTGAACCGCATCCTCGATGATCTCAGCGCGTGCGCGAAGCCGCGGTGGATGGAAGTCGTTGGAGACTTCAACGTTCGCGGGGGAATCAAGTCGGTCATCCGTGCGCGTGTCGGGAATCGGGACTGAGCGGGAAACGGGAGACGGGAGACGGGATTACGGCGGCCTAACGACGACAACATTTCGTAGCATGACTTATCCAATTGCTCGCGTCATCAATCTCGTACCGCCGGACTCGCAGCGTCTCTGGAGTGTCAGCGACGTAGAGGCACAGCGGCGGCTGTTGGCACTCGACGCAAATGGTGTGTGCGAGCTCGAAGGCTCATTCGCGCTCGTCGCACAGGAGGGAGAACGCGTTGTGCTCGCACGGAGCCTCGACCGGCCGCTGCGCTACTTTCTCGCGAAGGCGAGCGAGGGGCCTGTTCTGATTGTCGCCGAGCGCATTGACGCGATCGGCGAGGAGCTCGCGCGGCGAGGTTGGGGGGATCAGTTCCATCCGAGCTACACGCGCATGGTCCCGGGGCACCACATCACGACGCTCAGGCTCGTCGGCTGCCCGGACCCAAATCCCGTGTATCAGCGCTTCTTCGATCCGCCGCGTGGCGTGCTGCTGCCGGATCTCGACATCATCGGCAGGCGCTACATCGAGGCGCTGTACAGCGAGCTTCGAAGCTGGCTTGCGGCACAGGACCGCGACGAACCCATCGGCGTCGAGTTTTCGGGCGGAATCGATAGCGCATCGGTCCTTTTGTGTCTCTACAAGCTGCTCCTCAATGAAGGGCAGTCGCCGTCGCGGTTGAAGGCGTTCACCCTCACCGTCGATGGCGAGGGAGCCGACGCACGACAGGCGCGCGAATTCCTAACGCGAGTAAACCTGGAGATGCTTGGCGAGGTAATCGACGTCCCGTCGAGCGCGCTGGATCCGTTGCGGGCCGTTGCCGTGATCGAGGACTACAAGCCGCTCGACGTCGAATGCGCAGCCGTCAACCTCGCGCTGCTGGCGGGCGTCCGCGAGCGGTATCCCGGTTGGCGGCTCATCGTCGACGGCGACGGCGGGGACGAGAACCTCAAGGACTATCCGATCGAGGAGAACAGCGAGCTGACGATTCGGAGTGTCGTCAACAATCGGATGCTCTATCAGGAAGGCTGGGGCGTCGACTCCATCAAACACTCGATCACGTACTCGGGCGGTTACAGCCGCGGTTGTGTTCGGACCTACGCCTGCGCGCGCGCGTACGACTTCGTGGGGTTCAGCCCGTACACGCGGCCTAACGTAATTGCGGTTGCCGAGGCGATCCCGTTCGCGCAGCTGACCGAGGGCTCGCACGAGCGGCTCTATGCGCTCAAGGGCGAGATCGTGAGACGGGGCATCCAGTCAGTGCTGGGGCTCGACATGCCGGTGTTCCAGAAGCGTCGGTTTCAGCACGGGTCCGTGGCCGAGTCGGCGATCAAGCGGCTCTTTCCGCAGAACGCGGCGCGGTACCGACGCCATTTCGAGTCGCTGCACGCGGCAGCGGTGTGATCGGATACACCGCCGACCAGCGGATCCGAAAGCTGCGCGGACCGAAGCCGGCGGTAGATCCGTGGCGTGCGCACGGATCGCTGGTGGAGGAAGAGCGCCGGCCGGATGGTCGTCTCGAGCGTGCATTGACGGTGTTTTTGGCGGGCGCGGAGTGTCCGTACACCTGCTCGTTCTGTGATCTGTGGCGATGGACTACCGACGGGCCCACGCCGCCCGGGGCGCTGGTCTGGCAGCTGAAGGAAGTCCTCGATGCGACGCCGCCTCCGGTTCCGGACCGCCTCAAGCTCTACAACGCCAGCAACTTCTTCGATCAGCGCGCAGTGCCTGTGCAGGACCTGCCCGCGATCGCGGCTCTGGCGGCGCCATTCGCCGGCGTCACGGTGGAATCGCACGCGCGGATGGTCGGCCCGCGGACGCTCGAGCTCGCGCGGATGTTGTCGGGTAGTCTGGAGGTCGCGATCGGGCTCGAGACGACGCATCCGGTCGCGATGGAACACCTCAACAAGCGGCTGAGCCTAACGCGGTTCGCCCAGGCGGCCGGGTTCCTGGCCGATCACACAATCGCGCTTCGAGTATTCGTGCTGCTCAATGCGCCGTACGTGCCTGCGCAGGAGGCCGTGCAGTGGACGGTGCACGCCGTCGAGTACGCCGCCCGGCGCGGTGCAGCAGTCGTGGCGATCATTCCGGTGCGTGGCGGGAACGGTGAGATGGAGCGCCTCCAATCGCTCGGGCACTTCACGCCGCCCACGCTGTCGGAGCTGGAAGACGCGTTGGATCGGTGTCTCGCGTTCGCGCCCACCGTGGTCACGGCGGATCTCTGGGACGCGGATAAGCTGGCGACGTGCTCGGCCTGCAGCACCGCACGCATTGAGCGCCTCCGCCGACTCAACCTAACGGGGCGACCGGAGCCACGAATCATGTGCTCGGCGTGCGGCGGGCAGTGACACGCGCACGCTACGATGTGGCTATCGTGGGAAGCGGGTTCTCGGGCTCGCTCATGGCGCGCGTCCTCGCGGTGCTCGGCTACGACGTGGTGCTGCTCGAGCGCGGAACGCACCCGCGATTCGCGATCGGTGAGTCGACGACGCCGCTCGCCAATCTTTCGCTGGAGCGACTCGGGCGCCGCTACGGGCTCGCGGACTGCTATCGTCTCGCGGCTCACGGGCGATGGCTCGAGCATTACCCCGACATTCGCCGCGGTCTCAAACGCGGGTTCACTTTCTACCGGCACCATCCGGGACAGCCGTTCGCCGACCGCGGGTTCGAGTCAGACCGGCTCCTCGTCGCGGCGAGCCCTAACGATGCAGTCTCGGACACCCACTGGGTGCGCGCCGACGTCGATCATCATTTCGTTCGGCAGGCGATAGCAGCTGGCGTAGACTACCGGGATCGGACTGAGCTCGCCAACGCGCGGTTCGAGTCGGACCGTGTGCACCTTTCGGGGAGCCGAGATGGGCAGGCCATCGAGCTCGATGCAGCGTTCGTGATCGACGCGTCAGGGCCTGGCGGGTTCCTCGCGCGGCAGCTCGGCATAGCGTCCGGGCTGGATCGGACCGAGACACGTTCGGCGCTTGTGTTCAGCCACTTCACCGGCGTGGGGTCGGTGCGCGACGTCGCGCGAGGCCTCCCGGATGGGCCGTACCCCGACGACTGGGCGGCCGTCCACCATCTGATCGACGAAGGGTGGATGTACAGTCTACGGTTCGATGACGGGGTCACGAGCGCAGGGTTCACGCTTACGCCGCGTGGCCTCGCCGGCCTCGGCGCGACGCGAGACCCGGATCAGCTCTGGGCACTGCTGCTCGAGCGGTATCCCACGATCGGCGCGGTGTTCGGCGACGCGACGCCGGTCATGCCAATCAGGTTCGTGCCGGGCATCCAGCATCGGCTCACACAGGCGGCGGGTGATCGATGGGTACTGCTCCCGCACGCGTATGGGTTCGTGGACCCGCTCTTCTCCACGGGCATCGCCTGGGGCCTGCGGGCGATCGAGCGGCTCGGGCTCCTGTTCGAGCACCGCTCGGCGAGCCGCGCGGTGCCTAACGCCGAAGAGCTCGGCCGTTATGCCGCGATGCTCGCGCCGGAGGCCGATCAGATCGACCGCATGGTGGCGGCTGCGTACGAGGCAATGGCGCACTTCGACCTCTTCGCCGCGCACGCCATGCTGTACTTCGCGACCGTGGCGTTCTCGGAGGTCAAACAGCGTATCACGGCCGAGGATGACGTCGCGTGGAACGGCTTTCTGGGGGTGGGAGATGCGGTGCTCGATCCGCTACCTCGCGAGAGCCTCCGACGACTCAAGGAGATCACACGGAGTCGGGGCGACGTGGGAAGCGACGAGGATCGACGTCGCTATGTGGACTGGGCGAGCACGGTCATCACGCCGCGGAACGTTGCCGGACTGGCGGACGCTGCGCGCCATAACCTCTATCCCGTGGACCTCGACGTTCTCATCGACCGGCACTCACTGCTGGGGATGAGCCGCGAGCAGCTGGTGGATGCGTTGCCTGCCCTTCGAGGGATGGGGCCGGAGCCAGTTTTCGCGGACCCGCGCGGCGCAGATCGATCCACTTTGCCACCGGGCCCACGAGCCACAGCGACACCAGCGCCGGCGCCGCGTTGAATGCGGTCGGCAGCGGCCACCCCTGATCCGACGCAAACCGGATCATCGCTTCGACGAGCGCGATGATGACGGCGACGATCATCTGAGGGCGACGGCCGCGCACGACGGTGCGCGGATCGGTGATCATGAAGAACACGAACAGCTGGTACATGGGCCCGGTGATCGGCGCGATCTCGGGCAGGATCGGCTGACCGAGCACAACGCTCCGCAGCGTGTTCAGCACGAAAAAGCTGGCGACGTACGTGAGCGTGATGTGAAGCACCCGCACACGCGACGCGATCACCAACCCAAACGTCCAGATCACCAGGTTCGTGGCGAGGTCGTTGCCCCACTGATGGCTCAGCACCGAGATGCGCTCCGGAGCGACCAGCAGCAGCGTCACGATCGCGAAGTTGGTCGGGTTCCAGAGGTGGTTGTCGCGGTACCGGAGCACGTACTTGGACGAGATCGCGAGCCAGCCGCCTAACGCGATAGGCCACAACGCCGCGCCCTGAGGCTTCTCGAGCAGCGTCAGGCTGATCCCGCTGATGTACGCGCTCTGGAGGTTGACGACCTTTCCGCGGTCGAACCACGAGAGCAGCGCCTCGGCGGCCGTGCAGGTGAGAAGAGCGACCGCTAGACGCTCGTAGCCGCCGACCACGTGGTACCGGAGCTGAGCGACGACCAGAACCAGCGTAATGAGGAACGCGATGAGATACCGCGGGTCGATACGCCGAGCGCGTTCTCTCCAGCCGAGGGAGGCGGGCTGTGTGGCGGCCAGGTCGGTCATTCGAGGTTAGCGCGCCGGTTCTGTGACGGTCAGCAGCTGGTCGACGAGCGGATGCTGCAGCACCTGCTCGGTTCCCGACGGCCAATGGATCACTACGCGGTCCACCCACTCACGCCGACCGAGTCCGAAGTGCAGGCGGCGATCGTTCTGGCTCGCGAAGCCCATCCCGCCGTCAACGATCCGACGCTGCCGCAAATCACTGGACTGCACGACCACCTCGGCCCCGATCGCGCTCCGGTTACTGCGTGTGCCGACGAGGTGGAAGGCGATCCAGTGGTTGGCGGAGTCGGGCGTCGTGCGGTAGAGCGTCACCGGTTGGTTCTGGTTTGCGACTATTACATCGATCGCGCCGCGATTTCCGAGGTCGGCGAACGCGACGGCACGGCCGTCATACGTGTCGGTCGCACCCACACGTGCAGCGACATCGGTCCAGCCGGCGACGCCACGGTTGAGGTACGCCCGCGACGGCTCGTAGCCGGAGAGGCTCGCGTTGCCGAACGCCGGCCACGTCGCTGCGTCCTCGAACAGGCGGCTGTTCGCGCCGGCGATCTTCGACATGGCGTACCAGTAGCTCGTGCCCTTGTCGGCGGAGATGAAGCCGTTCGCTACGAAGAGCTCGTTCACCCCGTCGTTGTTGAGATCTCCGAACTGCGCGCCCCACGCCCAACCCGCGTCAGCGACCTCGCCCTCGGCCACGTTCACGAACCGCTTCGAGTCGACGAGGCGGTTCAGGCGAAGGTTGTTGTTCTGGAAGAGATAGCCCCGCTCGGAGATGTTCGTGACGAAGGCATCGAGGCGGCCGCGGTTGAACGCGTCGCCTAACGCGACGGCCATCCCGCTCTTCGACTCGCTCGTGAGCCCAGCGGGGGCCGGCAGGAAGCGGCGGCCGTGGTCGTTGAGGAACAGCTCCTCGGGGCCGTAGTCGTTCGCGAGATAGAGGTCGGGCCAGCCGTCCTCGTCGAAGTCCGCGGACGCTGCGGCGAGGGTCCACCGCGTGCTGCCGACGCCGACCTTGTCGGTCACGTCCTCGAACTTCCCGCCGCCGACGTTGTGGAACAGGAGGTTCTTCCCGCCGTTGTCCGCGAACTCGAAGCTGTTGTGCATGATCCGTGTGGTCGTCAGGTGCCACAGATCGATGTCGCTTCGGAAGTACGCGGTGACGTAGAGGTCGAGCAGGCCATCGCGGTCGTAGTCGAACCAGATCGCGCCGTTGCTGTTCACCCAGCGACGCAGGCCGGCAGTCTGCGTCACGTCCTCGAAGCGTTTGCCGCCCAAGTTTTTCAGCAACGCGAGGTAGCCATAGCGGTAAACGAGGAGATCCTCGTGGCCGTCGTTGTCGAAGTCGCCCCAGACGCTTCCCATGGAGACGCCTTCGCCGGGCCGATTGAGGTCAGCAACACCGGCGCTCGCGGCGACATCGGCGAATGTGCCGTCGCCCTTGTTGCGGTAGAGCGCGTTAGGCTCGCCGAAGCGACTGTTCGTGAAGTACAGGTCCGGCCAGCCGTCGCCGTCGAAGTCCGCAACGGAGACCGACGCGCCGAGTGCGGCGACGTGAGGCTCGACGTTCGCGATCTTCGGGTCGAACGATGGACGCCGATGGACGAACGTAATGTCGGCGGCTTTCGTTGCGTCATTGAGCACGAAGCCGGGGTTCGCGGCGTCGGCCGGTGCGCCAAGCGGGCCGCTGTTCAGGCGGAAT
>JBKOYV010000292.1:0-4385 GCA_046725585.1 Gemmatimonadota bacterium | reverse complement strand
TGGGTAACGGCGTCGTCGGCGTTACCACGACGCCTGTTCCGGTCGAGGGCGGTCTCACGTTTTCAGTTCTCGCGGCTGCCGGGCGGGCCGTGTGCGGCCTAACAAGTGCCGGCAGAGCGTATTGCTGGGGCCACAACTCCTTTGGGACCGTAGGTGACGGCACGCTGCTGCGCCGCCTGACTCCGGTAGCGGTGTCGGGCGACCTGACGTTCCGGAGCCTCTCGGCCGGCTGGGAAACCGTGTGTGGAGTGACCGACTCCGGCGCGAGCTACTGCTGGGGCTACAACCTCGGCGCGCTCGGAGATGGTGTAGTCGACCACAGCTCGGTTCCGGTGCCCGTGGTGGGCGGGCAAGCGTTTCGAAGCATCTCCGCCGGGACCGGGTACGCGTGCGGTGTCACCACGGCCAATGCGGTGTTCTGCTGGGGCGCGAACGACAACGGCGGACTGGGCGACGGGACCACCGACACGCGACTCGTTCCCGTGGCGGTGCGCTGGCCGTAGCGCGATCGCATTCATCCCAGGGCTCTCTCCGGGTAGATTCCGCCCCTCGCAAACTCACGAGGTGGGAGTCATGAGCAACGCGAGCAGTGCGGACGTTCGGATCCGGCCGGCGCGGGCCGACGACGCCCAGTGGATCATCCCGCTCGCGCCGCGGATGCACGAGTTCGGGCCGCCTCCGTTTCGCGACGTACGCGCGATGGACGAGGCCGTCGCCGCGCAGTGGGCTCGCGAGCTGGCGAATCCGACGCCCGGCTCCGCGTTTCTCGTGGCCGAGGACGCGTTAGGCAGCCCGGTGGGCTTCGTGTGGTTGAAGACGGAGCGAGACTACTTCATCGACATGCCGGTCGGGCACGTGATCGACATTGCCGTCACGAAGGCCGGCGAAGGGCGAGGCATCGGGCGTGCGCTGCTCGATGCCGCGGACCGGTGGGCCGAGTCGAACGGGTATCCGTGGCTCACGCTGCACGTGTTCGAGGGCAACGACCGGGCGCGACGCGTCTACGAGAAGCACGGGTACGTTCCCGAGTGGACGCGAATGGTGAAGCGCGTCGGGGCGGGGGCCATCGGGCAACGTGGATGACGCTCGATGCGAGCTGACGTGCATGTGCCCCGGTCAGCACGCAGGAGCACATGCACGTCACGGCGGTCGGTTACGGTTTCGCGCGCGGCGACCAGAACGCGGCGTCCTTCGCCTTCGTCGCCGCGTCCACGTAGCTCTGGACCGGATCGAGCTGGAAGCGCTGCGTTTCCGCGTTGACCAATCCCGAGGTGGCGAACTTCTGGAGCGTGGCCTGCTCCTCAGGCGTGAACGCTTTGCCCAGCTCCATCCCGTCCTGCATGGCGCGGTCGAACTCCGCGAACGATTGCACGGAGGAGAAGACCAGATACGTCGGCCCGGGAATGCCGGCGATCACTTCGTAGGTGCGCCAGTTCATGCTCGGCGCGGCCCGTTTGGCTGCGGCGGCATACGCCTTGGCCACGTTGGCAAAGCCCTCCTCGAAGCCGGGGCGAACGCGGAACGTCGTGACCTCCCAGAACCGCGCCAATCCCATGTCGGGGTACGCGCCGTAGCTCAAGTCGGTCCGTGCGACGGCGTGCAGGGTGCGTGAGCTGTTGATATGATCGGCGTCGCCTTTCTGCAGGCGATCGAGCTCGGCGCTCAGCGCCTTGTCGTCACTCTGACGCTTCATTGCCTCGCCGAGTGCCGCGTGCGAGGTGTAGGGAACGATGTACCAGGACTCGTTAGGTCCCGTCATCGCGACCAGGGCGAAGTAGTAGTTCGGAGATTTTGCCTTGGCGAACGCGGCCGGCCATCCGGCCTCGTACGTCGAGTGCATCGCGTTGTGACCGGTCTTGACCTCCTCACGGATGATGGTGATCAGGTTCGGCTGCGACGTCGGGATGCCCTGACCGAACGCGAAACTGGCACTGCTCACGGAGAGCAGCGCCGCCTGGAGTGCTGCGAGCGCGCGTGTCATTGGTGGCCCACCTCTGGGGCCGGGTGTACGCAGTGGCAACGGCGGGATGCCACGCGACGGCGTCGCCGCATTAGCGAGGCTGGATAAGCGGGATCGCCCGCCCGGGTGCTGAGCCGAGCGGCGTCTCTAGCATGGCGGAACTGGTTACACGCGTCAACACGGCGATGGGCTCCGGCACTGGCGAGCTCGTGCCGTCCGGCCCATTCTCTCCTGCTCTCGAACAGTCCTGCGGATTCACGTTCGGCGGAGGATTCGATGCGTTGGATCGCCTCGATGGTTCTCATGGGCACGGTCGCCGTCGCGGCGCGTGGGCAGACGACGTACGACCTCGTCATCGCGAACGGCCGCGTGATGGACCCCGCGTCGGGGCTCGACGCCGTGCGAAACATCGGGATAACCGGTGGACGGGTCGCGGCGATCTCGCAAACCCCGCTCAGCGGGAAGCGCGTGATCGACGCGAGGAATCGGGTGGTCGCACCGGGTTTCATCGACCTGCACGAGCACGGCCAGAACGAGGAGTCCTACCGCATGATGGTGCGCGACGGCGTCACCACGGCGCTCGAGCTCGAGGTCGGCGTGGCCGACGTCGCGAAGTTCTATGCGGACCGCGCGGCCGGGCAGATCGTGAACTACGGCGCGAGCGTCGGCCACATCCCCGCTCGCATGAAGGTGTTGGGCGACCCGAGCACGGGCATCCTCCCCGCGGGCGTCGGAGGAACGGGGAAGGCGACGCAGGTGCAGATCGCTCAGATGGAAGCGATCCTTCGAAAGGGCCTCGCCGAAGGCGCGGTGGCCGTGGGACTCGGGAGCGCGTACACGCCGGGCGCGTCCATGGACGAGATCCAGCGCATGTTCAAGGTTGCCGCGCAGGGCAATGCGTCGGCGCACATTCACATGAGGAACGGCGTCCCCGGGCTCGATTCGACGATCGCGGCGGCGAAGGCGGCGGGTGCCAAGCTTCACATCGTCCACGTGAACTCGGTTGGGGACACGGCCCTCGCGGCGTTCCTCGCGCACATCAAGGCGGCGCGCGATCGCGGCCAGGACGTCACGACGGAGGCGTATCCCTACGGCGCGGGGATGACGTCGATCCAGTCCGCGCTGTTCGATGACTGGAAGACGTGGCCCGACTCGAAGTTTCAGCAGCACCAGCTCGTGTCCACCGGCGAGCGCCTGACGCGCAAGACATTCGAGGAAGCGCGCAAGAAGGGCGGGGCCGTGATCATTCACGGGCGAAGCGAGGAACAGACGCGTGCGGCGATCGTGAGTCCGCTCACCATGATCGCGAGCGACGGCTTCATCGAGAACGGGCGCGGGCATCCGAGGACGTCGGGGACGTATGCCAAGGTGTTAGGCAAGTACGTGCGCGAGGAGAAGGCGCTTCCACTCATGGGCGCGCTGAGGAAGATGACCATCGAGCCCGCGCGACGTCTCGAAGCCCGCGTGCCGATGCTGACATCCAAGGGACGGATCAAGATCGGCGCGGACGCCGACCTCACGATCTTCGACCCGGCGACGGTCATCGATCGAGCCACCTATGAAGACGCGACCATCCCGTCGGCGGGAATCCCGTTCGTCGTCGTCAACGGTCAGGTCGTCGTGGACAACGGCGGGGTCACCGCGGCGCGGCCGGGCCGCGCAGTCCGGGCACCCGTACGATGAAGGAATCGACCGGGAAGGAATCGGCCGAGCTTCGTCGAGTGGTGCTGGCGAGCTTCATCGGCACCACGATCGAGTGGTACGACTTCTTTCTCTACGGAACAGCCGCGGCACTCGTCTTCAACCGACTGTTCTTCCCGACCCTTGACCCGCTCGCGGGAACCCTGAGCGCCTACGCGACGTACGCGGTCGGCTTCGTGGCTCGCCCGTTAGGCGGGGCGGTCTTCGGCCATTTCGGCGACCGCGTTGGTCGCAAGAAGATGCTCGTGTGGTCGCTCTCGCTCATGGGCATCGCGACTACGCTGATCGGCCTGACGCCAACCTACAGCCAGATCGGCATCTGGGCGCCGATCCTGCTGACCGCGCTCCGCTTCTGTCAGGGCATTGCCGCGGGCGGCGAGTGGGGTGGCGCGGTTCTCCTCGCGGTCGAGCATTCTGCCGGTGCGCGCCGAGGGTTTCATGGCGCCTGGCCGCAGATGGGAACGCCGGCGGGGCTGCTCTTGTCCACCGTGGTGTTCGCGGCAGCGTCGTCGTGGCTTCCCGAGCCGGCGTTTCTCGCGTGGGGATGGCGGATTCCGTTCCTTCTTTCGATCGTGCTCGTTGTCATCGGCCTGTTCATCCGCCTTCGCGTGATGGAATCGCCGTCGTTCGAGCGGCTCAGGGACGCGCGGCGAGAGTCGCGCACACCACTGCTGGATGTCTTTCGCGAGCATCCGCGCGAGGTGCTGGTGGGGATGGGAATCCG
>JBKOYV010000006.1:0-120887 GCA_046725585.1 Gemmatimonadota bacterium | reverse complement strand
CGCTAGACGGTCCGGCGTCACGTCCAACATTGCACGAACCTGCAGCGACTTGAAATGCAGCACCACTTCGCGATCGCCCACACGGGCGACATCGTCGAGACGAGCGAAGACGCGAGGTCGTTCCGCTTTCACGCGCGCGAGCAGTCGAAAGAGCGCTGTATCGCGCCGCGCCGCAATAGGCAGATCGACCGGGACCTGGCTCGGATCGAGCGGCAGCTGGCGCCCCTGCTCGTCGAACACCAGAAAGCCGCGCTCTGTCGACACCATCGCGATCGGCATGTTCTCCACGACGTTGACGACCAGCGTTCCCGGAAGCTTCCGGCTGATCGACACGTTCGCGACCTGAGGGTGCGCCGCAACGCGTCGCTCGAGCGGCGTGGGATCGTCCCACACGGAGCGCGTCGTGTCTACGCGAAGCCGGGTGAGAATGTCGTTCGGTGCGAGATAGCGGACGCCGACGATCTCCACGCGGCGCACACGGAAGAACGAGAGCTGGGCAGCGATGAGGCGAGCCCACCAGGGACTCGCGAGCACGGCGAGCGTGGCCAGCACGACCGCGCCGCGCCGCAATCGCGATCGCCCGACGTCGGAGAGTGGGCTCATCCCGGGTGACCGCGTGTCGCGTCAGGCGCTTCCCGCGAGCGCCCGCAGCAATTCCGGTCCGGTCTTCGTGATGTCCCCTGCACCGATCGTGAGGACGACATCGCCACCTCGCACCGTGCGAGCGAGCTCGTTCGAGAGCGAGCCGCGCGCACCCTGCCACGCCACCGCGCCTCCGGCCTCGCGCGTCGACGCGACGATGATCTCCGCCGTCACACCCGGAATGGGCTGCTCGCGCGCCGGATAGATATCGGCGATGTACACCGCATCCGCCGCCGCGAGCGCTTCGCCGAACTCACGCGCGAAATCGCGTGTTCGCGAGTAGAGGTGTGGCTGGAACGCGGCGACGATCCGCCGACCGGGGAACGCAGTGCGGGCAGCAGCCAGCGTAGCGCGGATCTCGGTCGGGTGGTGCGCGTAGTCGTCCACCACGTCGACACCATTCGCCGTTCCGAGGCGCTGAAACCGCCGCTCCACCCCCCGAAACGCCGTGAGCCCGGGACGCATCTCCTGGAGCGTTACGCCAAGCGTCAGCCCGCTCCCGATGGCGGCCAGCGCGTTCATCACGTTATGCACGCCTGGAACCGACAGCTCGACTTCGCCGAGCATCTCGTCATCGAACTCGACCTCGAAGATCGACCCGCCACCCTCGGATCGGACGTCCACGGCCAGCAGTCGCGCGTCGCGCGAATGCAGACCGTACCGGATGACTTCCGCGGAGCTCGGCGTCGCGAGCCGGTTTGCTCCCGGATCGTCGGCGCACAGCACGATGGTTCGAGCGGGCGAGGCGAACTGTTCGAAGGCGCGCTGGATGTCGGCGAGGTCGGCGTAGATGTCGAGGTGATCCGCCTCGACGTTGGTAATGACGGCGACGGTCGGCGTAAGCGCGAGGAACGATCGGTCGTACTCGTCAGCCTCCACGACGAACAGTCGATCCGAGCCGTAGCGAAGGTTTCCATTCCACGTACCGACGCGGCCACCGACGACTCCGGTGGGCTCGCGCCCAGCCGCCTGCAACGCCTCGGTGGTCATGACGGTCGTCGTGGTCTTTCCGTGTGTGCCAGCGATGGCGACCAGATCGCCACCGCTCACGGCCTCGCCGAGCGCTTCGGCGCGCCGGATGACCGGGATTCCGAGACCGCGTGCACGCTGAAGCTCAGGGTGGGTTTTGAGCAGCGCCGACGTTACGACGACGGCGCGCGCCTCTTCGACGTGAGAAGGATCGTGGCCGGCACTGACGGCGATTCCGAGCCGACCAAGGTCGCCGGTCGGGTCACCGGTGGCATCGCAGCCGGTCACCGTTGCGCCGCGCCTGACGAACAGCTCGGCCAATGCGCTCATGCCGGCGCCGGCTATTCCGACGAAGTGAACCGGGCGGCGGTCGGCGGGGTCGACGAGAGGCATGTTGGCGGCGGGAATATAGCGTCTTTTCAAAGGGGTCAGAGTCGTTCGAACGCGCCACTCGTGACGGTCGATGCTTCGCGAGCGTTCAAACGACTCTGACCCGTTTGAAAGTTCTAGGTGAGATTCACGTTGCTAAGTATGCGCCGGGCAATTTGATCGGCTGCGTCAGGTCTAGCTCTTTCTCGCTCGGCATTCGCGATCGCCGCCAGCGCGCGCGGCATCAGCATGAGCTCACGAACCATCGCATCCAGCCTATCCACCGTGAGGTCGTTCTGCGCAATCCAGCGCGCCGCGCCGGCTGCAGCGAGCGCCTTGGCGTTCACGGTTTGATGATCCGCCGCTGCCGTAGGCAATGGGATGAGGATCGGCGGAATCTGCCACGCTGCCAGCTCCGCCGTGGTCATCGCGCCGGCCCGCGCGATCGCCAGGTCGGCGGCGGCGTACGCGTCGGCAATCGGCGAGAGGTATGGACGGACTCGAACGCGAGTGGACTCGTGCCTCGCGTGACGATCGTAGTTTGCCTTGCCCGTTGCCCAGATCATCTGGACGCCATCGGGGAGCCCCCGCGCTACCCACCCATCGATCACCGTGTTGAGCGCTGCCGAGCCCTGACTCCCGCCGAACACCAGGATCACCAGCCCCCCGTCGTACAGCTCCCACGACTCGCGCGCCGCGCGCCTGTCGGGCAGCGGCGACGGCGGTGGGGCAATCGGGTTACCGGTGTAGACCGCCCGCCCGCGCGCCGGCTTGGGGAGCAGGTCTCCGCCCTCCGGAAAGCCGAGGTAGATCTCGCGCGCGAATCGACTGAATGCTCGAACCGTCCGCCCAGGGAAGCTGTTCTGCTCCTGAATGAAGAGCGGAATGCCGTGCCGAGCGGCGAACATCATCGTCGCGCCGGCGGCGTATCCGCCGGTCCCGATCACGAAGCGCGGCGCTTCCTCGCGCGCGAGTGCGGATACGCGGCGCCACGCCGATACGAGCCCTCGCATCGTGCGCCAGTTCTGCCACGGCCGCGAACGGTACAGCGGATGGAGATCGAGCAGCTCGTGCCGGAACTCGGTCGTGGGCAACACGTCGCGTTCGATGCCACGCCGCGCTCCGATGAAGAACGGTTCGAGACGCGGCTCCAGCTTCACGAGCGCCCGAGCGATCGCGAGCGCGGGGTACAGATGCCCCCCAGTCCCGCCGCCCGTAACGAAGATTCTCAACCGCCGCTCACCAGGCCGGAGCCGCCATCGGATTGGTTGCCGCGACGCCGTGCACGCGTTCCTTGTGGCTGCCGATGTTGACGAGAACACCCGTCATGAACAGCGACAGCACGAGGTTCGACCGACCGTACGAGATGAAAGGCAACGTCAGGCCGGTGGTGGGAAGCAGGCCGACTACCACACCGATGTGCAGAAACGCCGTGATAACCACGGTAACCGTGAGCCCTAACGCGACAAGCTGCAGGAAGGGCGAGCGCGCCGACCGCGCGATCCGAAAGCCCAGCCAGGCATACACTGCGAACGCCACCGTGAGCAGAAGGAGGCCAACGAATCCCCACTCCTCCCCAATGCTGCTCGCGATGAAGTCGTTGTAGCCGAACGGGACGAACCCGAGCTGCTGCCGGCCCTCACCAAACCCCCGGCCCAACGCGCCACCCGAGCCGACGGCGATGAGCGACTGCTTGAGCTGGTAGCTGACGTCGGGCGCCTTGCCCGGGTCGAGGAACGTGGACATTCGCAGCATCACGTACTGCAGCTTCTCCATCTCGTGCCAGAGCACGGGAATGGCCAGGATCCCAAGCGCGACGAAGTGCCCAATCCGAACGCCACCCGCGAACAGGATGATGCCCATCACGAGCGTGTACATCATCGCGACGGAGAGGTCGGGCTCCAGCACGACGAGAATGTCGAGCACACCGATCACGAGCAGGAACGGTAGCAGTCCCTTCGTCAGACGGCGCATCTGATCGCCCTTCTTCACCAGAAGCATCGACGTCCACATGATGACGGCGAGCTTGCCGATCTCCGACGGCTGAATCGACCCGCCGAACAGGAACCGTCGCGAGCCGTTGATGCGCGGCGCGATGGACGTGCTGAACGGCAACACGATGACGAGGAGCAGGACGATCGTCACGGCCATGAATGGCCAGGCCCATTTGCTCCACCGCTCCGCATCCATCTTCGCGGCGATGGCGAACGCTACCAAGCCAACCGCGAGCCCGATGAGCTGGCGAATCAGGTAATGAGCGCTCCCGAGGTTGTCCGACAGCGCGACCAGGGCGCTCGCGCTGTACAGCACGGCCAGGCCGAACGCGAGCAGCACTGCAGTGAGCAGCACGAGAGCGCGCGCTTCGACGCCCATCCTCCATCGGTCGCGTGTCTGCGCCACTGCTGTCATGATTTTCGGTCCTCCACGGCAGCGGCCAGCCGTTTGAAGAGCGTTCCCCGCTCCTCGTAGTTCTTGAACATGTCGAAGCTGGAGCAGGCAGGAGAGAGCAGCACGGCGTCGCCCGGAGTCGCGAGCGCGCGAGCGCGCTCGATTACCTCCTCGAACGAGCGGCCCATCTGTTCGACCGGAACGACGTCTCCAATGTCCTTGACGATGGTCGGGGCCGCCTCGCCGTACGCAATCACCGTCTTCACAGTGCGTCGCAGCTCGTGCTCGAGCCGCGTGTATGGCTCGCCCTTGTGGCGACCGCCGAGTAGCAGGATCGTCGGCTGATTCATGCCGCGAAGCGCGACGAGCGTCGAGCTGACGTTCGTCGCCTTCGAGTCGTTGATCCAGCGGACGCCATCGTACTCACCCGCGAGCTCGAGCCGATGCGGCAGGCCCTGGAACGTGCGAAGCGCTTCGGCGAGCCGGGCGCGGGCGTCCGCGGTCTCGTGCACGGGATCGACGACCATGACGGCGAGCATGGCGAACAGCGCGTTGGCCACGTTGTGATCGCCGAGCAAGGGAACCTCCGAGCGCGAAGCCGTTGCCCTGCCGAGCACGACGAGCTGGGCCAGCTCCCGGTCGTACCACGCCGCGCTGTCGCGCCGCTGGAGGGAGACCTGATACGTGTCGCCGCGCAGCGCGCCACGACCGCGGGTGGTGCCGGCGACAACCTCGCCCGCCTCCACCTTCACGCGGCGGCTACCGCGGGGCGGCGTTACCGGCCTCCGATCGGCGAGCTGCATCACCTCGTCGTCGTCGCCATTCAGCACCCATTTCGAGCGATCGTTTGCGTTGCGGAAGAGCATCGCCTTGTCGGCATAGTACTCGTCCACCGATGCATAACGATCCAGGTGGTCGGCACTCAGGTTCGTCACGACGCCGACTGCCGGGTTGATGCTCGGCGTGTCGTGGAGCTGGAACGACGACACCTCGAGCGCGACCCAATCGGGCCGCCGATCGCGAAGCGCGACCTCCGACAACGGCATGCCAATGTTCCCCGCGGCAACCGCATCGAGGCCGAGTCCGCGAAGCAGATGTGCCGTGAGCGCGGTGACGGTGGACTTCCCATTCGTGCCCGTGATCGCGATGTAGCGCAGCGCCGGGATCGCGTGTAGCGCGACCTCGACCTCGCCGATGATCGGCAGCCCGGCGTCCCGCGCCCGCTGGAGCGGCGCGGCGGAGGGTGGAACGCCCGGGCTCGCGACGACCAGGGTCGCGCGGGCAATGCGCTCGAGGTCGTGGCCACCCGCGTCGACATCGACGCCGAGCGGACGAAGCAGGGCGGCGCTCATGTCGACGCCAGAGCCGCCACCGGCATCCGACGCGTATACGCGTGCGCCTTCGCGTGCGAGCAGCGTGGAGACCGCCGTCCCGCTCTTGCCGAGTCCGATGACGGCGATCTCGCCGATGCGCCAGATGTCGGGAATCACCGCAGCTTCAACGTCGTTAGGGCCAGGAACGCGCAGAGGATGCCGAGGATCCAAAACCGCGTGACTACCTGCACCTCATGCCAGCCCTTGAGCTCGAAGTGATGGTGCAGCGGCGCTCGGCGGAAGACTCGATGGGCTTTTGCGTACTCCTCACCAAATCGGCGCTTGCGGTACTTGAACACGGTTCGCTGCAGGATCACCGATGCGGTCTCTGCAACGAAAACGCCACCGACGATGAGGAGCAGGAATTCGGATTTGAGCAGGATGGCGACTGCGCCGAGTGCGCCGCCGAGCGCGAGTGAGCCGGTGTCGCCCATGAAGACTTCGGCGGGATGCGAGTTATACCAGAGGAATCCCACGCATGCGCCGAAGACGGCAGAGCAGAAGATCGTCAGCTCGCCGGCGTTCCTGAGGTAGAAGATGTTGAGGTACGTGCTCGTGTCGACACGTCCCATGACGTACGCGAACATCGCGAACGTGGCAAAGGCGATGGCAGCGAGTCCTGCCGCGAGGCCATCCAGCCCGTCGGTCAGGTTTACCGCGTTGCTCGTGCCGGTGAGGATGAACGTGACGAACGCCACGTAGAGCCAACCGAGCCACGCGGCAGCGGGCACGATGAGCATCCACTTGTAGAACGGCAGCGTCGTCGAGGCACCCGGCAGCGTCGAAAGCGGGAATTGCCAGACGTAGATGCCGAGCGCAAGGCCGGCGGTCACCTGCCCTGCCAGCTTGTATCGCTCGACGAGTCCCTCATTCTTTTTGCCTTCGCGCTTCTGCTTGAACTTGAGATAGTCGTCCAGAAATCCGATGGCGCCCATCCAGGCCATCAGGAGGAGGGCGCCTAACGCATACCGATTGTCCAGGCGAACCCAGAGGAGGGTCGGCACGATGGTCGCCGCGAGGATGATCAGACCGCCCATCGTCGGTGTCTGGCTTTTCGACTGGTGCGTGTCCGGCGTTCCTTCGCGCACGACCTGATGCATCTGCAGGCGGCGCAGCGCGCGTACGATGACGGGGCCCACGATGAATGCCACGAGCAGTGCCGTCACCGCCGCAGCCGCCGCCCGGAACGAGATGTACCGGACAATGCGGAACGCCGAGAAATACTTCGTGAGCGGTATGAGGAGATAGTAGAGCAAGCTGGTGGCCGGGTGATCGTGCTGGTGGCTGGACGCTGGGTGCGAGTGGCTGGCCGTTATCCCTTCGACGCGGCTTCGATCAGCGGAATCAAGCGCTCCAGCCGAGTTCCGCGAGACCCCTTGAGAAGTATCACCGCATCGGGCGCTAGACGCTGTGACAACGCTGGCCACAGGTCTGGAGCATCCGCGGCCGTGACGATGCGCGAGTCGTTCGGCGCGGCTGCCGTCAATGCACGGGCGAATTCGCCTACACCGGCGATGATCTGAGCCGGCCCGCGTAGCGCGAGATTGGCGATCTCGTCATGGAGCGCCGGCCCGGCTGCGCCCAGCTCGAGCATCGACCCGAGCACGGCCACACGCTGGCGCGTCGTGTCGAGCGCGGCGAGCATGCGAAGCGACTCGCGTGCCGACGCCGGATTCGCGTTGTAGGCGTCGTTGATCACCATGAAGCGCCCGATATCGACCCAGGCGCTCCGCATCGGCAACGCAGGCGTTCGCGCGATCCCTGCTGCCGCATCCTCCATGGAGATGCCGAGCGAACGCGCCGTCGCAATCGCGAGCATCGCGTTCCGCAGGTTGTGTTCACCACGCAGCGGGGGCCGCACTTCGACATCGCCGAAGCGCAGCACGCCGGCACCGTCCGGTGAGATCGTCCACGTGTCCGGGCGAAGATCGCCCGTCTCGAGGCCGGCGGATACCGTCGATCGTGCGAGGTTCCGAGCGGCTTCACCAACTTCCGGTTGTGCCGCCGGAACGATCGCCACGCGTGCATCCGTGAAAACGGCGCTCTCCTCTCGAAGCACGCCGGCGAGGTCGCCGAGCCCCTCGAGATGTTCCTCGCCGATCGAAGTGACGATTGCGACGTCCGGCTCGGCGAGCGCGCGCAGCGTCGCGACCTCACCGGGGTGATTCGTGCCAATCTCCACGACGGCAACGTCGGCGTCGTCGGGGATGGCGAGCAGTGTGAGCGGAACGCCGATGTGGTTGTTCAGGTTCCCGCGAGTGGCGTACACCGAGAATCGGGTTCCGAGCGCGGCGGAGGTGAGCTCCTTCGTGCTCGTCTTGCCGTTCGAGCCGGCGACAGCAATGATCGTCTTCCCCCACGCGCGCCGGCGATATCGGCCGAGCAGACCTAACGCGGCGGTCGTGTCGGCTACTACGAACACCGGCACGCCGAGCGTCGCGGCTCGGGTCGCGTCGCTGACGACCACGGCCGCGGCGCCTTTCTCGACAGCTTCTGCGAGGAAATCGTGGGCGTCGAACCGCTCCCCGCGGAGGGCGACGAACAGATTGCCGACGGTGACACTCCGCGTGTCGGTGCTCACCGCCGACAGCGGCGTCGAGCCCCGAGGGGACGGTGTCACGGCGATCGACGCGAGCGCGTCGGCGACACGATCGAGCGTCCAGAACGTCGGCAGCATCGCGGCGGCAGGCCGCGAGCCAATGGAACCAGCAGATGGTTTTACGGCGTGGGTCACGCGAACGTCAGCGGCGAATCGGTGAATCGGGAGCGAGCTCGCGCACGATCTCGCGCTCATCGAACGGATAGGCAATCGTGCCGCGGATCTGATAGGTCTCGTGCCCCTTCCCCGCGAGGACTACGACGTCGTCCGGCGCGGCGATGGTGAGAGCACGAGCGATGGCGTCGTGGCGGTCGGTGATGCGCTCATGGTTCGCGCCCTGCATGCCGGCCTCGATGTCATCGATGATCCGATCGGGATCTTCGGTTCGCGGATTGTCGCTCGTGACGATGGCGTGATCCCCGAGCCGCTCGGCAATCGCACCCATCTGCGGGCGCTTTCCCTTGTCACGATCGCCTCCGCACCCGAACACGACGATGAGCCGGCGATTGGCGAAGGGCCGGACGGCCATGAGGGCGCGCTCGAGCGCGTCCGGCGTGTGCGCGTAGTCGCGAAGGACCGTCGGGCGCTCGTGGATGCGCTCGAGCCGGCCCGGCACCTGCGGGAGCGTCGAGAGCCGCTGCGCGATCTCGCCGTTAGGCACCCCCAGCGCCCATGCGGCTGCGGCGGCGCCGAGCGCGTTGGCAACATTGAAGTCGCCGACGAGAGGAAGCGTCACCTGCGCGCGTGCACCTCCTGCCTCCAGCGCCCACTCACTACCGCGAGGCGTGTACCGCACCCCTGAGGCGCGCACGTCGGCGTCGTTGCCCGCCAGAGAGAAACGAACCTGCCGCGGCGCACGCGCGAGCACCTGCCAGGCGTCATCGTCGGCGTTGATGATCGCCGTCCCCTCGGCCGTGAGGTAGTCGATCAGCCGCGCCTTGGCCGCGACGTACGCCTGCATCGTACCGTGGTAATCGAGGTGGTCGCGCGTCAGGTTCGTGAAGACGGCGGCATCGAACGCGAGGCCGTCGACGCGGCGCTGGTCGAGACTGTGCGACGAAACCTCCATCGCGACCGTCGTCACGCCCGCGTCGACGAGCGCGCGCAACACGCGCTGTAACTCCACCGGACCTGGCGTCGTGAGACCACCACCCCCCGGCTGCGGCGTGCCCTCACTCCCGACCAGCACGCCTAACGTCCCGATGGACGCGCATCGTCCGCCATTGCGCTGGTCGAGCAGATGGCGGAGCATCCCTACGGTGGTCGTCTTGCCGTTCGTGCCCGTCACGGCCGCGAGCGTTAGCTTCGCGCCCGGCTCGCCAAAGGCGGCCGCTGCGGCAATCGGCGCCGCGCGACGCGCATCGCTCACCACGATGGCGGGCAGCGACGTGCGCGATACGTCCTCGACGATCGCGGCGCCCGCGCGATCTGCGATCGCGGACAGGAAGTCGTGGCCGTCGCGCGCCGTGCCCCGCACCGCGACGAAGAGCGAGCCCTGCCCGACCTGCCGGCTGTCATCGGTGATGCCGGTCAGCTCCTCGGGCAGCGCGCCCCGAACCTCGCGGAGAACCCCGGCCCGGGCCAGTGCGTCTCGCACGGCACGCGAGGAGAACGACGTCATTGCTGCGTGTAGAGCCGGACGATCGAGCCCGTGCGGAGCGGCGTCCCCGCCTCCGGTGCGGTCGTGCCGCTTGCGCCGGCCGCGAGCTGAACCCGGAAGCCCGACTCGTGGAGCGTGTGCACGGCTTCGCGGAGTGCCAGGCCGCTCACATCGGGAATCGGGCGTACCCGAATAGGCAGAGCCGGCGCGCGCCGATGATCCGCAAGGCTTACGACGAACGGGACGCTCGTGTTCTCGCCCGGGTCGCGCGCGGAGTCCGGAGTGACCTCGTCGACCGAACCGGCGGCCACGGTGATCTCGCGCGCCTTTGGCGTGTCAGGATTCGTCTTCGGACCGCTGTCCTTCGACGCGAACACCGGCTCGTTGCGCCGTCGCGTTAGGGCGTTGCGGTCGATCGCGGCGTCGCGCGCGGCGATGGCCGCCTCCAGCACGATCTTCGAGACGGGTGCAGCCGTTTTGCCGCCGTAGTACGTGCCCTTCGGGTTGTCCAGCTTCACGAGGATGACGTACTGCGGGTTGTCCGCCGGGAACAGGCCGACGAACGATGCCGTGTACGAGCCGGCGACGTATCGCCCACGGGACATGCCTCGAACCGTCCCGCTCTTTCCGCCGACGGCGAAAGTCTGCATTTCCGCGTCCTTCGCGGTGCCGCTGTCGACAACGCCCGTGAGGAGACGCCGCAGCTGTGCCGCGCCCTGCGGTGTCAGCACTCGTCGCACGACTCGCCGCTTCGCCGCGTAGATGACCTTTCCGTCGAGATCACGCACTTCCTTCACGAGCAACGGCTCGAGCAGCTCGCCGCCGTTCGCGATCGACCCGTACGCCAGCGCGAGCTGCAGCGGCGTCACCGAAATCTCGTAGCCCATCGCGAGCGACGCCGGAGACTGCGGACCCCAGAAACGAGGCTCGCGCAGGATGCCGGCCGACTCGAGCGGGTACGCGATGCCGGTCGGCGTACCAAAGCCGAAATCCCGCAGCGCTTCATACTGCTCCCGCCGCGTGAGGCGCTCCCCGAAGCGAACGATGCCGATGTTGCTCGAGAAGCGAATGACGTCCGAGAGCGACAGTCTCGCCGCCGTGTGCACATCGTGGATCGTTCGGCCGAACGTCTTGTACGTGCCGTTGTACGTCTCGATCACGTCATCGACGCGCGCCTTTCCTCGCGCGAGGAGCGCGGCGGCGATGAATGGTTTGAGCGTCGATCCGGGCTGATACGGCTCGATGATGGCCATTGCCGCGGTGGACGCCGGGTCCTTGCGGCGCGAGGCCATCGCCCGAATCTCGCCGGTGTTCGGATCGAGCACGATGATGTCGCCGCCATCCGCACCCATCTGGGCCACGGCGTTCCCCAGCGCTCCGTCGCTGATCTCCTGCAGCGCGCTGTTGATCGTCAGCGCCACCGTATTGCCCGGTCGCGGCTCGGCGCTCTCGGCGTCAGGCGTCTCGAAGCGACGGCCGCTAACGTCCTTCACCATCGACACCGTGCCCTTGGTGCCTCGCAGCAGAGTGTCCAGCACGAGCTCGATACCGTCCACTCCTCCGCCCTGCAGGTCGGCGTGGCCGATGATGCGCTCGGCGCCTCCGCTCGCGGCGTACACGCGCTCCCCCACAGACGTCGCGTAAACGCCGCGCATGGCCATCACGGCCTGGACGTCGCTCGGAACGAAGCTGCCGGGAAGCTGCACCCACTTCCGCCTTGGATCGGCAAGACGCGCGAGCCACGAGGCGTCCACGCCGGCGCGGGTGAGCTCGCGGGTCAATCGCTTCGGATCGCGAACTTCCTTCGTTGCGATCGCGAGCTGCACGCGCTCACGGCTTTCCGCCAGCGGGTTGCCCGATGCGTCGAGAATGAGCCCACGCGGAGCCGGGATCGACGAGGCGGTAACGTGCTGACGGGCTGCCTTGGCCTGCCACTGCTTCCCCTCCCAGACCTGAACCTGCGCAGCCCGCGCGACGATGGCCGCCGCGAAGCCTGCCAGGACCAGATGCACGACGGCGATTCGGCTATTTCGAAGCATCGCGTGCTGGTGGCAGAACGTCCTTTCTTTCGATCACGATGACCTGACTGTCACTCGGCATTCGCAGATGCAGCCGCTGCTCCACCAGCGGCGTAAGCTTGTCTCGACTGGCGGCGTCCCGGATCTCGCGCTGCAATTGCGCCCGTTGAGCGCGAAGGTCCGATCGCTGGCGCTCCAGCTGTTGCAGCGTCCGCGACTGCGAAAGGCCGAACGTGCGCCTCCAGATGACGCTCGTTGCCACGAGGACGAAACCAAAAAGTGTGAGGGCGACCACGGACCGACCCCGCCGGCGCGTCACGCGGCCGCCGCTCTTGGCCGCTACGGCGCGCTTCGCCATGCCCTCAACCTCGCGCTGCGCGCGCGCGGATTACGGTCAGCTTCCTCGGGCGTTGCCGTCACGGGCCTTCTGGTCACGAGGGTGCCGAGGGCGTGGCCGCGGCACGTACATATGGGTTGACGCGGCGGGCAGATACACGACGCGCTCCAGTCGCGAAACGCGTTCTTCACGACGCGGTCTTCGCCCGAGTGGTACGCAATCACGACGAGGATCCCGCCGGGCTGCAACCGCTCGCGCAGCCGGTCGAGCGCCCGCTCCAGCCCTCCGATCTCGTCGTTCACGGCGATGCGAACCGCCTGAAAGAGCCGCGCGAAATCCGCGGGGCCGGTACGAGGGCCGAGCGCACCTCGGATCGCACCGACCAGGTCATCGCTCGTCACGAACGGGCGATTCGCCCGTCGGCGAACGATTTCCCGTGCGAGGCGCATCGCTCGCCGCTCGTCGGCGTACTCTCGAAAGATCGCGCCGAGCTCCATCTCATCGGCGGTGGAGAGCAGCGTGGCGGCATCGCGAACCGCGTCGGTTCCCATGCGCATGTCGAGTGGAACGCCTTCACGAAACGAAAAGCCGCGCGAGGGATCGTCGAGCTGATGGGAGGAGACGCCGAGGTCGAGGAGAATGCCGTCGAACGTGCGGCGCTGGAGCTCCGGGATGCGATCGAGATCCGCGTAGTTGCCGAGCGCCGTCCTGAAGCGGCCGGCGGTCTCGTAGGTCGCGAGCCGTTCCCGGGCGGCGCTGATCGCCTCCGGATCGCGATCGATCGCCGTCACGTCCATTCCGCTCGCCAAGAGAGCGAGCGAATGCCCGCCGCCGCCGAGGGTGCCATCCAGCACCGAGCGTGCGCCGGCAAGAAGCGCAACCACCTCGTCGGCGAGAACTGGCGCGTGATAGGCGCTGGCCCACGGCCCGGCGGACGATTCGGTCATCCTAGCGACGGCCATCGCAAGTCGTTAGTCGTTGGTCGATAGTCGTTAGTCGCGAAATGCGCATGGAGGCTTCTTGCTGAGACTGAAAACCGGATGACTCGAGCGCGGTGCGGTCGGGCCAGGCGACTGACGACCACCGACTCGCGACTCTCGCCAGCCAGTGTTGTGTACCAACTCCCTAACGATAAGGTAGCGATCAAGACGCGATGAATGACCGAAGACGTCGTGTGCGCGCGCGAGCTGCCGATCGCCGGACCGGAAGCCGCCCGGGGCCACAGGGTCGGAGGCGGCGTCATATCGCACTCGTGCTGCACGGCGCGCGCGCCGAGTTTCCCGGGCTTCGTCATCTCGTCGAATGGGTCCGCGCCAAAGGGCACATCGTCCGTCCCCGCGTCACGTGGGAGCCGGGCGACGGCGCGATGTTCGCGCGCGAGGCGATCGAGGCCGGCGCTGACACGATCGTCGCGTGCGGAGGCGATGGCACCGTCAACGAGGTGCTCAACGGTATCGAAGGAACGACGGTCGGCCTCGGCATCATTCCCGCGGGAACGGCAAACGACTTCGCGCGACAGGTCGGCATACCCGACGATCCAAGCGCCGCTATGGATATCGTGCTGCGACGCAAACCTGTCATCATCGACACCGCCGTCATGAACGGACGACGCTTTCTCAACGTGTCGTCCGGCGGCGTCGGAGCCGAGGCCACCGCCGAGACTCCGGCGGATGCGAAAGCGTCGCTGGGACCTGTCGCGTACTTCATCTCCGGACTTCGGAAGCTCGCGGCGCTCGAACCGCGGCGAGCGTTGTTCGAGGCACCGGGCTTGAGATTCGAAGATGAGTTCCTGTTGTTCGCGATCGGCAACGCGCGTGCGACTGGAGGCGGCACGCTCGTCACGCCACGCGCGAGCGTTCGCGACGGTCTGCTCGACGCGTGCATCGTGAGCGCCATGCCGCGCAAGGAGTTCGCGAAGCTCGCGCTGCGCGTGAAACGTGGGGAGCATCTCGAGAGCGACGGCGTTCGGTATGTCCAGGTGCCCTGGTTCCGCATCACGTCCCCGGAACGCATGACGGTGAACGTCGACGGCGAGTCCACGGAGCTCAAGCAGGCTCACTACGAAGCGCGACCTCGCGATCTGCTCATTCATCTGCCGCGTCTGCCTGGCCATCGACGTTCCGTCGAGCGTGACCTCCGGTAGCGGAGTCGCGGGATCCGACCCCAAACGAAGCGCCCGCCGTCGATTCGACGGCGGGCGCTTGTTCGTGCACGATCCGCAGAATGGTTACTTGCCCTTACAGAGGGCTTTCACCATCTGGTCGCCATACGGCGATAGCTGCTGCAACGCGGTCATGAGCTGCCCCGCCTGATCCTTAAACTCCGCTGCGCCACGCGGAATGAAGATCTGTGCGTCCGTGAAGTCCTGCGTCGCTTCCTTCGCCATATCGCAGCTCTTCTTCTCGCGAGCCTGCTCGAGGAGTGCCTGACCCTTCTGCAGGTGGGTTGCACCCTGTAGGAACGCGGCCGCTGCGGACTTCTGCACGCTGTCGCTGAACTGCAGATAGTTCAGGGCGCGGCGGAAGCCATCGATGTCCTTCGGGTTCGCGGCGGCGGCCTTCTTCTGCTCCGCCTGCCCGAGCCCCGTCGCGTACGTCGCGACGAGTGCGGCGCTGTCGCCTGCGGCGATCGACGCTCGGAGCGACGCCATCACCGTGTCGGGGGGTGCACCCGCGTCGGACTGCGCCTTCGCGATCGGCAGCCAGATCCCCTTCATCTTCGGGTTCACCGCGAGCACGCGCTTCGCCTCTTCGATCGCCTGCGCCGTCTGCCCCGTTTGGATGAGCAGCTGCACGTAGGTCGAGTTTATGGACATGTTGTTCGGGAACTTCTGCCGGCCACGCGCGAGCGTCTCGGCGGCCTTCTTGAACTGGCTGTCGGCAGCGTAGGCGGCAGACTGGCGAATGAAGAACGTCGTGTCCGCCGACGCTGTGTCGAGCTTCACCATCTCTTCACCGATGCCGAGCGCACCCTTGATGTCCCTCGCGGCGAAGTGGACGAGCCACTGCAGCTTCACGAGGGCAGCATCACCCGGGTTGTTCTTGACCGCGTCATCGACGATCGGCAGCGCGAGCGACGCCTTGCCGCTGCCGGCGAGGATGTTCACGACCTGCGTCTGCAGGCGCGTGTTGTTCGGATCGAGCGAGATGAGGCGCGTGAGCGTCTCGATCTGCTTGTCCTCCATCTTCTTCTCGGCGTACGCGTCGGCGGCGAACGCGAGGGCGCGCTTGTTGTCCTTGTGGATCTTCAGGATCGACTCGCTGATCGCGATCATCGAGTCCGCGCCGAGCTTCTGGTCGTTGTAGACCTCGGCGATACAGACGCGCGGCATGACGGCATTCGGATACACGGCGATGCCCTTCCTGGCCTCGGCCAGCGCCTCGTTGTACTTCTTCGCGCGATAGAGGTCGATACACTTCTTGGTCGGGTCGATCTGCTTGCGCGCCGACTCCACGGCGCTCGAGATCCCCTTCGCGGCATCGCCGACCTTCGCTACGTCCACTGGCGGCAGCGGCTGCACCATGCCATCGGGCCGAACGAGCATCATGTTCGCGCTGACGCGATACCCGCTGGGAGTCTTTTCGACGTTGCCTTCGACGTACTCCTCGGCTCGCAGCAGCTGGGCGAGCGCGCGGGCGTCATTGGAGCTCAACGCTTCGGTCGTCGAATAGCCCGAGTTCACGAGCGTCGTCATGATGTCGGACTTTGGAACGATCCAGAGCGTCTTGAGCTGGAAGTCCTGGCCCATCCGCTCGCGAACCGCTTCAGCAGCCTGCAGTCCGAGTCCGCGTTCGCTGCTCTTGAACGTCGGGACCATAAATCTCGGACCCGCAGTCTGGCCACGCTGCAACGTTTGCGTTTGCGCATTCACGGTCGCGAACACACCACTGGCCATCAGCCCAACGATCGTCCCGACTATGGTTCGCGCGTGGCGTCGCCGTGCCTTCACTGTCGTCTCCTCCGAAGCGTTTATCATGGTACCCCCCAACCGGATCACAGGGTCCAGCTCGATTCGTTCTGCCATGGGCGAAGAGGGACTCGAACCCCCGACTTCCTGCGTGTAAGGCAGGCGCTCTAACCAACTGAGCTATTCGCCCGGCCTTAGCCCTCTCCAACCGCCAAAAATGCAATCGCTCTGCCAGCGCAACCTCGGATGCACTGGCAGGGCGAAGACACGGTTTGCTACTTCAGGATCGCGAGCGGAACGAGCACGCAGTAGCCGATCACGAGCAGAATCGGCGCGAGCGTTTCGCCCCCGCGAGCCAGATCGATGTATCCTGCGAGCAACGTTGCGGCGGCGATTCCCCAGAGGATCAGCGGCCGCGACCGTGGAGCCGATTTTGTTTGGGCCATAATGATCGGTGGATTTTATCGGACGTCGGAAATCATGTCAAGCAAGCGTCACGTCAAGAGTTAGCTCGTGACTAGCCGCGTCGTCAGCAGGCCCGAAAACAGTCTTGTCGAGACGGTTGAAGCCGCGCCAGAGCCCCAGTCGTAACCCCTGGCGGGCGCTGCCGAGTCACACGACCAAGCGGGTCACTGTTCCTTCGCGGGACCTGCGGACTCGTCAGGCGGCGGGCTGGGCGGAGGAGGATCCCCGGCACTTGCCATCGGCGAGCTGATGCTTCTGAGCAGCGCCTCGATGACGCTCTGGCGCTCGCGTCGCTCCGCCTCTTCGTCCGCACGCACCAGGGCGGCCATTCGCAGACGGTCGCGGCGCCGCCTGATCACGTAGAAGGGCATCACGATGAACAGCGTCAACGCTGCCGCAATAGAGAGGTCGGCAGCCAGCGCGAGCCCGCCGTAGCGACGGCGTGTTCGCGCGCGCCAGATCTCCTCGAACTGGCCTTGCGTGATACCGTACGCACTGCGCACGGCGCTCTCGAAGCGACCCGTTTGCTTCCAGTATCTGAAGAACAGCGTTAGGCCCCGCTCGGGATCCCGCTCCGCCAGCTCGGCCACCGCACGGTACGCGAGCGCGTACGTGCCCTCGGCCCTCAACGAGCCACCGCCGAAGCCCGCGTCGAGCGAATCGAGGGGCGGCATGCCGCGGAACAGCAGGGCGAGGTTCGCACCGAGGATCGCGTCGCGCGCGACCTCATTGGCGGCGTAGCTCGCGTAGCCCTCGTCGAACCACCGCGGGGGCAGGTCGCCGAGCGCCTCGTGCAATGCGAGATGGGCAAGCTCGTGCCGGAGCACCTCGACGGGATCGCCGGCGTCGGAGCCGGCGCTCCTTCCCTGCATAACGACGCGGTTCGACTCCGGAAACGCCACGGCCGCACCCCATTCTGGCGCGGCCGGCCCGATCCACTCGCGAAATCGGCGCTGGTCTGGTGCGATCGCAATGACGACGCGCTGCGCGGGCCGTGCGAGCCCCGGAAACGTGTCGCGCGCAACGGCCGACGCGAGCAGTGATTTCGCGAGGAGCGCGTCGGACGGATATGCCACGACGGTGAATCGACCGTGATCGAAGCGGGACGCCGAGTCTTGGGCGCCCGCGGTGTTGGCGATGAGGAACAGGGCGCATGCTACCAGCCACCACGGGAACCGGGAGGCGCCCGCCGGAGGCGAGGCGCTGGGAACCGGGAACAGAGGCTCCTCGGAGTTTCGGTTCCCGGTTCCCCGTTCCCCGTTCCCGCAGTCCCGCTCCCGGTTCCCGTCTACTCCGGCACCCCTCCCGCCTCCACCTTTGCCAGCACTTCGGCGCAGCGCTTTCCCCATGGATTGAACTTGTTCGCCGCCGCACCGGTGCGCCAAGCCTCCTTCGCCGCGTCCGCTTGGCCGGCCAACCAGTGTGCGCGACCGAGCTCGTAGTATGCCTCGAGAAGATTGGGCCCAAGCGTCAGGCTCTTGCGAAAGAACGTCTGCGCATCGTCGTACATCTCGCGCTCGAGGTACACCAATCCCAGGTAGTAGTGCGCGTAGAGCGTCGCCTTCGCGTCGTTGTCGAGGCGGATCGCCCTCGACAGGTGCTCGATCGCCTCGCCGAAGATCCGCTTCTTGAGGCAGATGTATCCGACGTTGATCCGCGCGAGCGCATTGGCCGGCTCCTTCATGAGGACGCGCTGGAAGTTCATGAGCGCGTCGTCGTACTTCTCCTGATGCATCTGCGCCCAGCCAAGCAGCGACGTGGCCTGCAGATCGTTAGGCGACAGCTCGAGCGCCTTCTGCAGCGCGGCTTCGGCCGCCGGGTAGTCGCCCAGCGAGATGCGGGACCATCCCTTCTCGATGAATGTCGATGCGCCGATGTGATCCGCGCGGATCGGCGGAGCGACGGGCTGCGGCGCGGTGGGCTGAGTCGCACCACCGATGCCCTTCCAGCGCTCCACTAGCTTCTTCACGTCCTCCTTCAGGGCGCCGAGCTCGGCGAGCTCGCGCTCCACGGTCCGGAACAGCTCGATGATGTCCGCCTTGAGCGCGGATCGGTCGGTGCAAGCGTCGGCCGCATCGAGTCGGGCCGAGAGCGCCGCAACTCGTCCCCGCACGTCGGTCGCGAGCGCGTCAGACATGCCGCGCCGGTTCCTCCGCAGGCCGTTCGAGCACGATGCGCTCGTCGGCGGAAAAGAGCCGTGCAACGTCGAGGAAGACCACCAGGCGCTCGCCGCGCCTGACCACACCGCGGAGGTACCCGGCGGCAAGCCCGCGGAAGAGTGCGGGCGGCGGCGCCAGCCGCGACGGGTCGAGCAGGCTGACGTCGAGCACACCATCCACCGTCACCGCCACCCACTCGTCGTCGACCGTGAGCACCAGAATCCGGCCATCGGCCGGCGTGGGCGCGTCGGGGAGCTCGAACCGCTTCCGGAGGTTGATCACCGGCACCACGCGCCCCTGGTAGTCGATGACGCCTTCGATCCACGCCGGCACGTTAGGCACCGGCGTCGGTAGCGTGTACCGGAGCACGCGCTCGACCGAAAAGATGTCGGCGGCGAACAGATCGTCGCCGAGCCGGAACGTGACGATCTGCGACACGGCTGAAGCGGGAGCGGTCATAGCGAATCGGGCGGCGTAACTGCCAGGCAGGTGGCGACGATCGTGTCGGCGTCGAGCAGCGTGATGAGCTCGTGGCCGCGCCACACCACGCCGAGCACCAGGGCATCGTTCTCCGGCGAAGGCACGGGCCGAACCCCGTCGAGCGGAGTGTCGAACACATCATCGACGGCGTCCACCGCGACGGCGATGCGCGCGGCCGACGGACGCATCACGAGCGTCATCGCCGCGGCCTCGCGCTCGGGAAGGTCGAGGACCCGAGCGAGCGCGTACATCGGGAGCGTGCGATCCCGAAGGGCGAAGATGCCAAGCATCAGTGGCGGCGCATCCGGAATGGCCTGCGCCTCGACTCCTTCCACGGCTTCTTCGACGGCACGCAGCTCGGTCGCAAACAACTCGCCGGCGACGCGAAATAAGAGAAGCTCCGCCCTCCCCTCGCGACTCTGCAGGCGCTCGCGGAATGGCGCGACCGGCGCTGGCGGCGCAACCTCCTCGAAGACGGGCAGCTCGAGGTAGTCCTGCCTTGGCCGTGGAGCACCTCCGTTGAGCGCGATCGCCAGGTCGCGCAGCGTCCTCGGAGCCGCTACAGGGGCGCGTGGCGTTGCCACGCGCCCACGCTCGGCGGATGCGGGAACAGCGCGGACTGGCTCGTGGGGAGTCTTCCGACGAAGGCGAGGCATTACTGACAGGACATTCCGCGAGGGGACGGAGTCACTCCCAAATCACTCGATGTGATCTACGCCACACCCGCCCGCACCCGACTCTCGATCTCGGCGGCGATCGCGGAAAGGGGCAGCGTACGATCGGCACCCGCCGTCGCCAGGGCCGCCTGGGGCATGCCGTAAACGATCGACGTCTCGCGGTCCTGCACGATGGCGTAGCCTCCGTTATCGCGCACCGCGCGCAGGCCCTCGGCGCCATCGCGCCCCATGCCGGTCAGCACTACGCCGACCAGCGAAGACCCAAACCGCTGCGCCGCCGAGCGAAATAGCGGGTCCGCCGAGGGCCGCACGCCCCAGATCGGCGGTGTCTGGTCCAGCGCGATCAGGGGCACCCCGTTCACGTCGATGACCCGCATGTGCATCCCCCCCGGCGCGACGTAGACCCGTGCATGTTCGATCCGGTCCCCGTGGCGCGCCTCGCTCACCGCCAGCCTGCTCATCGCGCGCAGTCTGCCGGCGAGGCTGGCCGTGAAACCGGCGGGCATGTGCTGCACCACGAGCACCGCGGCGTCGAGATCCGACGAGAGGCGGGGGATCACCTCGGCCAGCGCTCGCGGACCGCCGGTGGAGGCCGCGATCACGACCGCGTGTGTCGCGGCACCGGAAACGGCACCCGCGCTATCCCGTTCGACGAGCGTTGGCCTCGCGAGCATTGGCACGCCGCGAAGGTTCACACACGACGCCGCGCGGAGCGCATCGATCAGCCGGGCGCCGAGCGCTTCGGCTGCGTTGCGCACGCCTGCCGTCGGCTTGTGCACGAACTCCACGGCGCCGAGCTCGAGGGCGCGGATCGTCAGCTCGCCCCCGTTAGGCGAATCCAGGGCGCTGAGCATCACCACCGGACGCGGCGTCTCGCTCATGATGTAGCCGAGTGCCTGCAGTCCGTCGAGCTCCGGCATCTCGACGTCCAGCGTGACGATGTCCGGATCGAGCGCGTGGATCTGCTTCAGCGCGTCGAGGCCGTTGCGCGCCGTGCCGACGACACGGAATTCCTCGCTCGCCGACAGGATGTCGCTGACCAGCCTTCGGGTGAACGCACTGTCGTCGACGACCAGGACAGTGCGCTGGCTAGAGGACACGCTCCCCCAACTTGAGCGACTTCACCACCACACGACCGTCCGTCACGTGGAAGTAAACGCTGCGCCCGTGCTCGCCGCCCGTGTCAGAGGCGACGAGGGGGATCTCCGCCAACCGCAGCACGCGCTTCGTGGCCTCGACGTTGCGTTCGCCCATGTTGATGCCGCCCGAGGGCAGGAGCGACGAGAACATGCTCGCGCCACCGACGATCTTGGCCACGGGCCGCCCCCATGCCCCTCGCTTCCGCATCTCTTCAACGAGGAGCGGGATCGCCGTGGACGGGAATTTCGCGCGGTTCTCGCTGTCGAGCGACAGCCCCTCGCTCGGCAACAGAATGTGCGCAAGCGCTCCGATCCGCGACGAGCCATCGTACAGGATGATCGCTACACACGACCCCAGCCCGATGGTCGAGATCACCGAGTTCCCGTTCGCCACGGCGTAGTCGGCGACTTTGACCCGGATCTCCTGGACCTTCTGCTCGGTGGCGTTAGGTGGGTTCACGTCGCGTCGGGGTTCAGCGGCGGCGGAAGATGCGCTCGCGCGGGTCCACCGCGGAGAACAGCGAACGGCTCGGGCCCAGCAACGTTTCGACCTTGCCCAGCACGAGGAACCCGCCCGGCGCCAGCGCGTCGTGGAATCGCTGGAACAGGGTTTCCTGGGTGGACCGGTCGAAGTAGATCAGCACGTTGCGACAGGCGATGAGATGCATTCCCCCCTGCGGCGGGTCGACGATCAGGTCCCTCCGCTCGAACGACACGAGCGGTCGAATCTCCGGGGCGATCTCGAATGGCGGTCGTCCCGAGAAGTAGCGGCGCCGAATATCTACCGGCGTATCGGCGAAGGCGGCTTCGGCGTACTGCCCCCGCCGCGCTGCGTCCAGACTCGCGCGATCAATGTCCGACCCGAGCACGTGCACGCGAGCCGCGTCGATCGAATCGCCGCGTACCGCGGCGTGACGATGAAACAGGATCGCCAGCGAATACGGCTCTTCGCCCGACGAGCAGCCCGCGCTCCATACCCTGATGGGACGCGCAGCCCCCTCCCAGAGTATCGGGACGACCGTGCTCGCCACGGCACCGAAGGTCGACCAGTTCCGGAAAAGCTTGGTAACGTTGATCGTCAGCGTGTCGATCAGACGCTCGTACTCGACGGCGTCCCGATCCAGCAGCGCGGCGTAATCGGCGAACCGATGGACGCCCCGCGCTCGCATTCGCACGGCGATGCGGCGGCGGAGACACCTCTCCTTGTAGCTGCCGCACCCGAACGCGCGCTCCCGGGCGATCTTCGCGGTCAGCTGCGCGAATTCGGCGTCGTCCAGCCCGGCGGCCATCATTCGGCCTGCCTCGCGGTTTCGAGATTGGTCCGCGCGATCGCGTTCGTCGGTTCCAGCTCCAGCGCCCTCTTCCAGCACCGATTCGCTTCCTCGCGCTCCTGCCGACGGTACCGGAGGTTTCCCAGCTTGAGGTACACATCCGCGCCGAGATTGGGTCGGTGCTTCACGGCGCGCAGGTAGGATTCGAGCGCGTCGTCGTAGCGCCCGGAGCGGTAATAACTGTCGCCGAGATTCTTGTGCAGTTGCGGCAGCGTGGCATCCTCGAGCGCGCCACGCTCGAACGCCTGCGACGCGTCGCTGATGCGGCCGCGCCGCTCGAGGGCGACGCCGAGATTGTTCAACAGCACCGCGGAATGCGGGTGTGCCGCGACGCCCTCGGACAGCACACTGATTGCTCGGTCGATGTCGTTCGCCAGCGCCGCCGTCAGCGCCGCGTAGTGGTACCACGCGGCAGGCTTCGGCCGTCGGTCCCAGAAGGTTGCCGCTTCCGCGAGCAGCACGTCGGCCTCGATGATATCACCGCGCCGCAGTGCGAGCACGCCTGACGAGAGGAGTGTGCGGGGATCGTTGCTTGCCATGCGGATCGCCTGCGCAAGCACGTCCGCCGACTCGTCATAGCGCCCGAGGCGCTCGAGCGCGTACGCGAGATTGTGATAGACGGCCGCGCTCGCGGCGCGACGCGCGACCATCTGCTGGAACAGCGTCACCGCGTCCTGCCAGCGGCCCTGACGGAGCAGTACAAGGCCGGCGTAGAACGTCGCGAGCTCGTCGCCGGGTCGCAGCTCGCTGACCCGGCGGAACTCACGCACCGCCTCGTCGAACATGCCGGCCTTGTAGAATGCCACGCCGAGGTTCCGATGCTCGGCGACGCGCCCGTCCGATGACACGGTTTCCACGGGCTTCGTGCGACCGACGCGATGCAGGAACCCGGCGGTAATGAGACCGTAGAGGGCCTTGCCGGCATCGAACTCGCCAAGCCCGGACTCGTCGATGAGGCCGGCGACGTCGTGCTTGCCATCGATGAGCCGCACGAGCGTTTCCTGCTCGACCGTGAGCTCCGCACCGCTCTCCTTGAGGCGGTTCCGGTCGGCCTCGAAGACGAGGTCGAAGCTCGGAATCTTCTTCTCGATCAGGCTCCACTCGTCGACGCGCCGCGCGCCTTCGAGGAGCAGCGATTCCGGGTTGATGGAAACGAGGAAGTCCTGCGCGTCAGGCGCGACATCCGCCTCGAAGTTGAACGTTCCCTGGTTCCACGTGAACAGGTAGTAGACCGCCTCTTCGATCTGGATGCGGATGTAGCGATGGAGCTCCTCGCGCGCGATGAAATCGCGCTCCACGAGGATCTCACCGAGTCGCTTGTCACGCTGCCGATTCTGGACGGCCACACACTGATCGAGCTGCGCCTGCGTGATCAGCCCGTTCTTGACGAGGATGTCGCCGAGCCGGTCGCGCCGATTCACGATCGACGCGTAGCAGATACGGCCCTTGTCGAAGTAGATGTAGCCGAAGCTCTGGCGATGGGTGACGCTCAGGCAGCCGCTCTTCTTCCCCATCGAGAGGAGCTGGAGGACGTCGGGGAGGCTCGCCTCCTTCAGGCTTCCCTTGATCGCCATCAGCGCAGCTCCTCGATCACTCGCCCATCGAGCTCGGGCCACTCCATCACGATCTTCTCGGCGTCGAGGAACGACTTATCCGCAACGGCGGGAGCGGAGACCGGCGTGGCGGCACCGCCGGAGCCGAGCTCGCGCCTAACGAGCGACAGCGTGATCGCCCCGCCAGCCGCGCGCGCGGCGTGCAGCACCCGGTCGATCACCGATTCCACCTCGGCCGCTCCGGAGACCGGCAGCTCGGCCAGCAGGGCAGCGACGCCTGGTTCCGCGTCCGGAGCCCGATCCTGCAGCATGCGCGCGTACAGTGACTCGCGGAGCGTGCGATCCGGCGGCTGAATCGCGACCACGAGCCCACCGTCGAAACGCGAACGAAGCCGCGCCTCGAGCTCGCCGATCTCCGACGGCGGCCGGTCGCTCGCCAGCACGACCTGCTTTCCGGCGCTGTGTAGCGCGTTGAAGAGGTGGAAGAGCTCATCCTGCGATCGCTCCTTTCCCGCGATCGCGTGCACGTCGTCGACGATGAGCGCGCCGGCCGTTCGGTACCGCGCTCGCCAGCGATCGACCGTGCCATCCTGAAGAGCGGCGATCAGCTCGTCGACGAACTGGGAACCGCTCACGCACGCAACCGGTCCGGAAAGCGCCGCCCTGCGGCGCAGCGCGTTGCCAACCGCGTGCACCATGTGCGTCTTTCCCACCCCAGGACCGCCGTGAATGAACAGCGGGTTGTAGCGAGCGCCCGGTGCCTCGATTGTCGCTTCGGCGGCACGCAGGGCGAGCTGATTCGACTTGCCGGCAATCATCGTTTCCAGCGTGAACGCAGGCCAGGGACCGGGCGGTGGGTCCTGTGCCGCCATCGCCTGCTCGACTCGCGCTTCGGCATCGTCGATGTGCTGCGGATCCCGGAACACTTCGAGTCCCGCGAGCCGAGGGTCCAGCAGCACCGCCTGCGCCTCGAGCTGCTCGAGCCGGGCCACGCCGCTCGCGAACGCCGCATCGAGCGCATCGACGTCGGCTTCCTCGTTCATCGCCAGCACCCGTTCGAGCATCGTCGTTCGATATCCCGCGGCCTGCCAGTGCGCGATTCGCTCGCCGAGCCTGACGCGCCATCCCTCGACGTGCTGCGCCACGGCGACCGCAATGTCCGACACGAAGCCGGCGAACTCGTCTTGCGCCACCGCGGCGGCCCGCCCGAAGTCGGGAGTGAGGCGACCAGCCGCGACGATCGACCGCACGTTCGCGGGCGTCACCGGCCGCTCGCCTAACGCCTCGTGCGCGGCGAGGCGGTTGAGCGCCCCCTGCAGCTCGCGTACGCTGCCGCAGGGCATGCGCGCGAGCTCCTCGAGCACGCCGTCGGCGAACGTCATCTCGCGCTCCGCGCACTTGCTCCGCAGGATCGCGACGCGGGTCTCGTACTCCGGCAGCCCAATGTCGACGATCAGTCCGCCCGCCAGCCGCGTGACCAGGCGCTCATCGACGTCGGCAATCTCCGCCGGCGGTCGGTCGCTCGCCATGATGATCTGGCGGCCGCTCCCCTGCAGCGCGTTGAAGATGCGCAGCATCTCGGTCTGCGTCTCGCGTCGCCCGGTGAGGAACTGGACGTCGTCGAGCAGCAGCATGTCGATGCGCTGATAGCGCTGCTTGAACGCCTCGGCCTGTCCGGAAGAGATGGCGAGGTGGAGCTGGTCGACGAAATCGTCGAGCGGAACGTACTCGACGACGAGCTCGGGCTGCAGCTGCCTGGCCGCGAAGCCTATCGCCCCGATGAGGTGGGTTTTGCCTAACCCGGAAGGGCTGTAGATGAAGAGCGGATTGTAGCTGGCACCGGGCGATTCGGCGACGGCGCGGCCGGCCGCCACCGCGAGGCGGTTTGACGCGCCGACGACGTAATTGTCGAACCGAAACCGACCGTCCAGAAGAACACTCATCGTCCCACAGCCACACGCGGAGCGGCGGTCGCCCCGCTCAACCGGCGCAGCACAAGCTCCGAGATGCTCCGGAGCGTCTCGAAGACGCCGGTGCCTCGGAGCGCGTCGCCGGCGTGATAGGGCACGCCGCGAAAATTGAGGATGTCGTCGAGCTCCGAGACATCCATGATGAGCTCGGGAGGGAGATCCTGCTTGTTGTACTGGATGACGAGTGGGACGTTACGCGCGTCAACGCCCTGCTCCGCCAGGTTCGCGTGCAGGTCCTGCATGCTCTCGACGTTCTCCTCGATCTGGCGCCGCTGGCTGTCCGCCACGAACACGACGCCATCTGCACCCTGCAGCACGAGCTTCCGCGTCGTGGCGTAGTATACCTGGCCCGGAACCGTGTAGAGCTGAAGGCGCGTCGTGAAGCCCGAGATCGATCCGAGATCGAGCGGAAGGAAGTCGAAGAAGAGCGTGCGGTCGGTCTGCGTCGCGAGCGAGACCATCGAGCCGCGCCGGTCGCCCGGCACCTGGTTGTAGACGTAATGCAGGTTGCTCGTCTTGCCCGAGCGTCCCGGGCCGTAATAGACGATCTTGCAGGTGATCTCGCGCGCGGCGTAGTTGACGAGAGACATGGAAACGCGTGTGGTCAGATCCTGCCGAACAACTTCGCCAGGTTGCGGTTGAGGTCGGACTCGAAGTCGATGAGCCCGGGAGACGGGATCGGAACGGCGGGAGCGGGGGCCGCGGCAGCGAGCCGCACACCGAGCTCCCTGAAATAGAGGCGCACCAGGCCGATCGAGCTCAACTCATCGAAGACCGTCAGCAGGATGTGCGCGCCCCGCGCCGTCGGCAGCTCGCCGAGAAAGACCTGGCGTTCCTGACCGGAATGGTGGAGCGCCGTGAACGGATGGCCATCAAGCTGGCGTCCGATTTCTGCCGCCGATGCGTGGATCGCGGCAGCAAGCGCGCACGCCGACATCACATCGATCGAGCGGGTGAATCCGTGCTGCGCCATCACCCGACCGCTCGACTCGAGCAGGAGCACGAGCCTAACGCGCGCGTCCTCGATGAACCGTCGTAGCGGCTCTTCCATCCAGGCCTCGACGGCGATCTTCATGGCGCCACGCTCGACGTGCGGGGACTCATGTGAGCGCCTTCGCGGCGCGCATCATCTCAACCCGCAGCAGCCCGATGTTCGCTCTGGCTTCCGAGATGGTGACCAGCACGAGGTCATCACGCCCCGCCGCACAGACGCCGCCGTTTTCCGCGTCGAGACGCAGGAACGTCACCACGCCGCATCCCGCGGCGCCGCACGCGAGGCGCGCCTTGCGGTGCAGGGACGCTGCCAGCGCCGCCACCGCCTCGGCGTGCACGCCGATCTGCACGTTCGAATCGACGGCGAGCCCGTCCCGCTCGGAGACGACGAAGCTCCCCACGACACCGCGGTGGCGAGACAGCATGGCCAGGAGCTCGGCGTATGGCGTCTTGCTCATGACACCCTTGCAAGCCAGTCGCGCGCGCGGGCGAGCGCGCGGTCCAGCAGCAGCCGAACGAGGCCAACCGGCGTCTTTCGGGACGCGGTGACGACGAGCAGGCTGCCGTGCAGAGCCGGCGTCATCGCGACGATGGCGTCGTCGGCCTCGACGAGCAAGGACGTCCAGGCGCCAAGTCCGAGATGTCGCATCGCACGCTCGGCCTCGCCGCTCACGCCCGCGAGCTCCGCGGCGATCACGTCCGCGATATCGTGCCCGGCGGCGTCCGTGTACGCTCCAGCGAGGACGAGTCCGTCCCCATCGACGAGCAGCGCGTGCTGATCCGTCCCGTCCAGCGCGGAATCGAAGAGCTGCTTGGCGCGCGACGGATCGGGAGGCGGGAACTCTGGCACAGATCGAGTCGAACGCGGAGTCGTTGGAATCGGTCGAGCAGCCGGCCGGATCGCGACCGGGGCCGGGGCGCTCGTTTCGGTCGGTGCCGTGGGCGGCGCCGGTTGCATCACGTCGGGCGGCGCGGAACCGTTAGGCACGACGGTCGTGGCGACAGTCGCGGAACGCGCGCCGAGCGCGCTGCGCACGTGAGCCAGCGCCGCGGCGACGCCCGGCGTCTGCTCCGCAGGCCCGACGGCCGACAGCCGGCGCTCGGCACTTTCGAGATTGCCTCGGCGGAAATCCACGAAGCCCAGACCGAGGTTCGCCTGGGCGTGCGAGGGATCGAGCCGTAGCGCCATCTCCCACTCATCCGACGCGCGTTCGAGATCACCACGATCGGCGTGGATGCGCGCCAGAACGTCGTGGGCCTCCGCCAGGTAGGGATGGCGGTCGAGACCGCGCAATGCCACGCGCAGCGCGACGTCCAACTGGCCGGCACGGCGCAGCGCGTCCGCGAGCCGCATGAACACGAGGCTCGACGGATCGCGCGCGAGGTCATCGCTCAGGCGGCGGATCTCGTCAGCCATCTTCGACCCCCTTGAGCAGCGCGCGGAGGCGCACGACGCAATCGAGCATCTCTCGCACCCGGGTCACCGTCGGGCGATCGCCCGCCTCCACGAGGTAGCGCTGCCACGAGAGGATCGCCTGGTCCATCCCCGCACTGCGCGCGGCGGCGGCGCCCAGCGCCAGCAGCACCTCGGGATTCCGCGGCTCGAGCTGTGCTGCGCGGCGGAGCGACTCCAAAGCCTCGGGCTCGCGCTCCAGCCGCATCAGGGCGCGGGCGACGAGCAGCTGCGCGGCCGCGCGGGTCGGGGCGGCTCGCGTCGCGGCGCTCGCCGCGGCGAGGGCATGCTCGAGACGACCTTCGCGAAGCGCCGCGCGCGCCTGTTCGATGTGTGGCGCGGGGTCATCGCCGGCCAACGGTTCCACGATGGCGGGCGCCTCCGCGGCGCGCAGCTCGATCACACCGGTGGACAGAAGCCCGTACGCCACCTTGGCCACGTCGAACTCGCTCCGACCGAGCCGGTTCGCTATGCCGCGCAGATCGGACTGGCCATCGATCATCGCGAGCATCTCCCACTCGCTTGGAAGGAGATCGAGCAGCGACGGATGGTCCTCATTTATGGGTGCGAGCACCGGGACTACGCCGAGGTGCGTGATCTTGTGCGCGATGCGCGCCCACTCATCGATCCGGCGCGCGCCCTCCATGAGCAGCGATTCGGTCGAGATGCGCGCGAACGCCTCGGTGGACGAGTCAGCGGTCTGGCCCTCGACGAACGAGAAAAATCCCTCCTGCCACGACATGAGCTCGAAGACCACCGCCTCGATCTGCAGGCGCACCTGGCGCTCCAGCTCACGCCACGTTAGGCACCCGCCCTCCACGAGCACTTCCCCCAGCCGCTTGCCGTCCGAGCGGGCCTGCTGCGAGGCGCGCGCCCGCTCCAGGTCGCCCTCGGAGATCTTGCCGGCGCGCACCAGCATGGCACCCAGCGGGTGCGGGTTCGTGCGGATTGAGGCCGAGACCACGCGCCCGGCCTCGAAGCAGACCACGCCTTCGTTGTCGCGCAGCGCCGACGTGACGCGCAGCGACCCCGTCTTTCGGCTCAGGTCGAGCAGCTGAAAGACGTCGTGGATGCCGAGCTCGCGGAGCGGACCCTCGATCGCCATTACGCGGCCGGCTCCCGTGCGACGAAGATGCGTTGCAGGTCGGCGGCCGTGCGCGAGTCCCGACGCGCGCGGCGCGCGTACTCGCTCGCCGGCTCGAGGTCGACGACGCGGCGCCATCGATCGATCGCTTCCCGGTACCGATGTTGGTCCGCGGCGAGCACTCCCTCGAAGTACAGCGCGCCGACGTGCTCCGGGTCGAAGCGCAGCACGCGCGCGAACGCCACGGCCGCGTCCCCACGCCGGCCGCTCTCGAACAGCGTCTCGCCGAGCGACGTCAGCGCATCGAGGTTGTAGGGATCGCGCTGGAGCAGCTCGACGAGAAGCGTCAGCGACTCCCCATGACGCTGGAGCCGTCGCCGCAGCGACGCCAACGCCAGCGCGGCCTCGGTGTAGGTCGGCACCGAATCGAGCGCCGCGGCGAGCTCGCGCTCGGCCTCGGCGTTGACCCCCTTCATCTCGAGAATCGTCGCGAGCTGGTAGCGAACGACCGCAAAGTCCGGGTCCAGTGTCAACGCGTGGCGGTACGACTCCACCGCACTCTCGAAATCCCCGATGGAGCGGGCGACGTCACCGATCTGCTTGAGCACATCGGCTCGAGCGGGTGCCCCGCGACGCGCCCGCTCGAGCGCTTCCAGCGCCGCCGCCGGATCCCCGCCGTCCGAGCGCGCGGTCGCGGCGAGAATGAGCATCTCGACATCGGCCGGCGCGGCGGTCAGGAGGTCTTCCGCAAGCGGACGCGCTTCGCCACCTCGACCGAGCATGATGAGCACGCGAACTTCGCCGGCCAGCGCGCGCCGAGTCGCCGCGGCCGCGGTTGCGGTTCCGCCGGCGGCCGTGCGGGCGCCGCGGTAGCGCTCGAGCGCCTCGCCATAGGCACCCTGCTTCGCGTAGACATCGGCCAGCAGCGTCAGGCCCTCGACCGGGTCGCCGCCGCGCGCGAGCACGCGGCTCGCCTCAGCCGACGCGCGCTCGAGCAGCCCCTTCGACAGATAATCCGCTGCCGCGGCGTACGGCGTGGCGGCCGGCGTCGCCGCCGCCGGAGGCGGCGCCACCGGAGCCAGCTCGGTGAACAGCGAATCGAGCACGCGCGTGTCGAGCGCAAACTCTTCGACCGACCCGTCCGTGCGCTTCTCGCCGCCGAGGTCCGGAATGATCGTGAACTCCGGATCCTCGAACTCGAGGTCGATCGCGAGCTCGAACTTCTGCGGGACGTAGTACGGGTCGATCTCGAGCGCTCGCTTGGTCGCGCGGAGCGCGCCGTCGTAATCGCCGAGGTTCGAGAGAACGAAGCTCAGGTTGTAATGCGCTTCCGCGTAGCTGGGCTTCGCCTGAATGGCGCGGCCATAGGCGTTACGCGCGTCCTCGAGCTTCCTGAGCTCGACCAGCACGAGACCCACGCCGTTCCACGCCACCGGCTGCTCGGGCTCTAGCTGGAGCACTTGCCGGTACGCCTCGAGACAGAGCGGGAGCCGCTTCTTCTTGAAGAGGAGCAGCGCGAGGTTCAGCCGAGCCTTGACGAACGATGGCTGCGCCTTGAGCGCGAACCGGAAGGCCTCGACCGACGCTTCGGCGTTGCCGATGTGGTAGAGCGCGACGCCAAGGTTGTTCAGGCCTAACGCGTACTTCGGGTCGGACGCGACCGCGCGCCGGTAGCTCTCGGCGGCGTCGGCATAGCGCCCGTCCTGGTGCAGCGCGATCCCGCGCTCGTTCCACAGCTTCGGGCTGTCCGGACGCAGCGCCAGCAGCTTGTCGTACAGCTGCGCCGCGGTCGCGGGCTCCTTTTTCAGCAGGTGCACCTCGGCCATGGCCTGCAGCACGAGCTCACCGTCCTCGCCGCGCTCCGCTGCCAGGCGGTACTCGCGAAGCGCCTCGGCGTAGTACCCCTTTTGGCGGAATGCGAGGCCGAGGTTGAAGTGCGCGAGCTGCCCTTCGGGCGCCACGACCATCTCACGGTCCACGGCGCGCGTCGCGCGCTGCGCGATGACCGCCTCGTAGGTGTGCGAGCTGCTCCGGTCGAGCGACAGGTTGGCGTGCGCGCGCGACAGCGCAGGGTTGAGCTGAATCGCCCGCTTCGTGGCCTTCTGGGCTTCGTCGTGGCGCCCCATGTCGCCTAACACGAAGCCGAGCAGGTAATGCGCGTCGGGGTTGTCTGGCGCGAGCTCGATGGACCGTCTCAGCGCGTTCAGCGCTTCGTCGTTGAGGCCGCGGTTGTACAGCACCTCGCCGACATAGAACTGAACGATCGCGCTGCCCGGATCGAGCGAGAGCGCGCGCGAGAACCAACGCTGCGCGTTCTCCAGGTCGCCGCTCCCCTTCTCTGCGAGCCCGAGCTGCACGATGGCGCCGACATCGTCCGGATAGAAGCGCAGGAGCTCGGTGAACTCGTCGACGGCGCTGTCCACCTGGCCGAGCAGCGCATACGTTCGGCCGAGCTCCCAGCGGGCGTGGCGGTCGTCGGCCTGGACGCGCAGACGATCCTTGAGCTCGGCCACTCGGCGGTCGTAGTAGCCGGTGTTGAAGTACGCGATCTCCAGGTTGCGCTGCGCAACCTGCATCTTCGGGTCGAGCTCGAGCGCGCGTGAGAACGCGGCGACCGCCTCGCCTAACAAGCCCTTGTTGTAATAGAGAACGCCGAGGTTGTTGTGGGCGCCGGCGTCGGAGGGGTCGATTCGCTTGGCGAAGCTCCTGAGGACGTCGCGGTCTCTCTCGCTTGTCAGCGGTGCTGGGGACTGGGCACTGGGCACTGGGGACTCGGCTGACGCTGGCTCCGAAGCCGACGAACGCTCTGACGCGCCCGCCAGCATCTCATCTGCCAGAGGTGTCCCAGTCCCCAGTCCCCAGTCCCCAGTCCCCAACTTCGTCATCCGAGGCGGACTGCCTTCAAGATGGCCTGCAGCGACGCCACGTCAGGCAACAGGAGGAAAAACCCTCTCAATCGCTCGTGGAGATCGTGCATGTAGAACTCGCTCTCCACGCAGAACACGTAATCCCGGTCCGTGCCGAACTGCAGATACGCCGTCGTGAGCACCGCGCTCGACATGTCGACCGCGAGGCTCGGCGGCGACGGGAGCAGCATGAGCCCCATGAAATCGCTCAGCGCGTTCATGTAGGCGCCGCTCAGAATGTTCCCGGCCTCCTTGATCGCCGACTGCTCGAGCTCTCCCAGTTCCGTGGACGTGCCGGCGGGACGTCGGAGCATCAGCTCCGACAGCCTAACGGCGGTCGGCTGCGGAAACACCAGCAACGTGCGTCCCGTGAGGTCGCCCATCATGTGCATGAGCACCGCAGCAACCGGCTCCTCCGCCCCGGAGATCTGTGGCGGCACATCTTCGAGCTTCGCGATCGTGATCGTCGGGACGCTGATCATGATCGTGCTGCCCGTCATCTGGGACAGCGCGGTGGCGGCGTGCCCGGCGCCGATGTTTGCCACCTCGCGCAATGCGTCCACCTGGACCGGCTTCAGAGTCTTCAGGTCGTTCATTCCCGCTCCACTAGAAGAGACTGCTCACGTCGAGGATGAGCGCCGGCACCCCGTCACCGAGGATCGTCGCCCCGCTGAACACGGAAAGACCGTCCTTCACCGCGTCGAACGGCTTGATGACGATCTCCTGTTGGCCCGTCAATTCGTCCACCACCAGCCCGGCGCGCCGGTCGGCCACCTCCAATACGACGACTTGCCCTCCCTGTCCGTCGCGCCTCGGCAGGCGTATGACGTCGCTCAGATGCAGGAGCGGCAGCACGTCGTCGCGGAGCACGAGCACCTCTCGGCCCTTCACGTGCCGAATCGTGTTGGGCTCGACGTGAACCGTCTCGTTGACGTGCGTCATCGGAATTGCGTACGTCTCGTCACCGACCCTCGCGAGCAGCGAGCGCACGATCGCGAGCGTCACCGGAAGGCGAACCGTCACCGACGTGCCCTCGCCCTTCACCGATCTCATGTCCACCGTTCCGCCGAGCGCGCGCACGCGGGTATGAACCACGTCGATACCGACACCGCGGCCCGAGATGTCGGTGACCTGCTTCGCCGTGGAGAACCCGGGACGCGCGATCAGACGAATCAGGTCGTCATCGCTGAGCTCCGCGCGACCGCTCTCGACGAGACCCAGCTCCTGCGCTCGCGCGAGTACGCGATCGCGATCGATCCCCTTCCCGTCATCGGTGACGCGCATCACCACCGCCGATCGATCGCGCGCCGCAACCAGCGTGAGTCGCCCGGTCGGAGACTTCCCCGCCTTCAGCCGTTCATCCGGCGTCTCGAGGCCGTGGTCGATCGCGTTTCGCAGCAGGTGCACGATCGGATCACCGATCTCGTCGAGCAGCGATCGATCGAGCTCGATCTCCTGACCTTCGACGACGAAATCCACCTGCTTGCCAAGCGCACGCGCTGCGTCGCGGACGACGCGCGGAAACCGGTCGAACACTTGCCAGACGGGGACCATGCGACTCGTCATGATGCCGTCCTGCAGGTCGGCGACGAGACGCGACGTCTGCGTGACGGCCTCCGTGAGCGCCGGCTCGCCGATCGTCGCCGCGAGCTGCTGGAGTCGCCCGCGCGTGATCACCAGCTCGCCGATGAGATTCATCAGCGTGTCGAGTCGGTGGAGGTCGATCCGGATATGGCGGTGCTGACGCGCCGCCACCAGCTCGCTCGCGCGGCCGGCGTTGCCGTTCGGCGACACGCGGTTGCCGTTAGGCAGCCCGGCCCGTTGCCCCGCTTCGGACGCCCCGGCCCGGATGACCTCCACTTCCGCGACGTGGCCCGCCGACCGGATGACGCGCTCGATCTCCTCGGCAGACGCGCCGCTGTCGACGCCGATCGTCAGGCACCCATCGAAGCCGTCGGCATGGAAGGTCTCCGGCGCAGGCTGCACGTCGATCACCGTACCCAGCGCCTTCGCCCGTTCGAGCACGAGATACGCGCGGACGCCCGGCATCGGCGTGTCGGGCACCTGCGTGACCCGGATCGTGACCGGCGCGGGCGTAGCTGCGCGCGCGCCTGCGCCTGGTTTCTTCTTCCGCTTTGGCGATCCGGCGGACGCCTTCGGTGCGTCACGCGTCGCTGCTCCCGCCGCTCGAAGCGCGGCTATCGTCTCCGCAGCGCCCACCTCGTCTTCGCGACCCGCGACCGACAGCTCGATCGCGCGCTCGAGGGTGTCTGCCGCGGAGAACAGCGCGTCCATGAGGGACGCGCTCACCTCGCGTTCGCCGCGCCGCACCGTGTCGAGCAGGGTCTCGAGCTCGTGGGACAGCTCGGCGACGACGGTGTACCCCATCGTCGCGCTCATGCCCTTCACCGTGTGCACGGCGCGGAACAGGGCGCCGACCGGCTCGCGGGCGCCGGGCGTCCGCTCGAGCTCCAGCAGCGCGTGATTGATCGCCGAGAGGTTGTCCTGACTCTCCGTCAGGAACAGCTCGGCGTAGCGGGCGGTGTCCATGAAACGCTCGGCCGAGAGCGTTCAGGGGGAGCGGATGCGAGCTATCCGAGCACCCGCTGCACCGCTTCCAGCACGCGGCTCGGCTGGAACGGCTTGACGACGAAGTCCTTTGCGCCGGCCTGAATGGCCTCGACGACGAGGGCCTGCTGACCCATGGCGCTGCACATGAGCACCTTCGCCTGCGGGTCGAACTTCGTGATCTCCCGCACAGCGTCGATCCCGCCCATGTCCGGCATCACGATGTCCATCGTCACGAGGTCGGGACGCAGCTGGCGGTATTTCTCGACAGCCTGGACGCCGGTTTCCGCCTCGCCGACGATCTCGAATCCCGCCTGCTGCAGGATGTCGCCGACCATCGTGCGCATGAAGATCGCGTCGTCACAGATCAAAACGGTATGGCTCACGTTCCACTCCACTCCGAGAACGGGACGATTCCTATAGCGCTGCGCGGTCGGAGCCCTCGATCCGGCCCGGCCAGTCACGAGTTGTGAGTCATGAGTCTTCAGTGATGAGTCGTGAGTGCCTGGGACTCACGACTCAATACTGAGGACTGATTACCGGCTTGCTCGTTACTGGCCACGCCCGGCCGCGATGCCTGCGTTACGCCGCCCTCATGCCATCACCTGGCGAATGACCGCGGGGACCTCGAGTACTATGACGACTCCGCCGTCCAGATGTCCCAAACCGCGCACAATCCCGCCGCGCGCCAGGTCACCGGTGGCCGGCTCGAATCGGTCCGACGCCAGGATCTGGACGTCGCGCACCTCATCCACCGCCAGCCCGACGTTCTTGTTTCCGAACTCGGCGAGTACGACCGACCCTTCCTCCAACGCCATCCCGCCAGCGAGGCGGGCACCCAGGTCGATCACCGTGACGATGGCGCCGCGGAGGTTGACCAGCCCACGCACGTACGGCGGTGCACCCGGCAGCCGTGTGGCGCGCCGGAGCGGGACGATCTCTCGCACCGCACCGATGTCGCAGCCGTACACCGTGCCAGCGACCGCGAACAGCAGCAGTCGCAGAGTGGCTGGCGGTGGTGCCTCGGTCGCCTCAGTCGGTGTCGCGGTAGAAGCCAAAGTGGTCGAGCGGGTCCGGATGGGTTTCGAGCGAACGATCCTGCGCCGCCGCCACAACTGACCGTCGAAGGTCGTCGGGCAAGGGCGCTCGAAGGTCGATCGAAGCCCCGGACACCGGATGCCGAAAGCGCAGCCACGCCGCGTGGAGGAAGTGTCGCCGCGGCGGCAGTGCAATCAGCCGTCGCCCTCCGCCGCCACCGTACGTGTCATCGCCGGCGACCGGGTGCCCCACCGACGCGAGGTGCACACGAATCTGATGCGTGCGCCCCGTGTGCAGGTGCGCGCGCAGGAGATCCGTGGCGTCGAACCGGGCGAGGCGCAGGAAATCCGTCTTCGCCGACCTTCCGGAACTGACGATCGCCATCCGCTTCCGGTCTCGCGGGTCGCGCGCAATCGGCTTGTCCACCGTGAGGTGGTCGCCGGTGAGATGCCCCCACGCGAGGGTGGCGTACCGTCGTATCACACGACGCTCGGCGATCGCCCGCGACAGGATGCGGTGGGCCCGATCCGTCTTCGCGACGAGCAAGAGACCGGACGTGTCCTTGTCCAGCCGGTGAACGATGCCGGCTCTGTCGGAATCACCGGAGTCCGCGAGCTCATTTCCGCGGCCGATGAGCGCGTTCACCAGCGTGCCCGTCCAGTTGCCGGGCGCCGGGTGCACGACCATTCCCGCCGCTTTGTCGACGACGACGATGTCGTCGTCCTCGAACACCACGCTGAGGGGAATCCGTTCACCTTCGATATCGCGAGCAGGGGGCGCCGGCACGTCGACCGAGACGCGATCGCCGGGAGCCGAGCGATAGGCGGCCCGCTCGAACTTGCCGTTGACCGACACGAGCTTGTTTGCGATCAGCGTCGCCGACTGGGTGCGCGAGAGTCCGAGGCGCCCCGCCACCAACAGATCGAGGCGGACGCCGACGCCGGCGTCCGCCTCGATGGTGAACTCGTGGTGGGTCGGCCGCTCTTCCGGGTTACGGGGCATCCTGCGACCCGGCGGTCGCGCTCGCGGCCTTCGAGCTTCCGCTCACCGACGTAGCGTCGGCCGCGCGTGCCCGTTCGGCGCGATCATCGCCCCACAGGACCCACGCCAGCAGGAACGCACCCGTGCTCACCGCCATGTCCGCCACGTTGAACGTGGGCCAGCGCATGTCGCGGAACCCGACGTCGATGAAGTCGACGACGCCTTCGTGCCAACGAATCCGGTCGATCAGGTTGCCGACCGCGCCAGCGCAGACGAGGGCGATGGCGAGCGTCCGCGGGAGATCCCCGTCACGGGTGGACTGATACAGGCGCCAGAGAATGATGAGCGCACCGACCGTCAACACCATGAAGATGTACCGGGAGTACTCGCCGAGATACAGACCGAACGCCGCGCCCTGATTGCGGACGAGCGTGAGTCGCAGTGCCTCGCCAACCACCTGCTGCGGCGAGAACGGTGCGAGCGTGTTGAGCGCGATCATCTTCGTCACGATGTCCGCAACGACGATGACCGCCACGACCGGCCAGAACACGACCGCGTTAGGCCCGCTACTTCTTGGCATCTTCCTCGCGCTGCTTGCACTCGATGCAGTACCGCGCGTGCGGCAGCGCGTCGAGGCGCTCGAAGGCGATCTCGTTGCCGCAGTTGTGGCACTTCCCGAACGTCTCGGGCGAGCGGTAGAGGCGGCGGAGCGCCTCATCGATGTGCCACAGGAAGCGGCCCTCCTGGCTCGCGAACAGGAACGCCTTTTCGCGCTCCATCGCGTCGGTGCCCTGGTCGGCCATGTGGAACGAGTACGAGCTCAGGTCGCCATCGGCGGACTGTGGCGTTGCCCCGAACGTCTCGTCGTAGTGACCCAGCTCCTTCAGCACGCGACGTCGCTCTTCGAGCAGGCGCTTCTCGAAGTGCTGAAGGTTCTTCTTGTTCATCGGCTTCGCCTTCTTGGTGCTGCTCGCGCTGCTTGCGGATGCCATTGCTACAGTTCCTTGGAAAGGGCGGCACGAACGGTCGACCCGTCGAGGTCGAGCTCGTGCACCTGTTGACCGGCCGGCGCCTCTCCCACGACGAACTCGCGGGCGAGGAGTTCATTGGCGATCCAACTATTGTACTCGCTGATCGCCTCGTACGTCTCCGCGGGAGCGGCGATCCACAATCGGATCCGGTCGCTCACCACAAAACCTAAGTCCCTCCGCAATCGCTGGAGCTGGCTCACGAGCTCGCGGGCGATTCCCTCGCGCCGGAGCTCCGGGGTCACGGTTGGATCGATCGCCGCAAAGCGGCCGTCCTCCTCTTTCACGGTCAGAGCACCCGTCGCGCGCCGTACGATCATGAGGTCCTCGTGATCGAGCGTTCGTGAGTCGTTCCCGACCGAGATGGCGAGTGGCTGACCGTGTTCGAATGCGCGAAGCTCATCGCTGGTAAACGCGGCCACGGCTTGCACCGCGAGTGGCGTGCTTTTGCCGAACTTCTTACCCAGCGACCGGAAGTTCGGTTTCGCCTCGAGGGTCACGAGCGAATCGGCCGACGACGCGAGATTCACGCGCTTGACGTTCAGCTCGGCCTCGAGCAGGTCGAACAACGACCCGACGTCACCGGCGAGTGCTTGCGGCACAACGCATACCAGTTGCGACAGCGGCTGGCGCACCTTAATGGCTGCCTCCTCGCGCGCGGCGCGGCCGAGACGCGCGAGCGTCCGGATCTCGCGCATCGCGCGCTCGAGCGCCGGGTCGCGCGGCGCGGCGTCGGCGCGGCAATACGGCGCGAGGTGAACGGAGATTCCCGCAAGCTCGCGATGCAGCCAGTCGCTCAGGAATGGCGCCAGGGGAGCCAGCAGCCGGGACGTAACCACCAACACCTCGTGCAGCGTGGCGAACGCTGCGCGGTTGTCGGGCGAGCTGACGTCGTAGAAGCGTGCCCGCGACCGCCGCACGTACCAATTCGATACATCGTCGACGACGAAGCTCATGAGCGTCTTGGCGGCGGCGGTGGCGTCGAACGCTTCGAGAAGCGAGTCCACGTCGGCTTCCACGGTCGCGAGACGCGAAAGCATCCACCGGTCGAGCGCCGGCCGGTCGGACGGCGCCGGGTCGAGCGCGGACGGCTCCCAGCCGAAGTTCGCGTAGAGCGCGAACATTCCGCTGTAGACGTTCTTGAGCGTCACGAGGAACTGTGTGACCCCTTCCCTGATCTGCGCCTCGTCGAACGCGCGGGGCTTCCATACCTGGCTCGAGGAGACGAGGAACAGTCGCACCGCATCGGCGCCGTACTTCGGGATCACCGTCCACGGGTCGACGATGTTCCCGAGGCGTTTCGACATCTTGACGCCGTGGGGGTCCAGCACGAGATCGTTCACGACGACGGCGCGGTAGGGCGCCGTCTCCGCGGGAATCGGGAATCGGGAATCGGGAATCGGGGCTGCGTGCAGCCGGCTGCGTGCAGCATCGATTCCCGATTCCCGATTCCCGATTCCCCCATTGTTCGGCAGGCTATCGCCGAGCCCCGTTGCGATGGCCAACAGGCTGTAGAACCATCCCCTCGTCTGATCCAGGCCCTCGGCGATAAAATCCGCCGGGTACTGCTTCGCCAGCGTCTCTCGGTTCTCGAACGGGTAGTGCCACTGCGCGAACGACATGGCACCGGAGTCGAACCACGCGTCGATCACCTCCGGCACGCGGCGCATCGTACCTCGGCCGCTTCTGGCCGGCCACGTATATCGATCGATGTGCGGCTTGTGCGGGTCGAAGCCGGCGCCTAACGACACTCCGGCGCGCGCGGCCAGCTCGGCGAAGGAGCCGATCACTTCGATCTCCGCCGGGTCCTCGTCGTTCACCCACACCGGCAGCGGCGTGCCCCAGTAGCGGTCACGGGAGATCGCCCAGTCGATGTTGTTCTCCAGCCACTCACCGAAGCGGCCGGCGCCCACCTCGGGCGGATGCCAGTCGATGCGCGCGTTGCGGGCCAGCATGTCGTCCTTGAACGCCGTCGTCCTGATGAACCACGACGTGCGCGCGTAGTACAGCAGCGGCGTTCCACACCGCCAGCAATGTGGATACGCATGCGTGAGCGTGCCCGCCTTCCACAGCAGGTCGCGACGTTCGAGGTCCGCGATGATCAACGGGTCGGCTCGCTTCACGAATTGTCCGCCGACCACCGGCATGTCCGCCGGGAACTCGCCGCGCGCGTTGACGGGCTGCACGAACGCGAGCCCATGTCGCTGCCCAGCCGCGTAGTCGTCGGCACCGAACGCCGGTGCCACGTGGACGACGCCGCTGCCGTCTTCGGCCGACACGAAGTCCTCGCCGACAATGACGCCGTGATCGCCCTCCACCCCACCGAACGACACCCAGTCCAGCGGCCGCTGGTACCGGGCCCCAACGAGCATCGATCCCGGGAACCGTCCCACAGTCTCCCAGCGGTCTCGATAGTCCTCGCCGAGCACCGCGCCCGCGCGCGCCTCGGCCAGAATCAGCGTCCAGTCGGTGCCGGTCTTTTTCTCGAGCTCGACGTAGTCCAGCTCCGGGTGCACGGCGAGGGCCACGTTGGAGACGAGCGTCCAGGGGGTCGTGGTCCAGACCAGAATGCGACGCCGGGACTGGGGACTGGGGACCGCTTGGGGACTGGGGACTGGGGACTGCGGACTCGGCCGGAAGGCGTCGACTCGCGCGGAGGCTTCCTCGCCAGTCGAAGGCTCCTGGCCGAGTCCCCAGTCCCCCGTCCCCAGTCCCGACCCCTTCAGGTCCAAAGCGACATACACGCTGGGGTCCGACACATCCTGATACCCTAACGCCACCTCGTGACTCGACAACGTCGTCCCGCAGCGCGGGCAATAGGGCAGGATCTTGTGGCCGCGCGTCAGGTATCCCTTGTCGTGCAGCGTGGACAGCGCCCACCACACACTCTCGATGTAGTCGTTCGTGTATGTGATGTACGCGTTCTCGTAGTCGAGCCAGTAGCCAATGCGCTCGCTCAGCTTCTCCCAGTCGCTCTGATACTTCCACACGCTCTCGCGGCACAGGCGATTGAACTCCTCGACGCCGAACGCCTCGATGAGCTGCTTGCCGGTAGAGCGAGCGACCTCCTCATCGCTCATGCCGCGCGCCCTGAGGAGCGCAGGCAGTTGCTTCTCGACCTCGATCTCCACCGGCAGACCGTGCGTGTCCCAGCCCGCCTTCCTGGGCACGCGGAAGCCCTTCATCGCGCGGTGGCGGCAGAACAGATCCTTGATCGTTCGCGCGAAGACGTGATGGATGCCCGGGCGGCCGTTCGCCGTCGGTGGTCCCTCGAAGAACACCCACGACGGCGCGTCGGCGTGCGCCTCGAGCGTGCGCGCGAAGAGTCCCTCGGCGCGCCATAGAGCGAGCACATCCTCCTCGAGTGCGTTCGCACCCCCGCCCGGTGGAAGAAGCCGGAACCGCTGGTCCGAATCGACCGCGGTCACAGGCGCTCCAACACGCCACACACGAGTGTGGTGAGGTTCGGCTCGGCGCGCGACGCGACTGCGATGATCTTCTCGACGCTCGCTGGCTCCAGCGCGTCCGGCAGGCACTGGTCCGTGATGATCGAGACGCCCAGCACCCGCATCCCGCCATGGATCGCGACGATGACTTCGGGCACCGTGGACATGCCAACGACGTCGGCGCCGATTCCGCGGAGAAAGCGGTACTCGGCGCGCGTTTCGAGGTTCGGCCCCGCCACGGCGACATAGACGCCCTCGCGGAGGGTGATGCCATGATCGAGCGCGACCCCTCGCGCGATGGCACGCAACCCGCCGTCGTACGGCTCCGACATGTCCGGGAAGCGCGGCCCGAGCCGATCATCGTTAGGTCCGATGAGCGGGTTGTCGCCAATCAGGTTGATGTGGTCCGCGATCAGCATGAGATCGCCGGGCTCCCACAGCGGATGCATCCCGCCGCAGGCGTTGGACACGACCAGCGTCCCGGCGCCTAACGCGCGGAGCACGCGAACCGGGAACGTGACCTGCGCGAGGGAGTATCCCTCGTAGCGATGCATTCGGCCCTGCATTGCGATGACTGTCTTGCCGGCGAGCGTCCCGCAGAGCAGCCGACCGGCGTGGGATTCGACGGTCGAGAGTGGGAATCCGGGGATGTCCGTGTAGTCGATGCTCGCCTCGAGGGAGACTCGACCGGCAAGTGCCCCGAGGCCAGTCCCGAGAATCACAGCGACGTCGGGCTTCCTGGCGAACCGTTCACGCACTGCATCGGCGGCACGCTCCACCTGCTCGAGCGTGTGCGGCCCATCGAGCACGAGCTGACGGCCGGTTGCGAGCGTGCTGGCGGCCTGCACGAACCGGCTACTCCTTCACTAGCGAATCCAGCCACGCGGGCGTGGGATGCGCGGAACGTTTTGGCTCATCGTTCCTGGGCGGCGCCGCAGGCGGGGCACCCGGGGCCACCTGCGGAGCCGACGCGGCTTCCGCCGTTTCGATCTCCACGAGCTGACGCTCGACCATCGCCCGGAGCTGAGACAAGTACGCGCGCCGCGCCCGGACGAGCCCCTGGATCTCGTCCTCGAGCCGGCGCGCTTCGGCGCGGATGGACTCGAGGTCGCGCTCGGCCTGTGCTCGTGCCTCGCGCATGAGCAGCTGCGCCTCACGGTCGGCCTGCTCGCGAATGTCGGCGCGAAGCTGCTGAGCGGAGACGAGCGCGTCGTTCAGCGCCTTGTCGCGCTCCCGAAACGCGCGCAGCTGCTCGACGAGCCCCTTGGACTTCTGCTCGAGCTCCTGATTCGCGCGACCGAGCCGTTCCACTTCGGCCGCCACCTGATCGCGGAACTGATCGACCCGCACCTTGTCGTAGCCGCGCAGGGCCGAGCCGAAGTCGTAGCGGCGGATGTCGACGGCTGTAAGACGAAAAGATTCGTCACTCATGCGTGTCGCGCCCCGAACAGGATAGTTCCGACTCTGACCATCGTCGCCCCTTCTTCCACCGCGATCTCGTAGTCGTTCGACATCCCCATCGAGAGCTCCGCCGCCGGGTGTCCGAGCGCGACCAGGCGCTCCTTGACCCTGCGCGCACCGCCGAACGTCGCGCGGAGAGTGCGCTCATCCGCGTCCAGCGGCGCCATCGTCATAACGCCCTCGAGGCGCAAACCACGCAGGCGCAACCAACGTTCCCCTTCTATATCGGCCTCATCCGGCGACAGCCCCCCCTTCGCTTCCTCGCCCGACACGTTCACCTGCATCAGGCTTCGAATGGGACTGCCGCGCTCCTCTCCCACGCGCGTAACCGCGTCAGCAAGACGACTACTATCCACCGAATGCACCATTTCGAATCGGTCGACCGTTTTCGCCTTGTTGCGTTGGAGGTGGCCAATCAGGTGCCACCTGACGGGAACGGTCACTTCGACCATCTTCGACAGCGCTTCCTGCACTTTGTTCTCGCCGACGTCCGTGATACCCGACTCCCATGCCGAGAGAACCGCGTCAGCGCCGTACGTCTTGGTCACGGCGATCAGCGTGACCGTTTGTCCATGCCCGCCTCGAGCAACCGCGGCCGCGATCCGTTCGCGTACCTCGGCGACGCGATCGGCGAGGTCTGGAAATGGCATAACATGACATTTTATCGGAAGTTACAGGGCGAGGCAAGTAATCTCGCAGAGTCCGCGGAGGAGCCGGCGACGACCTGCTTTGCGAGAGCGGGACACCCGAGAAGACGAGCGATGTAGTGGCCCGCGGGATCGTCGACACGATCCGCGTCGACGGTTCCGTTGAAAAGCCGCTCGATCATCGCGACGGTGGAATCTACGGCGCCGACCTCGATCTCCGTTATCGCGTCCGAGTCCGGGTTTTGTCGCGATACATAGACCAGTCCGCGAAAGCTCCAGCCCGCTCCAAGTGCCAAGCGAAGCTCGGGCTCGAGCGACACCGCCGCGGCGATGGGACGACCGGCGCGGATTACCCGGTCGGCGATGGACGAGAGCTCGCGCGGTGTTCCCGTCCAATTTGACGTGTCGGCGAGCTCGTAGAGGCCGTGCCGCCGGGCCAGCTCCGCGCGATACCACTCGGCCGGGACCAGCGGGACCGTCACCACGGTGACATCCCGGCGGACGTGTTCCGCCACCTGGGCGTACCACAGCGGGTAGGTGTCGTTGTCCCCGGCGACGAACAGTACGGCGCGTGGCGGCGCGGACTCCAGCGTGGCGCGGGCGAAGGCGTTAGGCAGCGTTGCCGCCGGGTCGCGGCGCCGGTCGACCGCACGCCAATTGAAAACGAACGGAAGCGCCGCCAGCACCGGCCCAACGACCGCGAGACTGCGCCGGCCGGTCCATCGCGCGAGCGTGCGCCCGGAGGCCACCGCGCCCATGCCGACCCAGAGGCCGAACGCCGCGAAGCCGAGCGCGAAGAAGTAGTCCCGTTCGCGCGCTTCCCGGTCGGCATCGGGCGGGAGCACACCGTAGCCGAACGAGGGGCCTGCCTTGAGGTTGAGGTACAGCACCACACCGAGCGTGGCGGACGCCACGAGCACCAGCAATGCGGCCCAGGTTCGTCGGTCTCGCCGGAGGTGCCACCGACTTCCAGCCACGCCTAACGCGATGAACACCGCAGTGAGTGGCGTCCGGAGCGGCGACGCGCCGATCCACTGGTCCAGCCCTAAGGCAAACTGCCAATCGACATACTGAAAAAGGTTCCCGATCTGAAGCCACAGCGGGGCGCGCCGCGGCCAGAGTCCGGGCACGTCGTATTGGCGGCGGGCGATGACCTCGACAACGCCGGCGAGCGTTGATGGATTGCCCTGGTTGATAGCCGGATCGTGTCGCGCGCGGACCAGGAGGTAAAGGAACGTGGACGCGCCGACGACGATCACACCGGCGAGCGCTCCGGCGTCGAGATAGCCCCTGTGTCGACGCCGCACAGCGAACGACCAGATCGCGAGCAGTACGAGCCCGGCCCCGGCAATTGGAAGGGATCCGGTACCGGCACCGGTAGCCAGGACGGCTGCTACTATCAGGGCCACCGCCCGCGCGCCCTCGAGGTGCAGATCCCGGTCGACGGTCGCGAGGGCGACCGCCGCGGGCGCAGCGACCATCGCGCTGAGGTGAAGCGGAGGGGCGAGGGCGAACAGGTACGCGAGCATCACGTCGTACTTCCCCAACGCCCGCGATCTCGAGGGGTCGCCTACGCGAGCGCCCGAGTACCTACGTTCGACGCCTGCCTTGAATCCCACGTACAGCATGCCCACGGAGAGGAGCAGCGAGGCGGAGTAGACCTCCGTTTCCGTCGCATTGAGCCATACCGTGGACATGCCGCCGAACCCAAGACCCGCCGCGAAGGCCGCGGTCGCGTCGCGGGTCCAGCGGGCCGAGAGCATTGCGGCGATTCCACCCGCCACGGCAGTGCACGCTGCCGCGAGCAGGTTCGTCGCCAGCGCGGTGGGCAGGAACGCGAGCGCGAGCCTCCAGGCGCGCGCCACGAGAACGAACAGCGGCGTGCCGGGCGGATGCGGGATCCCTAACGACTCGACCGCCGATGCGAACTCCCCCGCGTCCCAGAGCGTGACATCGGGAGCGAGGCTGGCCAGGTAAACGACGCCGAGCGTCGTCGCGACGAGGACGAACGCCCGCCGCGGCGACGCGCTCGTCACGCCGGCAATTCGGCGACCGGCTGCTGCTCCGCCGCCGATCGCGCCGGACGACCCGACACGAGGTCGCGCACCTGGGCCGGCGTCAGGTTACGCGTCAGGCGACCGGCCAGGGCAACCGAGATAGTCGACGTCTCCTCCGACACGACGATGACCAGCGCGTCGGTTTCCTGGCTGAGACCGATGGCGGCTCTGTGCCGCGTGCCGAGTGACCGATCGGGCAGCGGCGCTTGCGAGAGCGGCAGGATGCATCCAGCGCCGATGATGGTATCGCCGCGAATGATGACGGCCCCGTCATGCAGCGGCGAATACGGCGTGAAGATCGTTGTGAGCAGGTCCGCCGACACCTTGGCCTGCATCTCCGAGCCGGATTCGACGAAGTCGCCGAGAACCATCTCGCGCTCGAGCACGATGATCGCGCCGATGCCGGAACGCCCGAGTCGTTCGACCGCCTCGGCGACTTCCTCGCCGACCTCGACTTCCTCCATGCGGCGGAAGAACCGCGTCACGCGCGATTGGCCGAGGTGCGCCAGCCCCGCACGCAGCTCGGGCTGAAAGATGATGAGCGCCGCGAACGCGCCGTAGGTGAACACGAGCTCGAGGAGGTACGTGATCATGGTGAGCTTCGCGACCCACGCGACCGCATACACGAGGACGAGCACGACGATGCCAATGAGCATCTGCACCGCGCGCGTGCCCTGTATGAGCAGCAGCACGCGGTAGAACACGTAGGCGACGATCACGATCTCCAGGAGATCGCGAAGGCCTGGGTGAAGGAGGCGGAATTGGTCGAGAACAGACGTCATCGGGAATCGGGAATCGGGAATCGGGAATCGGGACGGGCCGCCCGCTCTACCTTGTGCGAGGATCCCGATGGATCCGCCTGAATTACGCCCCAGCCAACGTCCAATGCTTGTCGATTCGGCGCAACGTCGTGCACGCGGAACAGGCGCGCCCCGTTCATCAGTGCGGCGACATTCGCGCCAAGGGTGCCCGCGATTCGATCCGCCGCGGCATTCACTCCCGAGAGCTCTCCTACGAATCGTTTCCGTGATACACCCACCATCACCGGGAAGCCTAACGCGCATACGCGGCCGAGCTCCGCGAGAACGCGCAGTGAGTGCTCGCTGCGCTTGGCGAAGCCGATTCCCGGATCGATCACGATCGAGCCTCGCGCAATTCCCGCCGAGATGGCGCCCTGCACCGATTGCCCCAGCTCACCGATCACGTCAGCGACGACGTCCTTCCCATACTGGGCGTATCGGTAGGTGCCCATCTCGGCCACACTGCCGCGGGAATGCATGAGGACGACGCCGGCTTGCCGGGCCGCGGCAATCTCGCCGACTCGCGGGTCGATCCGGAAGCCCGACACGTCGTTGATCACGTGAACTCCGGCGTCCAACGCGGCACTCGCCACTTCGGCCTTCGTCGTATCGATCGAGAGAAGCAGGTCAGGAAACGCGGCGCGAATCGCTGACAGCACCGGCATGACCCGCTCAAGCTCCTGCTGCGCCGAAACCGGCGTGGCGCCCTGCGGGCGCGTGGACTCCCCGCCGACATCGATCCCGTCAGCGCCCTCGCTGACCATTGCCCGCGCCTGCGCCATAGCCGGCTCCAACGCGTCGAACTTGCCGCCGTCGCTGAACGAATCCGGGGTGACGTTCAGAATCCCGAACACCAACGGCCTGGTGATCGGAACGACTCTCCCGCGCACGCGCCAGCGAAAGGCCGCGGGTGAGGCCGATTCAGCGGAGGGCAGGCTGTCTCGCAACGATTTGATGTCGTCCGTGCTCGATTGATGGTGCTGATCGATGGCGCCGCTACCAAACTATCGCGGGAGCAAGCAAAAAAAGCTCACCCGAGCTTCCGATCATGAGCGTACTGGACCACCGCCAACTCGTCGTCTGGCAAAAGGGCATCGAGCTTGCCCTTCACGCGTACCGCCTGTCTCGGCGCTTTCCGCGCGAGGAGACATTCGGCCTGTCGAGTCAAATCCGGCGCGCCGCGGTGTCGATTCCCGCGAACATAGCGGAAGGGAATGGCCGGACACACCGCCGCGAGTACGCCAATCATGTCTCAATGGCACGCGGTTCACTCCGCGAGGTCGAAACGCTTGCAGAAATCGCGCGGGGCCTAGAATACATACGACAAGAGGAGCTCGCGGAATTCCGCGAGCTCCTCGATCACGTCGGGCGGATGCTCACAAGGCTGCTGAAACGCCTCGAAGCCTGACCGCCTCGATTCCCGATTCCCGATTCCCCTTGTCAGGCCGGAGAGGGTTCGGGGCCCCCCATAATGGGCGGCACGCGACGGGGTTCAGCCAGCGATGGAATCAGCGGCGCTGGCGCCGTGGGAGGCGGCATCGTCGGCGTACGCGGCGGCAGCTGCTCCCCGCGACGCAGCACCTCGATGTCCTCGCGTGTGAGCGTCTCACGCTCGAGCAGCGCCTTCGCCACCTTGTGCAACAGCTCGAGGTGTTCCGTCAGCACTGCCTTCGCGCGGTTGTACGCGTGATCGATCACGCGCTTCACCTCGGTGTCCACGAGCTGCGCCGTCTTCTCCGACACCTCGCGGCGGCTCATCAGCTCGCGACCCAGGAAGACCTCCTGCTCGTTGTCGCCAACGAGGATCGGACCAATCGTGTCCGAGAGACCCCACTGCGTCACGTAACGACGCGCGATGCCGGTCGCCTGCTGAATGTCGCTCGCGGCTCCGGTCGTCACGCGGTCGTGCCCGAAGATGAGTTCCTCGGCGACGCGGCCGCCGTACGCCATGGCCAGTCGCGCCTCGATCTGCTCGCGCGTAACCGACACGCGATCGTCCTCCGGCAGCGTGAACGCAATTCCCAGAGCCCGTCCGCGCGGCACGATCGTGACTTTGTGCAGAGGATCGTTGCCCTTGACCGTCATCGCGCACACGGCGTGGCCCGCCTCGTGGTACGCGGTCAATCGGCGCTCCTCGTCCTTCATCACGAGCGACTTCCGCTCGGCGCCGAGCATGACCTTGTCCTTCGCCTCTTCGAGGTCGGCCATGTAGATCTTGTCGTGATTCCGGCGCGCGGCGAGCAGGGCGCCCTCGTTCACGAGGTTCGCGAGGTCGGCGCCCGCCATGCCCGGAGTACCACGGGCCAAGCCCGTGATGTCCACGTCCTCGGCGATCGGCTTGTTGCGAAGGTGCACGCGAAGGATGCCCTCGCGGCCGCGGAGGTCCGGCGCGTCGACGACGATCTGGCGGTCGAAACGGCCCGGGCGCAGCAGCGCCGGATCCAGGACGTCGGGACGGTTCGTCGCCGCGATGAGGATCACGCCGTCGTTTGACTCGAAGCCGTCCATCTCGACGAGCAGCTGATTGAGCGTTTGCTCGCGCTCGTCGTGACCGCCGCCCAGACCGGCGCCGCGGTGGCGGCCGACCGCATCGATCTCGTCAATGAAGATGATGCAGGGCGCGTGAGCCTTGCCCTGCTCGAAGAGATCGCGCACGCGGCTCGCCCCGACGCCGACGAACATCTCGACGAAGTCGGAGCCTGACATCGAGAAGAACGGACGACCTGCCTCGCCAGCGACGGCCTTGGCAAGGAGCGTCTTACCGGTGCCCGGAGGACCGACGAGCAGCGCGCCCTTGGGCAGACGCCCGCCGAGCTTCGTGAACTTCTGCGGGTCCTTGAGGAACTCGATGATCTCCTGAAGCTCGACCTTCGCCTCATCCGCGCCGGCGACGTCGGCGAACGTCACCTTGGGAGTGTCGCCCGTCAGCAGCTTCGCTTTCGACTTGCCGAACGAGAAGGCCTTGGCGCCACCCGCCTGCATCTGCTTGAACAGGAAGATCCAGAAGCCGATGAGCAGGAAATACGGCAGGAAGTTGAACAGCAGCGCGCCGAACGACGGACGTGCGTCGGTGCCGACGATGGTGACGTTCTTCGCGCGCAAACGCTCCAGCTCCGCCGGATTGTTCTCCATCGGGTACTTGAGCGTGAATCGCTTCGCCTCCTTCTGACCGACGAACACAGGCTGCTTGAACTGACCGACGACGCGACTTCCCGCCTGGATCTTCACTTCCTTGAGGTTGTCGCGCTGCAGCTCCTGGTCGTACAGCGTGTAGTTGATCTCCGGCGCCGAGTCCGAGCGCGAGCTCGAGAACTGGATGAACGCGACCGGGATCAGGATCACGAGGATCCAGAACGAGAGCGTCTTCGAAAAACGCCCAAGGTTGAACGGCTTTTTTGGCGGAGTCGGTGGCATAGGCCTCTGCTCGTCCTTCGTCCTACAGCTACTGCAAGCTGGCAATATACGGCAGGTGACGGAAGTTCTCGGCGTGATCGAGTCCGTAGCCTACCAGGAATTCATTTGGCGCATCGAATCCCACGAACTTCGTGGGATACCGCAGATACTGGGCGACGTGCTTGTGAAGGAGGGCGCACACCTCGAGTGAGCGCGGACTCCGCTCGGAGAGGAGATCGAGGAGCCGGCTCAGGGTGCGGCCAGAGTCGACGATATCCTCCACCAGAAGAATATTCTTTCCCTCGAGCGTCGTTTCGGGATCGTACACCAAGCGCACGCTCCCGCTCGACACCATCGCGTCGCCGTAGCTCGTCGCCACGAGGAAATCTACCTGAAGCGGGCGCCGAATCTCGCGGACGAGGTCGCTCAGGAAAATGAAGCTCCCTTTCAGCAGACCAAGTACGAGAAGCTCGCCATCGGGGTAGGCGCCGGTGATCTCGCGACCCAGCTCCCGCACCCGCGCCGCAATCTCATCGGCACTGAACGCGATGCGCTTGACCGGGCGCCCGTCGAGGCGCGGATCCTCAATTGTCGCGGAGCCCACCGAAGGCACGTTCACAGGCATATCGGACTACCGGTCGGCCGGACCGTTCGGACGCCGCGTCACTGCGGCGGACACCAGGAATCCACACGATCTCGTCGTCTGCGAGGACGACCGGCCAGCCCGCACGGCTGGGTCCAGGAACTTTCGCGTCACCAAAGAAGCGTTTCACACGACGTGCCGGCCCACCCACTCGCGGTCGCATTCGGTCGGCAGGACGCCACGCCCTGACCGAAAGACTCCGGTCGGCGGGTAGATCGGAGACCCAAAGGTCCTCCTGTTGTACGCGCCCAGTCTCGTGAGGCGTTTCACTCGAGTTCAGCTCGCCGCGACGATCGGTCCTCGCGACCGGCCGGAATCGCCACTCACCGAACCGCACCACCCCATCGAGCGCCACCGGGCCAGCCGGCAGAGGCGGCGACGAGCGACGAAGAACGAAGAACTCGCGATGCCGAAAAACCTCGACGCCCCCGGACAACTGGATCCGAGCCCCTGGGGCGCCCGAAGTGGTAAACTGTGCCAGACGTAGAGTTCCGCGACGATCGAGGGTGACGGAAGCACGCGCCGCGATCGCTGGCCAGAGAACGCAGAGCGTTGGTGAATCGTACGTTGCCAGCTCTTCCCTGGCAACGCGAATGATGCCGTCATCGGCACCCTTCGACACGAGCTCGCGCGCGACCGCATCGACCTCCGCGCGCCATGCCGCCGCCCGCTCGGCCACCGCGAGCATCTCGGCTGCAAACCGAGGACGGACCCGGTCGATCGCTGGCAACAGATCGAGCCGTACCCGGTTTCTGAGATGCTGCCGCGACACGTTCGACGGATCTTCGACAAACGGAATCCGGCGAGCGTTGCCATACGCCCTGAGCGACTCGCGCGCGAGCTGGAGAAACGGGCGCGTGACGTGGGCGGAGCTGGCGGCGAGACCCGCAAGGCCGCGGGCCCCGGCGTCTCGCATCGCGCGCATCACGACGGTCTCCAACTGGTCATCGCGGGTGTGCGCCGTGGCGACCTTCGCGCCCGGCGGCGCGACCTCGCGAAAGAACCGCCAGCGGGCGGCCCGCCATTCGGCTTCGCTGCCCACCGGTAGTCGTGCTCGACCCACGCGCACGTCGAGTCCGAGATTGGCCCCTTCGCGCGCCACGAGCGCCGCCGCTTCCGACGCCGCCGCCCCGGTGCCGTGATCGAAGGTCAGCACGCGCACGGCGGCATGGCTCGCCGCAGCGTCCGAGGACTGGCACGCCTGGGCCACCGCGTGCATGAGGACCATCGAATCGCAGCCGCCAGAAACGGCGAGGACGATGGGCGTGTTCGCGCGGCGGCTCGCGTCAACGAACGCGCGAGCTGCACGATCGACGGCGTCGACGTCGGGGGCTGCGTTCACGGGCATCGTGGGAGAGTCGCGACCTGGAGCCGGCTCGAGGCGTCTTGAAGGTAACCACCGGGCATGGCAGTTTTCGCTGGACGGTCGTTGACACCGACTCACTCGACGATTTGCGAGGCCTCACTTGGAGACACACGGACCGCTCGGTACGCTGATCGCTGGCCTGGGGTTAGGCGCGTTTTACCTCGCGCTCACCTGGGTCAACCTTCTGCTGGGTCACATGCTCACCCCGTTGTTTCTTATTCCGATCACGTGGCTGATGGACAAGGTATCAGCGCGGCGACGTTCGACCTGACAGGAGGGTCAATGGGCTTCATCGTACTGCTCGTCGTTCTCGCGCTGCTCGTCTTCTGGCTCATTGGGGCGTACAACAAGCTTATCGGCCTGAAAAATCAGGTCGCGAACGCGTGGAAGCAGATCGACGTGCAGCTCAAGCGTCGGCACGACCTGATCCCGAACCTCGTCAACACGGTAAAGGGAGCGATGCAGTTCGAGCGGGAGACGCTCGAGGCCGTGGTGTCGGCGCGGAACAGGGCGATCCAGGTACAGCAGGCGCCCGGCGTCTCGGTATCGCAGACGGCGGCCGCGGAGTCGCAGCTCACGGGAGCGCTGAGCCGCCTGCTTGCCGTGGTGGAGGCCTACCCCGACCTCAAGGCCACCGGCAACGTCTCCCAGCTGCAGGAGGAGCTGACGTCGACGGAGAACAAGATCGCGTTTGCGCGGCAGCTCTACAACGACACGGCAACGCAATACAACACCAAGCAGCAGCAGTTCCCGACGAACCTCGTCGCCGGCATGGCCGGCGCGTCGCCGGCGGAGCTCTGGGAGATCACCGACGTGGCCGAGCGCGTCGTGCCTAACGTGGATCTCTCCTTCGGAAACCCGCCGAGGACGACGGCGTAGGGACACATCGGGACCGGGGACTGGGGACTCGGCCGTGAGGCTTCTTTTCGCGAGGAGGCCTCCGCGCCCGTAGAAGCCTCCCGGCCGAGTCCCCAGTCCCGAGCCCCCAGTCCCCATGGAATCCACCAACCTCTTCGAGCAGCAGGACGCGAACCGCCGTCGCACACGGTGGCTCGTCGTCGCGTTCATCGCGTTCTTCGCCTGGCTCGGCTTCGGCGGCGATTGGATCCTCTACGAATTGACGCGAGGCGCGCCGCCTAACGCGTACCGGCACGCGGTGCCGTGGTTCGGCATGGCGCTCACCGCGTTCGGGGGACTCATTGCCACCTACGCGTGGAAGACCGGGCCGAACAAGGTGCTCTGGTCGGCGGGGGCCCGCGAGATCGAGACGCCGAACGGGGAGATGGAAACGCGGCTCGTGAACGTGGTGGAGGAGATGGCGATCGCCGCCGGCCTTCCGCGTCCACGCATCTGGCTCATCGCGGATGCCGACCCAAACGCGTTCGCCACCGGGCTCGACGCCGAGCACGCTCACGTCGCCGTCACAGAGGGGCTGCTGCTTACGTGCAGCCGGGATGAGCTGCAGGCCGTGATCGCGCACGAGCTGGGGCACGTGAAGAATCTCGACGTGCGTCTGCTGACACTGCTCGCCGCGCTGGTCGGCGCCGTGGCGCTCATGTCCGATGGCATGGGTCGAATGCTCCGCGGAGGCGTGAGATTCGGCGGGCTGACCGGCGGACGGTCGCGCGGGAAGCACGACAAGAACCTGGGGCCGCTCGTCGTCGTGCTCCTGGCGCTCTGGATTCTCAGCTGGCTCATCGCCCCGCTCGTGACGCGGCTGCTCGCGCTCGGCGTGAGCCGCAAGCGAGAGTACCTGGCGGACGCGATGAGTGCTCAGTTCACGCGCAACCCGCTGGCGCTCGCCAGCGCGCTCGAGAAGATCGAGCTCGCCGATGCGCCGACCGCGTCCATCAAGCGCGGCAGCGCACATCTCTGTATCGCGGATCCGTTAGGCAGGCGGTCGTCGCTCCACGAGGGGAAGGTCGCCGATTGGCTCGGGACTCATCCCCCGATGGCGATCCGCGTCGCCCGTCTCAGGGCGATGGGATACCAGCAGAAAAAACAGTTGGGCCAGGCCATCGAAGCGACGGCCTGAGCCCGGCAGCTATTTGACCGCGGCGAGGAACGCGTCGGCGAGTGACTGCCCGCCTCCCGCGCTCACGGCCTTTCCGAGTGCCGGCACGAGCTGGCTCACCATGTTGGAGTTGATGCCGGCCTTCGACAGGATCGGCGTTAGGCTCGCGAGGCCGGTCAACGCACTGGCAGCAGGCAGCCCGGCCTTGGTCGCCTCGTTCACGAGCGCCTCCGCGCCGGGAACCGCGCTCGCGAGCTGTGAGAACTGGTCACCGGGCATCTTCGCCTTCGCGAGCCCGAACAGAGATCCGGCGCCAAGGATGGCCTGCGCCTGCGTCATGCCGGGGATCGACCCCACGAGCCCGGATATCAGTTGCGACGCGGGCGCCAGCGCGCCGGAAAGCGCCGAGGTGGCGGGGCCGGCGGCGCTCGCCACACTCCCCGCGGATTCCGCCGTCGTCACCTTGCCGCTCTTCGAGGCGCAAGCCGAGAACACGACCGCGGCGATGGCGGCCACCACTGCATGGAGTCGGTGTGTGTGCATCATCGGACGATCCGGGAATCGAGTGAACGGGAAGTCTTTCCGTCCAACTCACCGTTGTCGACGTCGCAGCTCACCCTTCCGGTTCGCTCGAGGCCGTCCACGCTGTAGTAGTACGGGAAGTCGATGTGTACGGCTCTCGGCTCGATCGAGGCCGCGCTCGGTTGCTCACCCATGGTCGTCAGGCTCCGCCAAAGCGATCCAGGATCGGGCCCGACCGACGACGAGCACAATTGGACCTTTGGCCCCGCCGAGCAGCCGGTGTCGGCGCGGCGGCGCCCGGCATCGGGACGCGCCGCATCCGAGAGCGCCTCGCTACGCGTTAGGCACGATGACCGCTTTCGTCACGGTGCGCTGTTCGACGGCCGCCAAGGCCCCGCCCGCCTCAGCCAGACGGTAGCGCCCGCCAATCATCTCGCGCCATGGTACGCGATCGCCGAAGCGAGCCGACAGCCCGACCGCCCGATGAAAGTGTGAGTAGTCGCACCCCCAGCAACCGCGGACCTCGACGTGCTTGCGGTTCACCTGCCAGTGCGGATGAATCTCCACCGGCCCGTTGTCGGTGTAGTGGCCGCAGATCACCACTCGCCCGCCATCGCGCACGATGTCCAGCGCCTGGCTCACCGCGGCCGGGCTGCCCGAGGCTTCGATCACGACGTCGACGCCGTGCCCTTTCGTTAGGCGCCGGATCGCGTCCGTCCGCTCGGCCGGCGGGATGTCGAGACCGAACGTCGCCGTCGCGCCCATGCGCCGCGCGAACTCGAGCCGGCTCGCCGGGTCACCAACCGCGATGACCTCGCCGGCGCCCGACAACGCCGACAGCGCGATGGCCGATTGTCCCACGGGCCCGGCTCCCAGCACCGCGACGGATTGCCCAAGCCGGATCTCCGCCAGGTCCACCGCGTGCAGCGACGTCACGAGCCCGCAGCCTCCGCCGATGAACGTCTCCGGATCGAGCTGCTTCGGGAGGTGAATGAGCTTCACGCCGGGTCGCGCGTACAGCGCCTGGGCCCAGCCACCGAGAAGCCCATCCTTCACGCCGTACGTGATGCCGTAGACCTTGCGATGCGGGCAGCGCGTGCTCTGCTTCGTCACGAGGCAGTGATAGCACGCGCCACACGTCTCGTGCACATCGAGGAACGTGACGACGTCGCCTTCGCGGAAGGGATTGCCTTCCACATCCGCCAGCGGGCCGCGCTGCTCGGCGATCACCCCGACGGATACATGGCCGGGAATGAGCGGATACGGCACGCCCGCCAGCCTGCCGTGATGGAGATGCACGTCCGTACCGCACACCTCCGAAAACAGCACGTGAAGCAGCGCAGCGCCCGGCTCCAGCGACGGGCGCGCAAGCTCGGCAACGCGAACTGGCTCGTTAGGCGCCGGGATGATGGCGGCGAGAACGGTCGACGGTGCGGGCATCGGCGGAAAGGTGGAGGAGAGGACGTAAGGAGCCGAGCGCGCGCACCGAGCGCAAGGCCGCGCGCTCGGGGTAGCCATCATCCGTCCGGCGCGCATCTTTGCGGGTCGGCACTCAATCCTTCATTCCCTTCAACGGCTTGGCTCCCTATGCATCGGCTCGCACGATACGCGCTCTCCGCTCTGGCGCTGCTCATCGCGGTTCCGACACCACGACTCGCCGCGCAGGCAGGCGCACCCGCCCCGACGAACCAGCCGCCGGCGAACCCGGCCGACGTCAGCTCGCTCGACGCGATCATCGCGGCGCTCTATGACGTGATCTCCGGTCCAGCCGGCCAACCGCGGAACTGGGACCGCATGCGCTCGCTCTTCATCCCTGGCGCGCGCCTCATCCCGAGCACACCCGCGCCAGACGGGAAGGTCACTCCGCGAGTGCTCGACGTCGAAGGCTACATCGGGCGCGCCGGGCCGAACCTGGAGAAGAACGGCTTCTTCGAACGCGAGATCAGCCGGAAGACCGATACGTTCGGAAGCGTCACGCACGCGTTCAGCACCTATGAATCGCGACGCACCAAGGACGATGCGAAGCCATTCGCCCGCGGGATCAACAGCATCCAGCTCGTGAACGACGGCACGCGGTGGTGGGTGGTCACGGTCTTCTGGGATGCCGAGCGACCGAACAATCCGATTCCGGCGAAGTATCTGACGAAATGACTCTGTCATCCCGAGCCGTAAGGCGAGGGATCTTCATCGTCCCGATAGAGCCCTCTACCGGGACCCTGAGGATCCCTCGCTTCGCTCGGGATGACATCAGCGCTCGGGATGACAACTGTGACACGGGTCCGCCGATTTACCGATTCGGTCGCCAGGCGCGCGGGCGTTAGGGTTCGGCATGGGTTCACCGTTCGTCGTATTCGTATCGCCCGGCGGCCGGCGCGGCCGCAGGTCGGAACAACCAGCGAAGCCGGGCGAGAAGCCGTCGTTCCGCGAACGCATCGATGCGCTTCGCTACCTACCGCGGCTTCTCGCCATGGTGTGGGATACCCATCGCGGCTTCACGCTCGCGATGGCAGTGCTTCGTCTCGTGCGCGCGTTCATCCCGATCGTCACGCTGTGGATCGGAAAGCTCATCATCGACGGCGTGGTCTCGGCACAGCGCAACGGCGGAACGTGGCGGTCGGTCGCCGGACTCGTTGCCATCGAGCTGGGCATCGTCGTGGTCGGCGAGCTGCTCGCTCGGGCGTCGAGCCTCGTCGAGAGCCTGCTGGGTGACCTCTTCAGCAACCGCATCAGCGTGCGGCTCATGGAGCACGCGGCGACGCTCGACCTCGCGCAGTTCGAGGACCCCGAGTTCTACGATCACCTCGAGCGCGCGCGGCGACAGACCGTCGGCCGCATAGGGCTCATCGCGCAGCTGCTGGGGCTCGCACAGGACGCGCTCACGCTCATGACGCTGAGCGCGGCACTGCTGGCGTTCAGCCCATGGCTCGTGGTGCTGCTGGTGATCGCCATCGTACCGAGCTTCCTCGGTGAAACGCGGTTCGCGGCGATGGAGTATTCGCTGCTCTTTCGATGGACGCCCGAGCGCCGGCAGCTCGACTACCTGCGCTGGGTCGGCGCGAGCGACGACACCGCGAAGGAAGTTCAGCTCTTCGGGCTCGCGGGCTGGCTCACGGAGCGCTACCGGGTGCTCTCCGACCGGTGGTACGCGGAGAACCGCAAGCTCGCGACGCGGAAGGCCGTCGTCAGCTCAGCGCTGTCGCTGGTCGGGACGCTCGGCTATTACGCGGCGTACATCGTCATCATTGCGCGCGCGATAGCCGGAAGCATCACTCTCGGCTCGCTGACGTTTCTCGCCGCATCGTTCTCGCGCGGGCGCGATCTCATCCAGCGCCTGCTGCTGGGCGCGAGCGCCATCTACGAGCAGGGACTCTATCTCCGAGACCTGTTCCTGTTCTTCGAGATGAAGCCGACGATCACCTCACCGCCCGGCGCGCCCCCCGTGCCGCGTCCGATCCGAAGCGGTTTCGTGTTCGAGAACGTCGGATTCAAGTATCCGGGCAGCGATCGGTGGGCCGTACGGCACGTGAGCTTTACGCTCGGTCCGGGCGAACGAATTGCGCTCGTCGGCGAGAACGGCGCCGGAAAGACGACGCTCACCAAGCTGCTTGCGCGGCTCTACGACCCCACCGAGGGTCGCATCCTGCTCGACGGCGTCGACCTCCGCGAGTACGACCTCGCGTCGCTTCGTCGTGAGATCGGCGTGATCTTTCAGGATTTCGTGCGCTACGACATGCGATTCGACGAGAACGTCGGCGTCGGCGAGATCGATTCCGTACGGGGGTACCTCGACAACGGCGCGGGCGCGCCGGCGCCCGACTCGCTCATCCACGCCGCCGAACAGTCGCTCGCCTCGTCGTTGCTGCCGCGCCTCCCGGGAGGATATCGACAGATGCTCGGCCGTCGGTTCGAGGAAGGAGTCGATCTGTCGGGCGGCGAATGGCAGAAGATCGCGCTGGCGCGCGCGTACATGCGGGATGCGCAGGTGCTCATTCTCGACGAACCCACCGCGGCCCTCGACGCGCGGGCGGAGTACGAGGTGTTCAAACGCTTCTCGGAGCTCATGGCGGGCCGCATGGGCGTCCTCATCTCGCACCGCTTCTCCACCGTGCGCATGGCGGATCGGATTGTCGTGCTGAAAGGCGGAGAGGTCGTCGAGCAGGGGACGCACGAGGACCTGGTGGGCGCAGGCGGTTTGTACGCGGAGCTGTTTGGAATGCAAGCAGTCGGGTACAGGTAGGAGCTAACAGCCATCAGCCATCAGCTCAAACGGCGGAGGTTCTGCTATTACCCCAACGAGTCGGTTGTCATCCCGAGCCACCAGGCGAGGGATCCTCATCGTCCCGATAGATCCCTCTGCCGGGAGGATGAAGATCCCTCGCTTCGCTCGGGATGACATCGCCGTGTCCCGCTTCCCCTCTCCCGCTTCCCGCTTCCCGACAGTCCCGCTTCCCGCTTCCCGCTTCCCGCGTTACCCTTGGCTCCGCCATTTCGAACAGAAGCTCGCATGCAGATTGGAGTTCCCAAGGAGACCGCCCCCCGCGAGCGGCGAGTTGCGCTCGCCCCTGACAGCGTCGGGCGCCTCGTAAAGACTGGCGCGCGAGTCGTCGTCGAGCACGATGCCGGGGCCGCCGCGTCGTTCCCGGACGCCGCGTACGTGGCCGCCGGCGCCACCATCGCCGGATCGCTGGCCGAGACGCTCGCCGACAGCGACGTGGTCACGAAGGTACAACGACCGTCGGCCGAGCAGGCGCGCGCGTTCAAATCGGGCGCGGTGCTGGTAAGCCTGTTTCAGCCGGCCGCCGCGGCCGATGTCCTCCCCGCCCTGGCCGAGCGCTCCGTCACCGCGCTCAGCCTCGAACGCGTGCCGCGCATAACGAGAGCACAGTCCATGGACGTGCTGTCGTCGCAGAGCACTGTCGCTGGCTACAAGGCGGTGCTGATCGGTGCGTCGATGATGCCGAAGTTCCTTCCGATGCTCACCACGGCGGCCGGCAACATCGCGCCGGCGAAGGCGTTCATTCTCGGTGCGGGCGTTGCGGGTCTCCAGGCGATCGCAACCGCGCGTCGCCTCGGCGCCATCGTTTCGGCGTTCGATGTTCGACCCGCCGTGCGCGAGCAGGTGCAGAGCCTCGGTGCAACGTTCGTCGCGGCCGAAGGGATTTCGAGCGACGCCGAGGACAAGGGTGGCTACGCGCGTGAGCAGTCGGCGGAACAGCAGCGGCGAACCGCCGCGCTGCTGCACGATCACCTGAAGCAGGTCGATCTCGTGGTGACGACGGCGCAGATTCCCGGGCGGCCCGCTCCGAAGCTTATCACCGAGGCCATGGTCGCGGACATGCGGCCTGGCACGGTGATCGTCGACCTCGCCGCGGAAACCGGCGGGAACTGCGCTCTCACCAAGCCGGGCGAGATCGTCGACGCCAACGGCGTGCTGGTGTTCGGCGCGGTGGACATTCCCAGCTCGGTGCCGACGCATGCGAGCCAGATGTTCGGCCGCAACGTCCTGACGCTTCTCCAGCACCTCACGAAGGATGGTGTGGTGAAGGTGGACCTGGACGACGAGATCGCGGGCCCGATGTGCGTGGTGTATCAGGGTCAGCCGCGCACCTAACGACTCTCTTGTCATCCCGAGCGAAGCGAGGGATCTTCAGGTTCCCGATAGAGCTCTCTGTCGGGACGATGAGGATCTCTCGCTTCGCTCGGGATGACAACGGTCAGCGGCCGTTGCCTCCCGTCGTCGACGCCGTCTGCCGCTTCTCGTCCTTCAGCCAGAACCCGAACCACTGACGGATGCGGGCGAGGCGATCGACCAGGAGCCACGGTTCGCCGGTGCGCGACAGGTCGTGCGTCGACCGCGGGTACCTAACGAGCTCCACCGGCACGCCCTGCTTCTTGAGGGCCATGAACCACAGGTCGGCGTTTCCTATCGGCGTGCGGAAGTCTTCCTCGCTCTGCACGATCAACGTCGGCGTACGAACCTTCGCCACGCGGCGGATGGGCGAGAGCGAGTCGTACATGGCGAAGTTGTCCCACGGCTTGCCGTAGAACTCGAACTCCGTGAGGCCCTGGGCGTCGGAGGCCCCGTACCAGTACGTCCACTCGCTGATCATGCGGTCGGCCTCGGCCGCCTTGAAGCGATTCGTCTTCGTCGTGATCCACGCCGTCATGAAGCCGCCGTACGAGCCACCGGTCACCCCGAGCCGAGTGGAATCGACGTCAGGACGCCGGGCCGCGATGTCCACGGCCTTCATCAGGTCCTCGTAGTCCTCCGCACCCCAGCGACCGCGCGTGGCATACGTGAAGTCACCACCGTAGCCACTCGAGCCGCGCGGGTTCGTGTACAGCACCCAGACGCCGGCGCCGGCGAGGCTCTGGAATTCGTCGAACCAGCCCTCGTTGTACTGCGAGTGCGGTCCGCCGTGAATGTAGAGCACGAGCGGATACTTCTTCCCCGGCTCGTAACCCGCCGGCTTCATGAGCCAGCCTTCGATCTCCAACCCGCCGACCGACGAATACGTGAACCGCTCGGCGGTGGACCACGCGATCTCGTTGTTCAGCTTTTCGTTGAACGACGTGAGCTTGCGCTCACCCGTTCCGTCGCCGTTCGCGACGTAGAGCTCCGTCGGTGCGTCCACGCTCGTGGAGACGTAGGCGACCGTCTTCCTGGCCGCATCGTAGTCGAAGCCGTTCAGGCGGCGACGGCCACCGATCAGTTCCTTCACCTGCTTCGTGCGCGGGTCGAGGCGGAACAGGGCCGACCGGCCGCCCACCGACGCCGAGAGCGCAATCTGGCCGTTGGAGAGCCACTCGTACGAGTCCGGCTCGTACTGCCAGCTGCCTAACAAGTTCACCGGCTCGCCGCCGGCGACGTCGACAGTGTAGATGCGGCTCGACGCAACGCGCGAGGGCGCCGATACGAACGAGATCCGCTTTCCGTCAGGCGACCAGCCGAGGTCGCCCTCGTTGCCCACGAACGTTGTCACGCGCCGCGGCTGCCCGCCCGTGATCGGCACGACGAAGACGTCCGCCTCGTTGCGGGCCGCCTCGTCTCGCTTCGCGTCGTACGGCAGCCGCGCGAGCGAGTCCCGCTCCGCCTCGACGACCGAATCCGGCCGCAACGCCGGGTCGGCGACGAACGCGATCCACTTGCCGTCGGGTGACACGGTTGCGCCGCGACGCGAGTACGACGTCGAATCGAGGTGGCGCTTCTTCGACCCGTCGAGCGTCTGCACCCAGATCTGCGTCGGGCGCCACACGCGCGCCTCACGCGGCCCAGGGACGAAGCCCTGACCGTTGGCCTTGTAGCGCATGTCGTAGATGTGGCGACCGTCGAAGCGCTTGGGATCGAGTGGCTGCGTGATGGCACCGTACGGTGGCCGCGCCATGGGCTGCATGGCCGAAAACGCATCGCGACGGCGTGTCGAGTCGGCGCTCGAATCCGGCGTCACCGGCTCGCTCCACACCGCGAAGCTCTTGTCACGAGGCAGCGTCCCGTTCGGGTAGTCGTTCATCTCCGCCGCCTCACCGCCGGGCTGGTCCATGCGCAGTCCCCATGTGCGTGCGCGCGAGCCGGGCCGCGTGGAGTTGAAGAGGAGATACTTCCCATCGGGCGAAAACCGCGGGTTCGAGCTCTCCGTGCTGGGTGACGTATACCGCGTCGCTTCGCCACCGGCGACCGGCACGACCCACACTTCGTTGTGTCGCTTGTTCTCGCTCTCGCGAACGGTGGTGACCGTAAACGCCACGAGCTTTCCATCGGGCGAGACGGCCGGCGCGCTCAAGGTGGTGACCCGGTACCAGTCAGCCGGTGTAAACGCTCGCTTCGCGCCGCTCGCGGGCGGCACCGTGGATGCCGGAGGCGTCTGCGCCTCGAGTGGAAGCACGAGCGCCACCGTGAGGAGCGCGATTGCGGGCGGTAGTGAACGGGTCGATGTTTGCTTCACGATTGCTCCACGTTCGGGTAAGTCATTGGCTGTGCCGGAATGTAGGGCGCGCATCCGGGTGGGCGAGGCCGTCCGGTCCGGCGCCGTCGTTTCTTTGATCTCCGACAATTACGCATCGACACCGGAATCCGCTCGCATGCCTTTTCTTCGCTCCATCGCACCCAAGGCATCGCTCCGAGACGACTCACGGGAATTCCCGTTCTCGGTACCGGTCGTGCGTGCGCTGGAACCGCTCGAGTTTCCGACGGCCATCACGTTCTTCGTCGGTGAGAATGGCTCCGGCAAGTCCACACTGCTGGAAACCATCGCCGTCGCGGTGGGACTCCCGACCGTCGGGAGCGAGGCAGTGCGCGATGACGGAACGCTCGCGGCGCAACGGACGCTCGCGAAGCATCTGCGACTCGCGTGGACTCGCCGAACGCACAAAGGGTTCTTTTTACGCGCCGAAGACTTCTTCGGCTTCACGAAGTACCTCGCCCGGCTGCGCGCCGAGCTGCGAACACGATTGGCGGAGATCGAAGTGGAGTACGCGGGACGGTCGGCGTGGGCGCGCGGGCTGGCGAGTGTGCCTGCAGCCGGATCGTTGGCCGACCTGGAGCGACGGTACGGCGTTGACCTCGATGCGAACTCGCACGGGGAGAGCTTTCTCAAGCTGTTCCGATCGAGGTTCGTTCCCGGCGGTCTGTACATCCTCGACGAGCCGGAAGCGCCGCTCTCGCCCCAGAGCCAGCTCGGTCTCATCGCCATGCTGAAGGACATGCTGAACGAGGACGCGCAGTTCATCATCGCCACGCATTCGCCGATACTGCTCGCCTTCCCCGACGCGACGATCTACACGTTCGATGAGCAGCCGCCGAGGCGCGTGGAATACGAGCAGCTCGACCATGTGCGCCTGACGAGGGATTTCCTGAACGACCCGGCGGCGTTTCTTCGTCACCTCTAACCGACAGACATCCAGACAGAAGGGATTTGTCTGGATGCGTGCCTCACACACCTCCTAGATTGACGCTATGTCAGCCTCACCGGGTGCCCGACTCCTCTCTTTGTGGCGTACCCTGAGCCCATGGCCCGGCGGGCGGTGGCTGTTCAGCTTCATTGTCGGACAGAACGCGCCGTACACCGGCACGGTCGGCGCCCGCATCGTGGAGCTTCGCCCGGGCTATGTGCGCGCGGAGATGCGCGACCGGCGGATCGTCCGCAATCACCTGAAGTCGGTCCATGCCGTCGCGCTCGTGAACCTCGCCGAGGTTACGAGTGGCCTCGCAATGCTGACCGGGCTCCCGCCCACGTTGCGGGCGATCGTCGTCGGCCTCTCGATCAGCTACCTGAAGAAAGCCCGCGGAACGCTCGTCGCCGAGTCGACCGTCGACCTGCCGCCGATCACCGAGTCGCGCGAGATCCAGATCCAGGCAACGATCCGTGACGGCGCCGGCGACGAGGTCGCGCGGGCGACCGTACGATGGCTGGTCGGCCCGCAGCGTTCATGAGCGTCACCGCTGTCGCGGGGCGCGATGGCGCGCTGGCGACTCCGTTCACCAGGCACGCGCATGTCGCCGTGCCGCTGGTGTGCGGAGCGATGTACCCGTGCAGCAACCCGGAGCTCGTCGCCGCCGTATCGGAGGCGGGCGCCATCGGCATCGTACAGCCGATATCGCTCACGTACGTGCACGGCCATGAGTTCCGCCGCGGCCTCCGGTACATTCGCAGCCTAACGACTCGGCCGATCGGGTTCAACGCGCTCATCGAGCGCTCGTCCCGCCGCTACCACGAGCGCATGGTCGCGTGGGTGGACATCGCGCTGGAGGAAGGCGTCCGTTTCTTCGTCACATCCCTGGGAAACCCCCGCTGGGTCGTGGAGCGCGTGGGTCAGGTCGGCGGCGTCGTGTACCACGACGTCACGGAGCGGCGGTGGGCCCAGAAGGGGCTGGACGCGGGTGTGCATGGTCTCATCGCCGTGAACGACCGGGCCGGTGGCCACGCGGGGCCGCTCGCCGCCGCGACGCTCTTCGACGACGTGGCTGACCTCGGGCTGCCGGTCGTCTGTGCCGGCGGCATCGGATCGCCGCGCGAATACGTCGCCGCGTTGCGAATCGGGTACGCGGCAGCGCAATTGGGGACGCGTTTCATCGCGACGACGGAATGCCGCGCACACCCCCGCTACAAGCAGGCAATTCTCGACGCGGACGAACGCAACATCGTCCTGACCGAGCGCCTGACGGGCATCCCCGTGTCCGTTATCGAGACACCATACATCCGCCGGATCGGTACTAAGGCGGGTTGGCTCGCAAGACGAATGCTGCGAGGCGGGCGCACCAAGCACCTCATGCGCACCGGGTACGCGCTGCGGTCGCTCTGGCAGCTCAAGCGCGGTCTATCGCGAGGGGACGAGACGGCGGACTACTGGCAGGCAGGCAAGAGCGTGGCGACGATCGACGCCGAGTTATCGGCGGCGGAGGTGGTGCGGTTGTTTGCCGACGCCGCGAGGGCGAGCGTCGCCACGGCCGGCCCGCTTCAACCGTCGCGCGAGGCGGTCAGGCGTTAGGCGGCCGACCGCCACCCGGGCCGGGGCCCCGACCGCGGCCACCTCGCCGGCGCTGGCGGCCGCTCGGTCCCGCGGCCGCCGCTGGCGTGGCCGGTGTCGAACCGTGTCGCGGGCGCTCACTGGAGCCTGCGGCATTGGACCGAGCACCACGAGACGCGTCGTCACCTCGGAGACGAGGGTGTGCGTCGGTGGACCTGAGAGGAGACCATGCACCGCGCACGCGATCGCGACCACCCGGGCTCGGCGCAGCGGCCGAGCGCGAAGGGCGTGGGTGCGAGTCGTGACGCGGCGCGCCCTCGGTCCGGGCGTGTTCGCGCGGCGCACGGTCGACCCGCGGATGCTTCGGCTGTGCATGTGACGCGGAAGGCCGCTCCGAATGCGCCCGAGGCGGATGACCACGCGGCCGCGGCGCCTCCGCCTTGGGCGCCTGGGCCTGCCCCGCCTCCCGACCCGCGCGGCGTTCGGCCTTTTCCTTGGCGCGCTTTCGTTCCTCCGCGCGGCGCGCCCGGATCGCGGCGATGCGCTCGCCAATCGGTACCTCAAACCGCTCGCCCGGTGCCTGGTCGTAGTTGAATCCGGAAACGGTGATGCGTGGTAACGTCCGGCCCACCGCACGCTCGATGGCGCGGAGATCCCCCTCCTCCTCGGGCGAAACGAACGTGAACGCGTCGCCGGTGGCCTCGGCGCGCGCCGTTCGGCCTACGCGGTGAATGTAGTCGTCCGGCACGTTAGGCACATCGAAGTTCACGACGTGGCTCAGCTCCTCCACGTCGATCCCGCGCGCGACGATGTCCGTGGCCACGAGGACCTGGAACTTGCCGCTCTTGAACCCGTCGAGCGCCAGTGTGCGCTGTGCCTGTGAGCGATTGCCGTGGATGCGTGCCACGAGCACGCCGGCCTTCTCCAGCACTTCGGCGAGACGGTTCGCGCGATGCTTCGTACGCGTGAAGACGATGACGTCCTTGAGATCGCCGCGCCGGATCAGCTCGAGAAACAGGGTCGCCTTGAGCGGTTCACGTACCGGGTACACCGCCTGGGTAATGCCGACCGCGGGCGCGGATTTCCGCTCGAGGTTGATCGTCGCCGGATGTCGCTGCAGCTCGCGCGCGAGCTCCAGGATCGGGGCGGGCATCGTCGCCGAGAAGAGCATGGTCTGCCGCTTCGCGGGCAGATGCTTGAGCACCTTCTTGATGTCGGGCAGGAAGCCCATGTCGAGCATCCGATCCGCTTCGTCGAGCACGAGAACCTCGAGCGCATCGAGTCGCGCGTAGTCGTGCTTGAAGTGATCGAGGAGGCGTCCCGGCGTCGCGATGATCACGTCCACGCCGGAGCGCAGCGCGTGTTCCTGCGGGCCCATGCCGACGCCGCCGTAGATCGCCGCGCCGGAGAGTGGCGTGTGGACCGCCAGCTCCGAGAGATGCTGCTCGATCTGCGCCGCCAGCTCACGCGTCGGCGTGATGACGAGCGCGCGCGTTCGTCCCCGCGGCCGCGCGATGAGACGTTGGAGAATCGGAAGAATGAATGCCGCGGTCTTGCCACTCCCCGTCATTGCGCACGCGAGGACGTCACGTCCCTCGATTGCCGGAGGGATGGCGTCGGTTTGAATCGGTGTGGGCCGGGTGAACCCGAGCTCCTTCACACCGCGGAGAAGGTCGGGATGCAACCCGAATGAGGAGAAAGGCATGACGCGTGGGATCGAGGTGTCAGCGGCGCAAGCTAGTCGTAGCCGGTCGGCGGTCCAAGCCTCGGGCCGAGGTCGGCTTCGCCTGCGTCAGCGGCGCATCGCACCTTTCCGCTTCCCCGTGCGCGCGGATCTCGATCCGCGTCGCGCCGGCCCACGCCGTCGACCGAGACGCGCGAGGTCGAGGGACGCCGAGGCGACTACGTCCGCCTTCAACACGTTCCGCATCTGGGCGAGCGCGGCTCGATGTGCTGCCGGCGTTAGGGCGGTCACACAATCGCTCGGCACGACGACGCGGAGATCACGCATGTACGCATCGGCGGCCGTGAACAGGACGCACACATCCGTGGCCATGCCGGTGAGAATGACGGTCTCGGTCTGCAGGTAGCCCAAAAGCAGGTCCAGCGTCGTGTTGTAGAAGCCGGAGTGCTTGGGCTTGAGCACGAAGTAGTCGGCCTCGTCAGGCACCAGGTGCTCGACGACGCGACGGCCGCGGACGTCGTCGTCGAGGCAGTGGGCGACGATCCGGTGAAAGTCGGACCGCCACCGCCCGAAGTTGTCGTTGACGTAGATGGTGGGGACCCGAAGCGCGGACGCCTTCGCCTTCAGCCGCGCGATGCAACGGGCCATGCGGATGGCGCGCCCAAGCATGCCGGCGGCGCCGTCGAATTCGAGATCGTTGATCGCGTCGATGATGAGTAGCGCGACCGGCGATGAATCGGGCGCGTTGCCGTGCAGATCGGTGTTGGGGCGCGGCGACATGGAGACCCACTACCATCAAGCCCAATGCCGCTGGCGCCGCGTCAGGAGGCTGCGGCGCTGCGCGTAGGTGGGACAAGGGTCTGGCGGAATGCATGCAGCACGCAGCGAAGACCACCGTTCTCGCGTACCTCGCGCGGCGAGAGACCGGTGTATCGCTTGAGCATGTTGCGGAGCGAGGCCGCCGACGAGAAGTCGAGCAGCAGCGCGACCTGTTCTACGGATCGTGCCGGGTCCTCGAGCATCTGCGCCGCGAGCGTGAGCCGGCACCACGCGATCATCGCGCTCGGCGTTGGCAGTTGCGCCGTCGCGAGCCGGTCGACCAACGTCTTGCGATGCACACCGAGCGCGGCGGCGGCATCGGCGACCGTCACCGCCTGACGAGCGTGCTCGAGGGAGTACCGGAGAAACGGGATGACACTCGGGGGGACGAGCGGAGTGATCGCTTCGAGCACGTGCTTTGCGCCGCAGTGCTCCTGGGCCGTCGCGATGACGGAGCGGAGCGCGACGCCAACATCATCCACACCGCGGAGAATTAGATCGTTCACACCTGCACGCGCGAGCGCGAGAATCTCCCGCGATGAATCGGGCGACAGCGCGCAGTAGGCGACGACGGGGATGCTCGGGAAGCCTTCGCGAATGGTCCGGACCATTCCGAGCGTCGTGGCTCCGGTGCGATCGCGCAGGTCGACGACGGCTACGCCAACGAGCCCTTCCGTCACGAGCGCGAGCAATTCGTCTTGCTGATCGCAGGTCCGTACGGCAGCATAACCGCGGAGCGCTTCCTGAATGCGCGCGCGTGCGGCCAGCTCGCGAACCAAAACCGCGACGATCACCGCAAAAAAATCGGACTTGGGTTACATGGCGTATGGGCATTGCCCATACGATGTCGGTTGCCTGTCACACGACGTGGTAAATGTATCGCGCCAATCCCACACCCCCTCTGGAGCGATACATGTCTCGCACGATCCGCTGCGCAGTTCTCTTCCTCGCGGTTGCCGCTACCGCCTGCTCGAGCTCGGTTACCGAACCGACCGCCGCGCAGAAGTGCGCTGCGAAGACACAGAACAACTCGCAGTCGTGCGTGTCGCTAGACTATATCAACCCTAAGGTGTAAGCGCGAGCGCTTCCGCGACAGGCTCGGTCTCCAGGGCTTCGAGCGAGTGGATCACCTGCATCGACTCGCTGCTCAACCGAGCCTTCGCCGCGGTGGGCGTGGCCACGGCTGGCGCCTTCGCCGGCTCCGTAGCTAGCACGATCTCGAAGAACCCGTTCTTCCGTGCCAACGCACGAGCCCGCAATCGATACCCCTCGGCTCGATCCGCATCGCCGGCCATCGTGAACGCGTGATAGAGCGATTTCAGCACGCCGGCACTCTCGTACGGGAACGCCGTAGCACCGAGCCATTCCTCCGCGACATTGGCCATTCGCACCAACATCGCGCGATCGCCGACAGCGGCGGACGCCACCACCACGCCGCCAAGACACGCCAGCCGGAAACGCGGCGAGTCACTGCGCGAGAGCGAGGCGAGGAACCCGCTGCGCGCTGCCAGTGCCTGGCCTGCGTCCAGACTCGCCTGTGACAGGTTGAGTAAGACCTCCGCCTGACGATTCGGATCCGCGATGAGCAGCCCGTGGGCCGCCCATCCATGCACGAGCGCCGTGTTGAGGTCCCCGGCCGTGCCAGCCGCTATGAGCAACCCCTGGTGTCCGGCCGCGGCAAGATCCGACAACCCCGCGTCCTCAGCCAGCGCGAGGCCGCCGCGCAGAAACGCACGCGCCTTGGGGTAGTTGCCCCGCACGCGCGCCGTGACGCCCTTGCCCAGCATTGCCCGCGCCTGAAGCTCCGGAATCGTGTAGCACTCGCCGGCGCTGGCGACACCGTCGTAGAGCTCGTCCGCGCTGTCGAGATCCCCTAACGAGCGCGCGACCCACGCCTGGTCCGCCATCGCAAGGCCCAGATCGCGATGCGGAGCAGCCGTGGCGGCGAGCCTCACGTGGCCGAGCGTGCTGAATGCGAGCCAGAGCGCCCCGGCGTCCGACATCTGATCGGCCAGGACCCGCGCGGAGCCCACCACCTCCGCGGCCGCGCGCGCGACGTCGATGCGCGGCATGCCGCTCCGCAGTCTCGCGAGCTGTTCGAGCATCGCGGCTTCTTCCGGCGTGTCCGGCGATACGGTGCTCGCGAGGTCGCCGATCGCCGACGCGCAGTTCTCCGCGATCGATCGACGCGTATCACCCTGTGCTCGCGAAAGCCGGTGCAGGCAATGCGCGACCAGGAGCCACACCGTGTCCGAGCGCCCGAAATCAGTTCGATTCGGGTGTCTGCTCAAATCAGCGCGGTACGCCTCGAGCGGCGACTGGAGAGGAAGCATTCGGTCCCAGGGTTGGATAAGGGCGAGGCTAAGATTGGATATCGCGCACTTTCGCACAAGGACGCCGCCCCCCACAACACAGGCGGTGTGATGGCTCAGGTACTCCGCGTAACAGACCGCTGGTGATCGATATCGCAACCAGCGCCTCTCGTCGTGAATGCCCGCCCGCAACGGTCTCGGACCGAGCGCCGCGGAGCTCGAGCCCAGAACGGCCATCCGATGGGCATCTCACGGCTCACACCGCCAGCACAAGAGCGCACACGTAACCTTATTTCTCAACGTCCAAGCCAATAGCGCAAACCGACATGCGCGACGGCGCATGTTGCTGTCTATTGGGATACAAATCTATTGGCGTCGTCTCATTTTCTCGAGACCCGAATCACTCCATCCTGCCATGCAACCACCGACGCATAAAACCGATCGCGCGGGTCGCGCCACGGCTCCCGCGCGGATATCATGTCCGGCCTGAACATCCCCGCGCACGTGGAGCCGATCATGTCCAGCAGCACCGACTTGTTGAGCGCTGCCGTCCTCGAGGACGCTCTCCTCACGTTCCGTCGCCAGAAGGAGCTTGCTGAACGCGCGCTCGCCCAGGTGTCCGACGACGATTTCTTTCGCACGATCGATGCCGAGGCGAACAGCATCGCCATTCTCGTCAAGCACGTCGGCGGGAATCTCCGGTCTCGCTGGACCGATTTCCTCACGACGGATGGCGAGAAGCCGACCCGCGATCGTGATGGCGAGTTTATTGTCGATGCCAACGCGAAGCGCGCGGCGATCATGTCGGTGTGGGACGCAGGGTGGCTCGCGCTTTCCGATACGTTCGCGCTGCTCCGCCCCGCGGATCTCATGGCGACCGTCACGATCCGAGGCGAGGCGATGACTGCGCTGGCGGCTATCCACCGCGGGTTGGCGCACATCTCCCAGCACGTTGGACAGATCGTCCTGCTGGCCAAGCACTACCGCTCTGCCGAATGGACGACACTGAGCATCCCTCGAGGACAATCGGGCAGCTGGCAGGCGGGACACTCGACGAAGTCGCGCTAGAGAACCACCCCTTCCATCCGGGTTGCTGTCATGAAACGCGGAACACTGATCGGGATCATCATCGCGGCGATCTTCGCGGGGTTTCTCCTTTGGTCAACGCTGTCGGCGCAGCGGGTCCACTGCGAGGCGTGTGTGCAATTCAACGGTCAGCGGAATTGCGCGAAGGTCTCGGGGAACTCCGAGGCGGAGACGCTCCGCGGCGCCGTGTCGACCGCGTGCGGCCCCGTAGCTTCGGGAATGAACGAGTCCATCGCGTGTCAGAACCGGCCGCCCGTCACCCAACGCTGTAGTACGCGTTAGGGAGAGCCACCCGGCGGTGCTGGCGACGGCGGAGAGGGCGGAAGGGAGTGCACGCGCGCCTGGAACTCGTGAAACGCCGGGTCGTCCCTGACGAGGCTCCGCGAATCCGCTCCGGGCGTGGATCGAATGACTCGCGTCACCGCGGCGATTCGGTCCTCCTCGAGCGGGTGCGAGGCGAACCAACCGGCGACCAGGTCGGGTCGCTGTTCGCGGGTCTCCAGCAGCTTCGCGAACATCGATACGATGCCCTGTGGATCGTAGCCGGCGCGCACCAGCACACCCACCGCGGCCGAATCGGCCTCGAGCTCGTCGCGCCGGCTGAACCGAGCGAACAATGCCGCACCTCCTACGTTGATCGCTACGTGCGCGGCGTCGCTCGAGCAGATGTTCGTCAGCCCGCACACGACAGCTACGCCGAGATTGGTCTTTTGTGCCTTCTCGATCTGCTCGGCCGAATGGCGCAGGAGGACGTGTGCGATCTCGTGGCCGAGTACACCCGCGAGCTCGGAGGTCGAGCCCGCGTGCTCGATGAGTCCCCGGTTGACGAAAACGAAACCACCCGGCAGCGCGAACGCGTTCACGACCTCGGCATCCACGATTCGGAAATGCCATTGTCGATTGCGGTCGTCGCTCCTGGAAGCCAGGGTGGTCCCGAGGCGCGTCACGTATTCGTTCACGGTCGCGTCGGCGACCATCGGGGCTTCTCGCTCCACTTGCGCCGCGGCGTCCTCGCCGATCGCTTTTTCCTGGTCCTCGCTGACCGAGCATGCGATGGCGATCAGCGCCGCCAGGCCGGTAATGAAACGGATCCGCACGCACACGCTCTCGTAGAGTTCGAGATGCGAGGGGGGGCAAGAGGCGTTCCCTCTGCAAGCTCGGCGGCTCACGGGTTGTAGATCGGGCCTCCCCGCTCGACGTATAGCGCGAGGACGGCCGCGCCCTCGCTCCGCAGGCGGCCGCGCTCGATCGTGATCCCTCGGTTCTCGAGGTAGCGATACGAGTCGGCGAAGACCGGGCCCTCGTCGAACCCCGATTGCGTAGCGTCCTCTCGCGTCGCCGAGAAGACCACCCGGGTTACGCCGCTCCACAGCGTCGCACCGAGACACATCGCGCACGGCTCGCACGACGAGAACAGCTCGTGGCGCGGCTTGCCGTCGTTCTGCAGCGTGAAGCTTCCAACCGCCGCCTGCGCCATCGCGAGCGCGACGATCTCGGCGTGTGCGCTCGAATTGTTGAGTCGGACGACGCCGTTCGTGCCGACGCCGACGAGGCGGCCTGTATCATCGAAGACCGCCGCACCGAACGGGCCGCCGGTTCCACGCAGGACGTTCTCGCGCGCGAGGTGGATTGCCAGGCGAACTCTCGCCTCGTCGTCGGTGTAGCGACTGGTGTAATCCACCGTGCTGCCAACCCAATCGGGATTCGTTATGCGGATTTCGGTCGGGCGCATTGCAAGTGTGTGTGCACGACGCTCAATTGAATCAGGGGCTCGCGATAGTAGCAACCCCAGCCGTGGCGACCGCCCAGGAGAGAAACCCTGGAACGACCGCGCGGTGTCGATCGTCCCGCAATCATGATTCTCACGCTTCTTGCCGCCGCACTCGCGCTCGGCGACACAACGGCTTTGCGACGCAGGCCTCCGTCCGAGGTGGGGATGGATGCCGAGCGACTCGCACTCATCGATCGCGCGGTGAAGCAGGGATTGATGGCGGCCGGCTTTCCGGGCGCCGCCGTGGTGGTGGGTCGGCGAGGGACGATCGTGTGGGAGAAGGGCTACGGGTCTGCCGACTGGGGCTTCGGTCTGCCGAGCGTCCAGGTCCGGTCCACGCTCTATGATCTCGCGTCGTTGACGAAGGTCGTGGCGACGAGCGCGGCCGCGATGGTCCTGTATGACCGTGGAAAGCTGAAGCTCGATGCCCCGGTGTCGCGGTATCTCCCGGAGTTTCGCGGAGGCGACAAGCGACGCGTGACGGTTCGCGACCTGCTCACCCACCGCTCCGGCCTGCCGGCTGGTCGCAGTCTCGCGTCGGCGCATAACGCGCGTCGGGCGCGCCGGCTGATCATCGAGACGCCGCTCGAGGCGCCGCCCGGAACCCGGACCGAGTACTCGGACGTGGGGGCGGATGTCCTCGGCTTCGTCGTCGAGGCGATCGCCGGCGAGCGGCTCGACCGGTTCGTCTCGCGCACGATCTATCGCCGCCTCGGGCTGCAGAACACGATGTTTCTGCCGGGCAGGGAGCGTCGCGCGCGTGTTGCGCCAACGGAGAACAACCCGCCCCGCGGGTATCCGATCCGTGGGGAGGTTCACGATGACGCGGCGTTCGCGCTGGGGGGCGTGGCGGGCCACGCGGGACTGTTCGCGACGGCGAGCGACCTCGCGGTCTTTGCCCAGATGATGCTCAATGGGGGCAAGTACAACGGCGTGCGGATCGTCAGCGACACGACGGTCGCGCGTTTCACACAGCGGACGGCGGGATCGCGCGCGCTCGGGTGGGACATGTGCATCGGCGGCGGAAGCTGCGGCTTTCACATGGGACCGAGGTCGTACGGCCACACCGGCTACACCGGCACGTCGCTGTGGATCGATCCGGACCAGCAGATGTTCGTGATAGTGCTGACGAATTGGGTGCACGCGGCGCCGAGCGCGCACGTCGCACCGATCGCCGTGCTGGCTGACGTGCGGAGCGACATCGCGGACATCGCCACGCTGTCGATCACCGATGGGCCGGAGGGACCTTTGCCGATGCCCGATCGGCTTCGCGCGGATCGGCGGATTGGGTGGAGGCGAGACGCCTACAGCTTGCCCTGACGGGCTCGCAGGCGGCTCGCAGCCTAACGCGTTCTTACGGCTCCGCGGATTCTGACTGTCCGCGCGAGCTCGTCCTCGGCCTGCAGAACCTTCGCTCGGAGATCGAGCGGCAGCTCCGGGTGCTGCCCCAGGAATCGATCGACGGCGACGAGCGACTCGGCGCTCGTCTGGCCCTCGAGGAACGACGTAAGCCACGAGCCGAGGAAGAAGATCCGGCGGTTCGTCTGGATCCAGCGAAGGGAGTCGAGCGCCGGAATCAGGTACGGCCTCGTGAGCTCGGACTGGCGAACCGTGTTGAACCCGTCGAGGCTGGCGGTAACCCAGTCCTCGTTGAGCGATTCGTCGGCGAAGTAGCGCCGGAAGTACTCCTTCTTCACCTCCGCGGCGGGCCGCGCGGCGCCAGCGACGAACGCGCGCCGCTTCCCCTCGGATCCTGAATCCGCGCGTGATTCCCGTTCGAGCCGCCGCTCCGCCGACGGCGCGTTCCGTTCGATCAGTGCTGTGACGATCGCCCATCGGGTCGGCGCACGGAGGGGCGCGCCCGCGGCGTCGGTGCTGTCGAGCAGCGCGTCGAGATGCGCGAGAGACGACCGCGTCCCCGCGACGCGGATGTACGTGTCGAGATACGGCTTCCGTATTCCGTACGGCCGATCCGGATCCGCTGAACCGCGACGCAGCAGCTTCTCCACAGTCGCCAGTGCCGAATCGCGTCGTTCCGCCGGAAGGTACGCAACGACCGCGCGGCCGACCCGTCCGAGCACGCCCGCCACGATCTGTTCATCGGTCTCGGTCTGCAGCTCGCGCAGCGCCAGCGCGGTGAATCGTGCCGGATCGAGCCGCGCCTCGCGCACCAGGTCCCACAGGGCGCCCCAGAGCAGAGCCCGAAGGAACGAATCCTTCACGCTCGACATGTTCTCCTCGAGCCACACGACGGTACGCTCATCAGGCAGCACGAGGGCGTACGCGTAATCGTCGGCGTTCGCGTACACGAAGGTCGGTGGCGCGGTCCCCGCTGGCAACGCGACCACGGTGCTGTCGGATTCGAGCGTCACCCGCAGCCTAACGAGCTTCCCATCGGGCTGGCCGACGACTACGCTCGTCCGGATCGGCCACGCTCCCTTCCCCGACAGCGGCTGTGCCGGCTGCTGGCGCAGCACGAGACGCGTCCGGCCATCGGCCGCCACGCGAACGCTCTGGTCGATCACCGGCATGCCCGGCCGCAGGATGTACTGCTTGCCCCAGCGATCGAGCGATCGCCCACTCTCCTTGCCGACGGCGGCGAGCAGGTCGCGCCATGTCGCGTTCCCGTACGCGTGAGCGGCGAGGAAGCGGCGCAGCCCACGCTGAAACGCATCGGGCCCAACGAGGTAGTCGAGCTGCTTGAGCACCGACGGCGCTTTGTTGTACACGATCGCGCCGTAGTTGCTCTTGGCCTGATCGAGGTTCTCGAGCGACTGCCACACAGGCGTGGTGCCGCGCGTCGCGTCCACCGCATACGCCAGGGGCTTGTTGCGCAGATAGAACGTCTTCCACGCGCCGGACGCCGTGTCGAGCGAGGCCTGCATCTTTGCGGCCATGTAGGTCGCGAAGCCCTCCTTGAGCCAGAGGTCGTCGAACCACCGCATCGTCACCAGGTCGCCCAACCACTGATGCGCGACCTCGTGGTAGATCGTGGCCGTCCGGCCGAGGCGCTGCGGGAGTGTCGGGCGCTCGCGGAAGATGAACCGGTCTTCGTTGTAGAAGATCGCGCCGGGATGTTCCATGCCGCCGAACGGGAACGCGGGTGCCAGCAGCACATCGAGCTTCCTGAACGGGAACGGACGCGCGAAGTAGCCCTCGAGCCACCGCGCCGCCACATCGTTGGCGTTGATGATCGAATCGGCTTCCGCCTCCGCGACGCGCGACTTCCGCACGTACATCGTGATGGGCCGCTTGCTTGTGGGAGAAGTGACCGTCGCCCACGGTCCCGCGGCGAACGCGATCAGATAGGTGCTGATCGGCTCCGTCTCTGCGAACTCGTGCTCGGTTGCGATTTCGTCACCAGTAACGCGGGACGAGCTCTCGGGGCCGTTGGCGAGAACGCGCCACTCCTTCGGCGCGCGCAGGCGGAGCGACACCCGGGCCTTGAGGTCGGGCTGATCGAAGCACGGGAAGAGCTGATTCGCGTCGGCTGGAACGAGCAGCGTATACAGGTATTCCGCTCCGTCGGTCACATCGCGATAGCGAATGATGCTGGCGCCGGCCGCCGCGATTCTCGTGACGAACGAGATCGTTACGACGTTCTCACCAAGGACGACAGCCGGCGCGGCAATACGCAGGTGAGCGCCGTTGAAGTCCGGCGACTGAATAGTCGTGCCGTTTAGCTCGACCGAGCCGAGTCGCTGCCCGCGGAAGTCGAGAATGACGTCGCCGGGCTTCGTGACACGGAAACGGGCCGTCACCATCCCGCGCGACGAGTCGCGCTCGGTCAGGTCGAGCGCGAGCGCGTATCGCACATCGCGGATCTGCGCCGCGCGTGCGATCGCGAGCGCGCGCGACACCCCGGTACCCATCAGCGAGTCGGCGGTCGCATGTGTCCCACCGATTGTAGCGGAAAATGCGAGCAGAACGGCCGTAACGGTCAGCGGCATTCGTTATCTGGAAGGGTCGTTGTGACGTTGGCTGGCAGTATCCCGGGCTGCATCGCATGACACAAGGGCAAGCTCCGTGACAAACGGCGAGCGCAACGGCAATGAGGTTGGCGCCACCTTCCGTCTCCCCGGTCACGCGCTGATCTTTTCGGCGCGTTGATTCGACCGGGAGCATTCGGCATCACGCGCTACCGCGATTCGAGCTCGGAGCGTACATGCGGATCGGCAAGATTGGAGTGATTGGCGCAGGCGCCATGGGATCGGGCATTGCCGCACTTGCGGCATCGGCCGGGTTTCCGGTTGTGCTGCTCGACGTTCCCGGGGACACGGATAAGAACGCTCCCGCGCGGAATGGCGTCCAACGCGCGCTCAAGGGAAAGCCACCCCACTTCATGGCGCCCGAGCGTGCCGCCCTCATCACGGTCGGCAACATGGCGGATGATCTCATGTCGCTGGCGGACTGCGACTGGATCATCGAAGCCATCATCGAGCAGCCCGCACCGAAGCGTGCGCTGTTCGAGCAACTCGAACGAATCGTCAACGCCACCGCGATCGTCTCGACGAACACGTCGGCGATCCCGATCCGGTCGCTGGTCGAGTCGCGATCGGAGCCGTTCCGTCGCCGGTTTCTTGGAACGCACTTCTTCAATCCTCCGCGCTATCTCCACCTGCTCGAGGTCATACCGACCGAGCGAACGGCGCCCGAGGTCGTCGCCGCGATCCGCACGTTCGGCGAGCGGCTGCTCGGCAAGGGCATCGTGGTTGCACGCGACGTTCCGGGATTCATCGCGAACCGCCTCGGCATTCACGGCTTCCTGCGCGCCATGCGCTACATGCAGGAGCTCGACCTAACGATCGACGAGGTCGATGCGCTCACCGGGCCGCTGATCGGTCGACCGAAGTCCGCGACATTCCGAACGGGCGACATCTCGGGGATCGACGTGTTGGGCCACGTGGCGTCACGGCTATCGGCGACGACGGGCGAGGAGTTCGTGCTCCCGGACTGGGTGCGCACGCTCCTGGCCGAGAATCGTCTCGGAGAAAAGACAGGCGCCGGCTTTTACCGGAAGGTCGGAAAGGACATCCACACACTGAACTGGAAGACCGGCGACTATGCGCCCGCCGCGAAGCCGGCACTGAAAGAGCTCGAGTTCATTCAGGGCATGCCGCTGAACGATCGCCTGCACGCGCTCACGACCGCCGGCGGTCGCCATGCCGAGTTCCTTCGCAAGCTGCTGCTGTCCGAGAGTCACTATACGCTGACGAAGACGCCCGAGATCGCCTCGGACATCGTGTCGGTCGATCGCGCGATGGAATGGGGTTTCGCGTGGGACTGCGGGCCGTTCAAGCAGATGGACGCCCTCGGGCTCGAGTTCCTTCGCGGCGGGTTCGGCGCGCTCGGCCTCGGTGAGCCGCCGCTCCTTCGGACCGCGCAGGAAAGCTTCTACCGACGGCCAGGAAACGGAGAGCGCTACCTCACGTTCGTGGGGCAATACTCGCCGGTCGACGAGCTCGCGGGACATCTGAGCCTCGACGCGCTTCGTCTACGCAACCGCGTCATGGAGCAATCGGCGGATGCGGCGCTCTACGATGTAGGCGAAGGGGTGCTGTTGCTCGAGTTCCGCAGCAAGATGAACTCGCTCGGCGAAGGCGTGATGCGCATGCTCGAGGCCGCGCTCGATCGCGCCGAACGTGGAAAGCACACGGGTCTGATCATTGGGAACGATGATCCCCGCACCTTCACGGCGGGGGCGGATCTGGCACTCGTGCTTCGTCAGGTCGCCGCTGGCGACTGGAAAGCGCTCGAAGCCGGCGTGGAGTCATTCCAGCGCCTCGTGACGTCGCTTCGCAAGATGCCGTTCCCGGTGATCGTCGCGCCGTTCGGCCTAACGCTTGGCGGCGGAGCCGAGATGACCCTGCACGCGTCACGGGTTCAGGCGCACGCCGAGCTGTACGTCGGCCTCGTGGAAGTTGGTGTCGGGCTCATCCCCGCGGCCGGCGGCACGAAGGAGCTGCTGTTCCGCTTCAGCGAAGAGCTCGCGGCGTACGAAGAAGCCGACTCGTTCGAGGCGGTGAAGCGCGCGTTCAAGACGATCGCCATGGCAACGACGAGCACCAGCGCGCTGGATGCAAGGAAGCTGGGGTTCCTGCGTGATGGCGATCGCATCTCCATGAATCGCGATCATCTGCTCGGAGACGCCAAGGCGCGCGTGCTGGAGATGGCCCGCGACTACGTTGCACCTCCGCCGCGCCGGATTCGTGCGCTCGGGCGGGAGGCCATCGGCAACCTCGAGTACGCGATCTGGGCGATGCACGAGGGCGGACAGGCGAGCGATCACGACGTCCGCATTGGCCGCGCGCTTGCGCGCGTGCTGGCGGGCGGCGACGGCCCGCCGCGCGAGGTCTCCGAGCAGGAGGTGCTGGATCTGGAGCGCGAGGCGTTTCTCTCGCTGCTCGGCACGAAGGAGACGCAGCAGCGGATCGAGCACACGCTGAAGACCGGGAAGCCGTTGAGGAACTGACGGGAAGGGGGAGACGGGAGACGGGAGACGGGAAGCGGGATCCGTGGTGGACATCCCTCGCGAGCCTTGGTTGTCATCCCGAGCCGACCAGCGAGGGATCTTCATCGTCCCGATAGAGAGCCCCTCTATCGGGAGCCTGAGGATCCCTCGCTGCGCTCGGGATGACATCATGGGGATGACATGGTGCCTGCCGATTACGTTTCGGAGAAGACACTTTCAGGTTCAGGTATGTCTCCTAACGACGCCGTAATCGTCTCCGCTGTCCGCACCGCCGTCGCTCGCGGCAAGAAGGACGGATCGCTTGCGAACGTCCACCCCGTCGATCTCTCGGCAGAAGTGTTGAAGGCAGCGGTCAGCCGCGCCGGCGTCACGCCGAGCGACATCGATGACGTGATCTGGGGCTGCGCCATGCCGGAGGCGTCGCAGGGTTTGAACATGGCGCGACTCTCCGTGCTGCGCGCCGGCTTTCCGGTCGAGGTCCCTGCGACAACCGTCAATCGCTTCTGCTCCTCCGGTCTCCAGACCGTCGCGATGGCTGCACAGGCCATCATGAGTGGCATGGCCGAAACCGTCGTCGCGGGCGGCGTGGAGATGATGAGCCAGGTCCCCATGTCGGGGTTCCACACGCGGCTCAATCCGGCAATGACCGAGTCGTACATCGGCATGGGCTTCACCGCCGAGCGCGTCGCCGAACGGTGGCAGGTGAGCCGTGCAGACCAGGACGCGTGGGCGTTAGGCAGCCACGAGAAGGCCGCCCGCGCCTGGCAGGCCGGTCGCTTTGCCGACCAGATCGTGCCGATTCGGTCGGAGCGGGTGAACGGCCAGGGGATGCCGGAAAGCGTCGAATTCTGCCGCGACGAGCTCGTGCGCACGGACACGACGGCCGAGAAGCTCGCGAAGCTGCAGCCGGCGTTCAAGATCGGCGGGACCGTGACGGCAGGCAACGCGAGCCCGTACTCCGACGGCGCCGCCGCCCTCGTCGTCATGAAGCGCGCCCGGGCCGACGCGTTAGGCCTCACCCCGCTGGCGCGCTTCGTCACGTTTGCCGCGGCGGGCGTCGAGCCCGACGTCATGGGCGTCGGGCCGATCAAGGCCGTGCCGAAGGCACTCCGCCTCAGCGGGCTGTCGCTGTCCGACATCGATCTCATCGAGTTCAACGAGGCGTTCGCGTCCCAGATCCTCGCCTCGATGCGAGAGCTCGGGATGGCCGAGGACCGGGTGAACGTCAACGGCGGGGCCATCGCGCTCGGACACCCGCTCGGCGCCACGGGCGCCAAGCTGACGACGCAGCTGATCCACGAGCTGAAGCGGCGCGGGGGCGGGCGTGGGCTCGTGACCATGTGCGTGGGGGGTGGGATGGGCGCCGCCGGGATCTTCGAAGTGGCCGCCTAACGCCTTAGCGCTGGCGGCGGCCGGGTTCACGCCATCCAGCCGCCGTCGACGAGGTACACGCCGCCCGTGCAGTAGCTCCCGGCGTCCGACGCCAGAAAGAGCGCCAGCCCCGCGATGTCCTCGGGCGTACCGAGACGTGGCAGCGGTTGGCGCGCGAGCTGCGCCGCAACTCCGGCGTTGTCCTGCCACATTGCCGCGCTGAAGTCGGTCTTGATCAGTCCCGGGCAGATCGCATTCGCGCGAACGTTCTGCGCGCCCCACTCGAGCGCCATCGCCTTCGTGAGACTGATGAGGGCCGCCTTGCTCGCGCTGTAGACGGCGAGGTCATGATCGGGTCTGAGTCCATCGACACTCGACATGTTCACGATCGATCCCCCGCCCCGTCCCGCCATCATCGGCAGCGCGCGACACGCGAGCTCCAGCGGGGCCTTGACGTTCACGGCCATGATCTTGTCGAACGCACTCTCGGTCATCGACGTCAGTGGCCCGTAAAGGGGGCTCACCGCGGCGTTGTTTACGAGGATATCGATGCCCCCGAGCTCTCCCGCCGCGTGGGCTATCAGCGCGCGTGCTTCGTCAAGGCGTCCGACGTTCGCCGGAAAGCCGCGCGCGGTGATGCGTTCTGCTTCGAGCGCCTTGACGGTCTCGGACACCGCGTCCGGCTTGCGACTGCTGATTACGACGGCGGCACCGGCGCGGCCAAGCTGGAACGCGATGGCGCGACCGATGCCACGAGTCGCGCCGGTGATGACGGCTACTCGTCCGGACAGATCGAATCGGGGATCGCTGGTCATTCCGGGAAGCTGGCGAGATCGATGCCGCCTCGCGAGTGCACGCGCTCATCGTCGATGAGAAACGATTCAAGAGGGCGGGCCCCTAAAAGTCTCTTCGACTTCCAGGGGCCCGCCCTCTTGATCGCAGCACTGCGCTGTGCTCGACGGTCTAGCGAAGCACCTGCACCCGTTGACCGTTCCGGTAGATCTCTACCGAGTCGGCGCGGCCGTCGCGATCGTCGTCGCGCCAGACCTGCAGAATCATCCCGTTGCCGTCATACCACGTCGCGACTTCAGGAACACCATCACCGTTCGCGTCCACGGTCTCCGAGCGCAGCGAGCCACGTCCGAGCCAATTCTGAACGTCCACCGTCCGGACGCCGACGCGAATCAGCGACGCACCCGTCATCGCCGGCATCTGGGACGGATACTGTCCCCGATCGATGGTCCCTCCACCGGTGCTGCCGGGGTACCCGCCGTGAGGCGTGTTGTCGCGCGTCCGAACGCCCGAACGGAGTTCCGGGTGGTAATCGCACCAGCCGTCGCGGTTATTGTCGACGCATGACGGATCGTACGGGTTGCCGTTCGCATCGCGCGGGTAGTCGTGGTCGCGAGCGCGAGGATCACGTCGATTGTTCCGATCGTCGTACACGTTCCGGTCTCGGCGGCCCGTGTTCTCGCCCCAGATGATTCGAGAGTTGGGGGGCTGGTTACGAACCGCTGTCTCGCAGTCGGTCGGGGCCGGCTGGTGACCCGGCGGTACGCCGTCGATCCAGATGCGGCACATGCCGGCCGGCGGCCGGTGGCCCGGCGGAATGTTGTCGTTGGCCCTGCCCCGCCCGCGCCCCTGTGCGCTGGCGGTCCCCGCTGCGGCGCCCAGCACCGCTATCGCTAGAATGACGCTGGAAGGTCTCATCGCTCGGCTCCTCCTCGAAGTGTCTCGCCAACGCGGCGAGGCGCTATCGCATAGAGCACGCGTGGTGCCACTTGGTCCGATAGACGCCGAATGTTTAATTGCATGCGAGGTAATAACTTACATTGTTGAGTCTGTTGCTGACTGTGCCGTTAGTCGTCCGCTGTGCAGGACCATCTCGCGTCCCGCTCGGGGACACTTTTCGCCGCACCAGATTCGTGATGTCCTGGCGATGTTCTCGTCATTTCCGGCGCGCGCCGGCGCGGGTCGCCGGTCGTTCGGGGCCCGGCTAGAATTCAGTCTCGAACCGCGGACCTCTCACATCTCCGACCGGGCTCTCATGGTCACTGCCAACGCCACCCCGTACAAGGACCTCACGCCGCCCTCCTCCGGCGACCCGATCACGATGCGCGACGGGCGGCTCGAGGTGCCGAACGAGCCGATCATTCCGTTCATCGAGGGTGACGGTACTGGACCGGACATCTGGCGCGCCTCGCAGCACGTTTTCGACTCAGCCGTCCAGAAGGCGTATGGCGGCAAGCGCCGGATTGCGTGGTTCGAGGTCCTGGCTGGCGAGAAGTCGAAGGCAAAGCTGGACAACTGGCTGCCGGACGACACGCTCGCGGCGATCGATCGGCACCTCGTCGCGATCAAGGGACCGTTAGGCACGCCGGTCGGCGGCGGCTTCCGGTCGCTCAATGTGACGCTGCGCCAGAAGCTCGATCTGTACGCCTGCGTGCGCCCCGTGCGGTACTTCCAGGGCGTGCCCTCCCCGGTCAAGCGGCCGCAGGATGTGGACATGGTGATCTTCCGCGAGAATACGGAAGACATCTACGCCGGCATCGAGTACAAGGCGCAGTCCGACGCGGCGAAGAAGCTGATCGCGTTCCTCCAGGGCGAGATGGGCGTGAAGGCCATCCGCTTTCCCGACACGAGCGGAGTGGGCATCAAGCCCATCAGCGCCGAGGGCACCAAGCGGCTCGTGCGCTCGGCGATCGACTACGCGCTCGCTCGAAAAGCGAAGAGCGTGACGCTCGTTCACAAGGGCAACATCATGAAGTTTACGGAGGGCAGCTTCCGCGACTGGGGCTACGAGCTCGCGAAGGAGGAATACGGGGCCGTGGAACTGGACGGCGGCCCGTGGCACCGGCTGCCTAACGGGATAGTCATCAAGGACGTCATCGCCGACGCGTTCCTGCAGCAGATTCTCACCCGGCCGACCGACTATGACGTCATCGCGACGCCGAACCTGAACGGCGACTACATCTCGGACGCCCTCGCGGCGCAGGTCGGCGGGATCGGTATCGCCCCTGGCGCGAACATCAACTACAAGACCGGGCATGCCGTCTTCGAGGCGACTCACGGCACGGCGCCCAAGTATGCGAACCAGGACAAGGTGAACCCGGGTTCAGTGATCCTGTCGGGCGAGATGATGTTCCGCTACCTGGGCTGGACCGAGGTGGCCGACCTGATCGTCGCGAGCCTCGAGAAGACGATCGCCCAGAAGCGAGTGACCTACGATTTCGAGCGCCTCATGGAGGGTGCGACGCTCACGTCGACGAGCGGGTTCGCGAAGGCGATGGTCGAAAACATGTAGCTGCTGTCATCCCGAGCGTGGCGAGGGTCCTCAGGCTCCCGAGCCTTTGTCATCCCGAGCGTGGCGAGGGATCCTCATCCTCCTGGTAGAGGGCTCTCGCTCGGGACGATGAGGATCCTTCGGCTGACGCCTCAGGATGACAACCGAGCTCGGGATGACGAGCGTCAGTTCACTGCCGCCGCGTACGAGTAGGTAACCGCCGACCCATCGGTGCCCACGATGATCGGCACGAGCGTCACCTTCGACCACCTCGGTGTGGAATTTCTGCGCCGGCGTCCCCGCGTCGCGTCCTTCGCCTTCGCGGAGGACGCGTACTTCGCGGGCAGCTTCGTCGGGTCGCTCAGGGCCACTTCTCGATAGATGTTCGCGTTCTGGCGGTCGAGCGCACCGGCCGCGACGTCATCCTCGATCAGCTCGAGCGACGACTTGGTGTTACCCCCCTGTGTCCCCCGCGCGCCGCGGCGGGTTCCCGCGCTCCGGTCACGCGGCTCGGCTCGTTAGGCAGATCGGTGCACGCCGCCAGAGCGACGAACGGCATCAGTCGAATCATCCAGAAACGCATCCAGCCTCCGCATCCAAAAGACAATGCCGCGCCACTGTGAGGCGCGCGGCAGGCTATGGAACGGGCCGGTACACCTTCTGTCAAGTTGGATGCGCCTATCATCCTGTCAGGAGTCGAATAGCCCCGTGGCATCGTTCGACACCAGTGCCGAGCCGAGCAATCACGGGCATGAAGTTCCTTCCCACAACACCAGCCGTGTCTCCTCACCAGCAATGGAGGTCGTGTGGCGCTCCGGGAAGAGTTCGAGAGTTCCGGCACGTGGCTGTTTCGTTGGCGCGGATATCTACCGCTTGCGCTGTTCGTTCCAGTGTTCGCCGCCCTGTCCGACTCGCCGGGAGGGACCGCCGGCCCGCGATCCGACACGCTGTGGGAAGTGCTGTGCGTAGTCGTGTCGCTCGTGGGACTTGGCATCCGCGTCGCGACCATCGGCCGTGCGCCGGGCGGCACGTCCGGCCGTCAGACCACTGGGGGCCCGTGCGCGCTGGCGCTCAACACCCTTGGCATGTACTCCGTTGTGCGCCACCCGCTCTACCTCGGCAACTACTTCCAGTGGCTGGGTGTGGCGATGCTTGCCCGCAACCCGTGGGTCGTGGTCACGGTGAGCCTGATATTCTGGGTCTACTACGAGCGCATCATGTTCGCCGAGGAAGAGTATTTGCGCCGCGCGTTCGGGCCGGACTTCGTCGCCTGGGCCGCCGAGACACCGGCCTTCATTCCCGATTTCGCGCGATGGAAGCCGGCGGCACTCCCCTTCTGCTGGCGTACGGCAACCCAGCGCGAGTATTCCGGCATGTTCGCGCTCGTGGCCGCGTTCGCCGTCGTCTCAATGGCGGACGAGGCGATCGACACGCGCCGCCTAACGATCAACGCGTTCTGGTTTACGTCGCTCGCCCTCAGCGCGATCACGTACGCGACCGTGCGACTCGTGGCCCGCAGGACCAGCCTGTTGCGCGTTCATGGTCGGTAAGGGGTCAGAGTCGATTTTCATAATTCGGTTGCGCGCTCCCATCGATTCGGTGCAGGCGTCGGCGGCGTTCGTATGCGCCTGCCCGCGCTCGCAGGGTTGAATTCGACTCTGACCCCTTACGTACCGTTATGTGGCTAGCCGGTCGCGGCGATCGCCTGGATCTCGATCTGATAGCCGTAATGAAGGTCCTTCACGGGTACGACCGCGCGGGCCGGTTTGTGGCCGCCCATCACACGTGCATACGCCGTGTTGACGCCACCCCAGAGCTCGATATCGGAGATGTAGATCGTCATCTGCAACACGCGATCGAGCCCACTGCCTGCCGCGATGAGGATCGCTTCGACGTTTCGCAACGTGCGCTCCGTCTGCTCCTCGATGGAGCCGACCGGGCGGTTGCGGTTCGTTGGGTCGATCGGCAGTTGACCCGCAACGTACACGACGCCGTTGTGCACGATCGCCTGTGAGTAGTGTCCGGCCGCCGCGGGCGCGTCGCGTGTTTCGATGGCTTGCATCGCTCGATTTCCTATGATGGGTGGGCTGATGAAACGTTCGCGGGCAGCACCGTTCCGCGGCATTCGCCGAAACCGATGCGGGCGAAGCCGTCCCGCTCGCAGAACCCGCGCAGGATGACCTCGTCGCCATCCTCGAGATAGCGACGCTGCTCGCCAGAAGGGAGCGTGATCGGCTCCGTCCCGCGCCAGGTCAGCTCCTGCAGGCAGCCGCGCGAGTCCTTCGTGGTCCCGGACACGGTACCGCTGGCGAGCAGATCGCCGGAGTTGAGATTGCAGCCGTTGCTCGCGTGGTGCGTGAGCAGCTGCGCGAGCGTCCAGTACATCGCCGTGAACCGCACCTGACTCAAGCGCCACGCCGGCATGCCCGCATCACGCATTCGCGCCGAACGGAGCCACACCTCAAGCTGGACGTCTACCCCTCCCGTCGCCACGTTCGCCGGCGACGACAGGTATGGCAGCGGCGCGGGATCACCGTCCGGGCGCCGGAACGCCGGTGCGCGGAACGGCTCGAGCGCATCCATCGTCACCACCCATGGCGAGATAGTGGTCGCGAAGTTCTTGGCGAGAAAGGGACCGAGCGGCTGATACTCCCAGCCCTGCACATCGCGCGCGGACCAGTCGTTCACCAGGCAGAGCCCGAACATTCGCTCTTCCGCCTGTGCAATGGGGATTGGCTCACCGAGTCGGTTGCCGGTCCCGACGAACACTCCGACCTCGAGCTCGTAGTCGAGTCGCTTCGTCGGCCCAAACGACGGTGACGCATCCGTGTCCGCCTTCGTCTGCCCGCTGGGTCTGACGACGCCCGTTCCACTCGCGACGATCGACGAGGCGCGGCCGTGATAACCGATCGGCACGTACTTGTAGTTAGGCAGGAGCGGATTGTCCGGCCGGAACATGCTGCCCAGGTTCTTCGCGTGCTCGATCGACGCGTAGAAGTCCGAGTAATCCCCGATGGCCGCCGGGACGAGCATCTCCACGTTCGCCGCCTTCACCAGCAGCTCGGAACCTCGCGATCGTGCCCGGCGCCCGGCTTCGGAGTCGTGGCGCAGGACTTCGACGAGACCGGCTCGCAAGACGCGGCGGGCGGTCGGACCGAGGGCCATCAGGGGATTGAGGGTGCCGCCTGCGCAGACCGCGGCCGCGTCACGTGCGGGGCCGCTCAGCAGCCCGAGCTGCAGCGCGGCATCGAGCAACAGCACCTCGTCACCAATGGCAACCGCCGCCACCGGCGTGCCGCCCGTCTCCCGACGAACGACGCCTAACGGGAGATTCTGAATGGGAAAATCCGTCCCGGAATCGTTCGCCGAGTCGACCCACGAGCGGAGATCGGCGCGGTGCGTTTCGTCGATCACGTTCAGAGCAATCCGAGCGCGGCGAGGTCGTCGATCGGCTCGCGAAACGAGCAGGACCCGAATGACTTGAGAAAGCTCCGTACTGCGGCGAGGCGGTCGACCGGAAGCCGGTGACCTCGCCAGGAGACGTCCAGCCGGCCGAAGCGCACGGCGGCGGGATCGTTTTCCTCGAGCAGTCGGCGGGCGTCGGCTTCATCGACGCCCGCCGCCAGAAATGCCGTCGCCAGGAACACGTTGAGGAAGCCGTACATCGTGCCACACGCACTGCCAGGTTCGTACGTCAGCGGATAGTCCCCGCGAAATGGATGGTGGAGACCGGCCGTCGCCTTGAACGGCACTTCCTCCCGCAGACACGTGACGAGGAACCGCGCGATCTGCTCGCTCGCGGGAAATGCGTCAACAGTCGTACCGCCGGTTCGAACCTTCGCGAAGGCACCAGCGTCGCGGATCGCACGCACCAGCGGCGCAACGTCGCCCGAAGTCGGAATTTCCACGTACCGCTCGTAGTCGCCCGGGACGACTCGCATCGCCTCCCTGATCGCGTCGGGCGTCGAAGCTCGCAGTTCGACCGAGTCGACCCCACGCCACCACACATCCAGGTCGCTCGCGTGGCTAGCGCAGAACGCCTCGACACGCGCCACGTCGGCCGCGAGATCGGTGCCCAACACTACGCTCAATCGGCGGGCGGGCTGCAGGTCGCCTAACGGCTTCGGAACCGTGTCGACTTCCGCCGCGGCGAGCTCACCGAGCCGTGCGGCGGGGATGACGAATCGGCCTAACGCCCACTCGTCGCTCGAGGCGAGATACGATTCGTACTCGGCGACGGCGCCCGGCATGTCCAGCTGCGCCGGCGGGAACAGGCCGGCGTAGTCGATGGCGTGCGCGAGGAGCATCCACATGGCCGCACCGGGGCGTGCCGCCTCATGGTGATCAGGGTTCTGGCTCACACTCACGGCGTTGTCACTTCTTCCCGCGCGTCTTCTTCGGTGCGAGGATCGTTCCGCGACACGTCGGCGCCCCGCACGCGCAGACGTAGATCTTCTCCCACTTTTCGTCTTCCGTCCCGTCGCGCTCGTACTGGTAGTCGTACGTCAGCTCCTCGCCGGGCGCGATGTCGCGGATCGCCTCGATGTAGATCCGCTTCCGTTCATCCACCGCCTCGCAGTTCGGGTCGCAGCTGTGATTGATGAACCGCGCGTCGTTACCGTCCACCGCGGCATCGATGCAGATCTTGCTGTCGACACTGAACAGAAACGTGTGATGGCGGCCCATCCCGCCATCGTCATAACGCCGATCGGCTTCCTCGGGCGAGATGCGCTCGCCAGTGTATTCGATGATGCGGGTGCCGCGCTTGATCGGGCGTGTGGCAAACGCGCCCTTACCCTGAATCTTCGAGCGGCGCAGCTCGAAGTACTTGTTCGCCTTCGTCGTCGTGCGCCGTTTACGAGCCTCTGGATCCGAGCGGCTTCGCGCGCCGGATGTCGAGCGAGTGGTCGATGCCATGTCGAAATGAAAGTAGAGTCACGATTCCGCGCGCATAATGACCAAGCCCGTCCCCTCGCGGAAGCGGCTCCCTTGGTGATCGCGCACGAGTATCCTGCCGGTGAAAAAGTATTGGGCCCGGGCGGCAGAGCGTATGCCATGCGGCGCATGGCATAGTCAGTCTGAAGGCGACATCTTCCTGTCCACCTCGCTTGTCAGCCTGACGAGTGCGGAGCGCGGAACATTCACAGCGCTTGCGGTCTCTAACGATTGATAGCATTTCAAACCGTTCTGGAGGAGTCGATGTTCACACGGCGCTTCTTGTTCACCGCGATGCTTGGACTCGCAGTCGCCGCGTGCGGGGGTTCGAAATCGAAGTCTGCGCCGATTCCGCAGCCACGCACGACCGTTCGCGTAGAGAACCAGGGCTTCGCCGACATGACCATCTACGCAATTCGAAGCGGGCAGCGCGTTCGCCTCGGCCAGGCGTCGGGGAACTCCACCACGACGTTCACGATTCCCGCGAACCTCATATTCGGCGCAACGCCGCTGCGCTTTCTTGCGGACCCGATCGGCGGGCGCGGCACACCGATCAGCGATGAGATCACGGTGCAACCCGGCGATCAGGTCAGATTGGTGTTGCCACCGCGATGATCTAGAGCAGTCGCGATGCGAGAAGGGCCCGGTGATTCACCGGGCCCTTTCCACATTGCGACCTTGCGCGCGGGGAGATTGTACCGCCTCTCAGCGCGGGAATCTCGGTCGACGCGGCATGCGGTCGTTGACAGAACCGGCGCCACCGATCGGTATCGGGGCGCGCGGATCGGGCAACACGATCGGGCCATTCGTCGGACGACGATCCGTGCGAGGATCGCAATGATCAATGCCGCCAGCGCCGCCACGAATGATCACGACGCCAATCACGGTTCCGATGGCCTCTCCGATTCCGCCAAGCCCACCCCCGCGCGCTCCACCGCCGACCGCACCGCTACCCGCATCGGTTGGCGCCGGAGCGGTGCCCACAGGCGTCGGACGCGGCGTCACCGCGACGTTGGTCGGCGTGTCGATGGTCGGCGCAGGCGCCTCGGTCGCCGGCTCAGGCTGCGCCACCTCGACCTTGTTCTCAGTCGCCGGGTCCGGCGACTTGGCAACCTCGCCGGCGCCGACGGAAGCCGCACGAGCGACCGGCTTGCGAACACTCCGCTTGCGGACGGGCGCACTCGTCGCAGGCGACTCGATCGCCGAGACGAATCGCGTCCGCTGATAGTCGCCCACCGTGGATGCGAGCTCCACGCCCGACGCCGAAGCCGCCGCGAGATCTCGTTTCAGATCCGCCGTTAATGCGGCGTCCTTTTCGGCTGACTTTCCGCGTCCGCAGGCGACTGCAATGGCCGCCACGGGAAGCACAGAGATTCTTACGAGCTTGTGCACGGGTCCTCCTCGCATCGTTCCGGTCGCCTCAGCGGAGGCATGAACCGACAGACGTCGCGGTTTTATAAGGTACAGCGCGAATGCACAGTGCGCACCATTGGTTGTTGGGCCCATAGAGGCCTCAAGCGTTTCCGGCGTCCACTCTGGCGGACAAGTCCTCGTCCGATTTCTCGGACGCGGAACGGGTTGGCCCAATCGGCGTACAGTGCGTAACGTTGCTCCGCTGAACTCGCCCTCCATCCAAGATTGCGCCATGCTTCGGCCGCATCGCCGTCTGGCAGTAGTGCTCGCCATGTCCGCCGTCGGAACCTTCGCTTGCGAATCCGACCGCGGCCCACGCCTCGATAGCGCGCGTCGCGCAGCGATTGCCGACACGCTCACGTCAATGATCCGGTCCGCGTACGATCTCAAGGCCAAAGACGTGGTCGGCCGGCTGATGTCCTTGTACCCCGATTCCGGCAGAGTGATCTCGGCAAGTGGCGGGCGAGTCACCACGACGCGGGATTCGCTGGAATCGGGGATCAAGTCGTTCTGGACCTACGTCGGACAGCGCATGCAGAACCCCACGTGGATATGGGGCCGGCCGCTGGTGGACGTTCTGTCGCCGGATGCTGCAGTCGTGACGATGACGTATCGGGTGCCGCATCGAACGCCCGAAGGCGCGCCTCACGCGATCGCCGGCGCGTGGACGGCGGTCTTCGAGCGCCGGGCGGGCAGGTGGGTGATCGTTCAGGAGCACCTCTCGGAGGTGCCTCCCGAGGTCATGGAGGGCGACACGGCCGACGTCCCGCCAGCCCACGCCCACCACTAATGAGCGTCACCGAATTTGGTTAGGCGTGTCGCTCCCTCATAAGCTCCCGAGTTTCCCTCGGAGCTCAGCGTCAAGCGGCTTCGCTGAGCCAATTCGGCTAGGCTCATTCACAACGGCCACTTCGAACAAAACGGCAACCACGAACCGCAACCGCAAAACGACAACCACGAACGCGGAGGCCACAGACGCGAGCGACGCTGAACACGCTGAGGGTGCTATTGGGGAAAACAAACAACCAGCAAACCTCAATTGTTCATGTGATTGAGCCGACGCTCCGGTCGAGTGGCTCGCGCCTGAGAACGATTCAGCGGCCACAGCGTTCGACAGATCGGCGTCGTCAGCGTTCGTGGTTGCCGTTCGTTCGTGGTTGCCGTTCGTTCGCGGTTGCCGCTCGTTCTTGTCATGCCCGCATTTCGACCCACGCCCGCAGACCACATCGGAACCGCGACCGACTTATGTGAGGCTCGTTAGCGCCTAACGCGGCTGCATCGCGGCGCACGCCGGGTCGTCGGCGCTCGGCGCTCCGTAACGCGACCTGATCAACCGCGGTGGCCCGGTGTCACCGATCACCACGACGAACAGCTGATCGTACTCGCTGTCGCAGAGATCGCGGGGCCGCGGGGCGCCAAGCGCGCCGACGATCGCCGGAACCGTGTTGCTGTGACCGACCACGAGCACCGTGCCGCCCGCGTGCTTGAGAATCTGATCGGCGACGGCCTTCGCATGCTGCGCCACGGCCCCGGCCTCCACGACCTCCGGGGTGACGTTGAGCGCCGTCGCCGTCGGCTCCGCTGTTTTCCGCGTCCGTTCGAACTGCGTGGTGATGATCGCGGTTACCCCCGCATCGCGAGCGACGGCTACGAGCGCCCGCGCTCTCGCTGCTCCAGCCTCGCTCAACGGTGGGTCCTGGGGCGGCTGGGCTGCCTTCTCGGCGTGCCTCACGAGCAGCACCACCGTCGGTGCGGTGGAGACAGGGCGCGTTATGCCGGAGCTGAAAGTGAGCCCGGCGACGAGCGAGGCGACGAGCGCGCGCATGGCGGCCATGGGTCAGGTGGCGGAAGACTGGGTCCAGAAAACGGGGTCGTCGGTTTCCACTTCCAACACGGGAGCGCCTGAGCTCGCATTGCGACGGATGTGCAGCTCTCGAACGGTCAACGCCGTGCCTGACGAGTCGACGAGTTGGAGGTGAAGCGCCTCGCGCGACTTGCGGTAGCGGGACAGCGCTTCGGCACTGCCTCCCGCCGCCTCGTACAGCTCAAAGATCGGCTGTGCGAGGTCGTACCCGAGCCCGGGACGGAAAACACCGGTGGCCAGATTCCGGCTTGGGTCTCTGTTCTCGAGCTCGGATCGACCGACGATGACGCCGGACATTTTCACGGTGAAGCTCATTGCGAGTGGAAGAAGTGCTCGGGCGGCCAAGAGAAAGTGCGCGATTCTACTCCCCTCACCCGGGATCCGACAGGATCACCTGTTCGGAGAGATTCCAGGAGAGATAAGCGGGAGATGGCTGCGAGATGCGTCCGCGTACCGTTCGCGCGTCGGTTGTGCCGCATTCGCAGGCGCTCCGACATGTCCAAACCATGAAACACGCGAACACAACTCTTTCGAGGTGCCGTATGCTTTCGACTCGCTATCTCTCCCGTGCAGCACTCGTTGGCGGATCCAGCCTGGCACGTCAGCTCGCCGTTGCTACTGGTATCGCCGCTGCCTCGCTCGTCGCCGCGTGCTCGAGCTCGAGCGACTCGCCCACCGGTCCGGCCAACCCTAACCCTGGTCCAAGCGCCTATTCGATGACGACGGTGCGCGGCATGGCGGTCCCGCACACATTCACCGACGCCGTCGGTAAGAAGCTCACGGTTCAGGGTGGCTCGCTCACCATGAACGCCAACGGCACGTTCGCGCTGAACTACAAGGGAAAGCTGCAAGCGAACTCCTTCGATCTGACCGACAAGGGCTCGTACTCGAAGTCGGGTTCGGTCGTGACGTTCACACCGGATGACGGCGATCCATCGTACACGGGCCGGATCAGCGGCAACTCGGTGGCCGTGGACAACTTCAAGATCGCGGGGGCGAAGTTCGCCCTGGGCTTCAAGAAGTAGGCACTGTTGGGTCGGCGTTGGGGTCAGAGTCATCGTCTGGCCCCAACGTGGGCCCCGCTACGGAGCGGGGCTCGATCGGGGCCGCAGAATCTGCTGAAAGGCCGGGAAGTCGCGCAGTGTCTCGAAGTCCTGGTCGGTGTGAAGCGAGTAGAGGCGGGTGTAGCCCTCTCGCAAAGCCTGATGAATGAAAGCCACCGCGGCCTCCCGATCACCCTTCGCCGCCGCGATGCGGGCCGCCCAGATCCGCGGAGCGCCGAAGGTGTACGGTCGGGCGTCGTCTACGAGTCGCGCGCCGATGCTGTCCGCTTCCGCCGTTCGCCCGAGTCGCGCGGATAGCACGCCGAGCGCGCCGAGATACTCGACCGTCGTCGAGTCTTCGGTGTAGAGAGTGGCATACGCTACCCGGGCATCGCTCCAGCGCCCGAGCGACGCGAGCACGCGAGCCACACCACGCCGGTGGCCTCGGGTCGCGTGTTCATCCGCGGGCCGCGACGCGAACCATCGCTCGGCTCGCTGGAAGGCTTCGCGTGCTTCCGCCGAGTGCCCGTGCGCGCGCAGCTCGCGACCGGCCTGCCACAGGAAGTCACCCGGCGAGTAGTCCTCCCACGTTTCCGTCGAGGTCGGGAACGCGGCCCCCTCGACCGCCAGGTCGAGCGCTTCCTTCGCTCGACCGAGCGCCGATATCGCCCCCACCTCCTCGAGCCGCGCCCACCCCGCGTTAGGCTCGCTGGCGCGCAGCTGCTTCGCCCACTCCAGCTCGTGCTCATATTCGCCGAGCTGGTGGTACGATCGCGCGATGAGGTTATAGACGCGCGGCGCCCACGCCTTGCCCCAGCCTTGCTCCGTGTCGACGCGACGCAGGACCTCGATGGCCTCTCGCGGACGATTCGTGATCTGGGCCGTCAGCCCCGCGGCGTAGAGGGCGTGCCCCGCACCTGGCGCGAGCTCCACCATGCGGCGGCCGCCGCGATACGACGTCTCCCAGTCACCGCGTACGAAACCGGCGTAGAAGTAATCGAGGTTCGCCTCGTCGTACGACGCGAGCTGCGATCGGCTGCGATCGAGAATCCGGAACAGCGAATCGGCCGGCTCATACCGGTGAAGATTCGCGTACGACATGGCGCCCCAGAGCATGGCCTGCCAGTACGTCGTATCGAGGCGGGCCGCGCGCGAGAAATGGCGCACCGAGTTCTCGTAGTCCGGGCCGAACGTCTGCATCCCGAGGAGAAACTCTCCATACGCTTCATAGGTCGGCGGCTGACTCGTACGCGCGGTCCAGTTGTTCAGCCGCGGATCGAGCAGGACGGCCAACGCCCCGGTCACGCGCTGTCGGAGAGGCTCGAGCGCCGCCGTCGGCCGCGCCAGCGGCGCGTTGACCACGTCCACGGTGTGTCTGACCTCTCCCGATGGCGCACCGGTGATGCGCATGAGGAAGCGGAGCGAGTCGCCTTCGACGAAGTAGGTTCCCGACACGACCGTGCCTGCGCCGGTTCGTTCGGCCAGCGTGCGGAGATAGTTGTCGCCGCGTGATGGCCCGGCCTCGCGCGCGGTCTCGAGCATTGTCCGCGCGTCGACCACTTGAACCAGCCCGGTGCGCAACAGCCCCTGCGTGATCCACTCCGCGACCATGGAGCCGACCGGCTCGAGCGCGCGGTTTCCGGTACGGTTGTCGAGTGGCGCGACGACGACGCGCGACGGCACGACCACAGGTGCCTCCACGGCCCTGCGACCTCGCACCGCCCAGGCCCCGACGATACCCAGGACGACGACCGCCGCCCCTGACGCGATGAGCCGCCCAACCGGTTTGGGACGGATCGGCGGCGACGCTTCGGGCGTCTCATGACGCTCCTCGGCCGCCTCGCCGGACTGTTTCGGGTCGACGACGCCGGGCGCGGCGACGGGTTCCTGTACGTCGCCCGGCGGCGCGATGGCTATCACGTCGGCGGGCGCGGGCGCGGCCGCTGAGATCGCAGACGTCTCAGGATCCGATCGCTTCGGCGGCGGACTCGATGGGACAGCCGGGGCCGCGGCCGCGACCGGTGTGATGGCGTGCAATCCCGCGCGAATCTCATCGGCCAACCTAACGACGTCAGCGTCGGCGGGGAGGTCGAGCTCTTCGCGTACAAGCGCCTGATGGATGGCCGCGTGCCGGATGGCGCCGTTGCGGTCGCCCGCTGCCGCCATCGCGCGCATGAGCTGGAGGGCGACCCGCGCGTTGATCGGGTCCTTGGCTGCAATGCGGCGCCACCAGATGACGGCCGACGCGTAGTCCCCTCGGGCTTCCGCACCGGTTGCACACCGCTCGAACGCGGTCTCGCTGTCGTGCTCGAGCGCGCGTCGCTCCTCATCCACCCACCGCTCGAACTCGGCAGCGCCCGGGAGATAGAAACCATCCAGAAACGGCCCCCCATAAAGCTCTGCCGCACGCCCGTAGTCCCGCGCCGCGATCGCCTGCTCGAACTCCGCGACGTCACTCGTTAGGACGTCGGAGCCGATCCGGAGATCACGGCTTCCGACGATGGCGTCTTCGGATCCAAGGTCGCGCCGCAGCATGTAGACCGCCTGGGACAGCAGGCGACGCGCACGCTCCTCGTCGGAGTCTGGCCACAGGTACCCGATCAGCTTCTCGCGCGTGATGCCCCGCTCGGCGGCACGGGCGAGCAACGCGAGGATCGCGAGGCGGCGTGGCTGCGCGGCCGCCCCGGCAACCGCCTGCCCGTTGTCGTCGAACACCGACAACTGACCCAGACACTTGATGCGAAGCACGCGTGATCTCTACACGCGCGCGCTGGCGCGGATAACGTTTCGGACATACCAGGCAGCGAGCGACAGGAACGCGAAGATGAGGACCGCTCCCTGAATCGCCGCGCGCCACATTCCGGGCGCCAATGCCGCGCCCGAGACCGCCGCCGGCAGCGCGAGGCACAGAGCGCTGCCGACTGCTCCACACGCAACGAGCAGCAACGGGGCGCGCTTCTGGACACGCCACACGGCCTGCGTCGCGACACCGCTCGCCAGCGCGAACGCGACAGCGGCCGTCACGATGAGCCACCACCGATACCCGCTATCCCGCTCGATCATGATCCGGATCGCGAGGAGGAAACCAGCCATTGTGTAGATCGTGAGCAGCGCGGCAAGCAGCTGAATCCCGATTGGCCGATTGATTGTCACGCGAGTGCTCGCATCAGCGGTGGAAGCGCATCGCGCCACGGCGGCGACGCCTGGTGCAGACGAACATGGCGAGGCGCGGCGGACGCACAACCCCTTTACGGCGAAAGTCGTGTCATCCGACCCCTGCCATGCTCGACGATACTTCACGGCTTGCGGGCACCTTGTGAACGGGCACGGGGCAGGCGACGATTGGCGCGCCGAGTTTCCGACCGCGAAGGCCATCACCCCTGCCCTCTCATGCGCCAACATCTCCGTCCGTTCACACGACGCTCTCTCGCGTCTTCGACCGCCATGACCTTGGCCCTCGCTGCAGCGATGTGGCCTCGTACGGCGCCAGCCCAGCGACCGCTCAAGGTTTACATCTCGGTCGATATGGAAGGCATCGCCGGAGTCGTTACCGCGGATCAGCTTGGTCCCACGGGGTTCGAGTATGGCCGTGCGCGCGAGTTCATGACGGCCGAGGCGCTTGCGGCGATCGCCGGCGCACGCGACGCCGGGGCAACCGAGATCGTGGTGAGTGACTCGCACGGCAACGGGGAAAGCCTCCTGATCGATCAATTCCCCGACGACGTCCGCATCATCCGGTCATGGCCGCGGCCGCTCATGATGATGGAGGGCATCGATTCGACCTTCGCGGCCGCGATCTTCGTCGGCTATCACGCTTCCACCACCAGCCCGGCCGGCGTGCGCGCGCATACGATCTCGAGCGCGAACCTGGCGTCGGTGTCGCTCAACGGCGTCCCGATGCCAGAGGCGGGCATCAACGCCGCGATCGCCGGGCGTTTCGGCGTCCCAGTCGTGTTCATCTCGGGCGACAACGTGGCTGTCGATGAGACGCGCCGCCTCCTTGGCGATGTGGAAGGCGCGGTCGTCAAGCAGGCGATCAGCTTTCATGCGGCATCGACCATGACGCCAAAGGCGGCGCAACAGCTCATCCGCGAGCACGTGAAAGTGGCATTGCAGCGGCGCAGTGCGTTCAAGCCGTACGTCGTGCGAGCGCCGGTGACACTCGACGTCATCTTCAAGAATTACAGACCCGCCGAGATGCTGGCCTTTCTCTCGAGTGTCCAGCGCACGACGTCCCACGGGATTCGGTTCATCGGGAAGGACATGGTCGAGGTGTCGAAGTTCCTCGAGTTCATCGGCTCGTACGAGCCGGGGCTGGCACCCTGAGGGCCGGGGGCCAGCCACGTGGCGACGAGGCGTTGTGGGCGGCGTCGGGCCGAAGCTGTCAGAGTGTTGTTAGGCCGCCGGCTGCGGGGTGTGTGGTGCCCACTAGATTTCGCCAGGCGCCCCGCCACGCGGGGCGCTCTCTTTGTTCACCCAGCGAGATCACGACATGGACTGGCTCACCGACCCGAACGCGTGGATAGGACTGCTCACGCTCACGGTGCTCGAGATCGTCCTCGGCGTCGACAACATCATCTTCATCTCGATCCTCGCCGGTAAGCTTCCGGAGGGTCAGCGCGCGAAGGCGCGGCAGCTCGGCCTGTTAGGCGCCTTCTTCTCTCGGATCCTCCTCCTTCTGAGCATCGCGTGGGTCGTGCGCCTGACGACGCCGCTGTTCACGGTGTCTTCGGTGAACGTGTCGGGCCGCGGGCTCATTCTGATTCTCGGCGGAGTGTTCCTGATCGGAAAGGCGACGCACGAGATCCATGACAAGCTCGAGGGGGGCGAGCACGCCGAGGCGGACAAGCAAGCCGCACGATCGATGGCCGCGGTCGTCGCGCAGATCATGGTGATCGACATCGTGTTCTCGCTCGACTCGGTCATCACGGCGGTCGGGATGGTCGATCAGGTATCGATCATGATCGCCGCGAACGTGATCGCGCTGGGCATCATGCTGGTGGCCTCCGGCCCCATCAGCGGCTTCGTGGACCGGCACCCGACAGTAAAGATGCTGGCCTTGAGCTTCCTCGTCCTGATCGGCACCAACCTCGTCGCCGAAGGACTCGGGCAACACATCCCGAAGGGCTACACCTACTTCGCGATGGCGTTCTCGGTCGTCGTCGAGATGCTCAACATCCGTACGCGTGCGCGCCAAAGCCGCCCGCAAGCCAGCGCGTAGCGGCTTGTCTTGTCGCTACGCGCTGGGCTCGCGTCGCGCCACGACTGTCGTCGATGCCATGTGCCCGGTCACGTTCGCCAGCGTGTTGAACATGTCGGGTATGGTGTCGACTGCGATGAGAAGGCCGACGCCTTCCGCCGGCAGGCCTAACGACACGAGCACCGGCGCCATCATGAACAGACTGGCGCTCGGGATACCCGGCACGCTGAAGCTGATGAGCACCGCCGTGATCAATACCCACGCGAGCGTCGCGAGCCCCATCTCCACGCCGTAGAGTTGGCCGAGGAACGCCGCGCTGATTACCCAGCGCGGGGGGACGTTCATTCGGAGGACGGACACGGCGAGCGGGAGCGCGAAGCTCGTCGCCTCGGGCGGCATCCCCAGTCGGTCCCGCGTCTCCCGCAGCATGGCGGGCAGCGCCGCCAGGGACGACCGCGAGCTCATGGCCACTGCTTGCGCCGGCAGCGCGGCGACCACGAAGGTCCGCAGCGAGACTCGACTGAACAGCACCACCGGCAGGTACAGCATCAGCGTGACGATCAGCAGCGTCACGGCGAGCACCACGATGTAGTACAACAGGGCGCCCGCCGCCTGAATCCCCGTGCGCGCCGCGACGGACAATGCGAGGGCGAACACGCCGATCGGGGCCGCCGCAAGCACCCAGCCGACGACGACGAGCATCGCGTCGCCTACGCCACCGAAGAATCCGGCGACCGCATCGCGGACCGGCGGTGCAAGGCGCGCGATGGCCAACGCCAGCACGAGCGTGAACACGACAAGCGGCAACATCGCGCCGTCCGCTGCCGCGCGAATGGGATTGGCGGGGACGGTGTCGATGATGCGCTGCGCGAGCGTCGGCAGCTGCTGCACTGCAGTCACGGTGGATGCGGCGGCCGTGGTGGCGGTGGCGCGGAGTCGCTCGGCGACATCGGGTGTGAGCGGGATCCGCGCCAGCAGTGGCGGAGCGATCGCCAGCGCGACAAGCCCCGCGACGACGAGCAGGATCACGTACGTCACGAGCGCTCGTGCCCCGAGCCGACCAAGCGAGCGCGACCCGAAGCTGGTGACCCCCGTGATGAGCACCGCCACGACAAGCGGGACGACCGTCATTCGGATCGCGTTCACCCAGAGCGTGCCTAACGGCTCGATGATGGCGACGAGTCGAAGCACGCTCGGGTTCGAGAATGCCGCAGCCAGGCTGCCGAGCACGAACCCGGCGGCGAGCGCGGCAAGGACGTAGGACGCGGAGCGCACAGTTCCTGATCAGGTCCGGGCTGTTGTCGTCAGGCCATCAGAGGTCCGCGAGGCGGGCGAGAGCATCGCCATCGACCCGGTAGACCGTCCAATCGTCCATCGCACGAGCGCCGATACTCCGGTAGAATCTGATGGCCGTCTCGTTCCAGTCGAGCACCCACCACTCCATCCGGCCACATCGACGTTCAATGGCGAGGCGGGCGAGATGCGAGAGCAACCGGCGTCCGACTCCGCGATTCCGGTACGCCGGAAGAACGAACAGGTCCTCGAGGTAGAGCCCGCGACGACCGAGAAACGTCGAGAAGTTGTGGAAGAAGAGCGCAAAGCCTGCCACCTCCGACCCGACGTACGCGAGCACCACCTCGGCGGCAGGCCAGTCCCCGAACAGCGACTCATGGATGCCCTCCTCGGTCGCCTCGACCTCGTGGGCGAGACGTTCGTACTCGGCGAGCCCCCGGATGAGTGACAGTATTACGAGCGTGTCCTTCTCGGTCGCGGGAACGATGCGGACGTCGAGGGATGGCGTCATCGATTCAAATAAATGCGCGCGACGCCGTCGGAGAGCGCGTCTACCGGTGCCTCGCCGCGATTCACGAGCACGACGACCGTTAGGCGCACGTCGGGGTAACGCTGGATCGCGGTCCGAAACCCGATGCTATCGCCTTCGTGGCGCTGACGGCGGTGGCCAAGGAACTCGTCGAGGAACCAGCCGAATCCGTACGACGTCGGCTCGCCTGACGAGAGCTCGGCGGGAGTCGTTGCCATCGCGAGCGTCGCGGCCGACAACACCAGGTTCCCGTCGAGCGCCGCGCTCCAACGTGCCAGCTCCTCGGCGGAGGCGTAGATCCCACCATCCCCGAGCACCGCGCTCGTTCGGCTCTGGTCCGTTCGGCGCCACGCCCCGTCGGAAAGCGAGTATCCGTACGCGCGGTTCGCGACCGTGTCGGCGCCCTCCTCGTGAGCAACGGCGGTCGGCATGCCCGCGCGGTCAAAGATCCGGCGGCGGAGGTAGTTGGCAAAGCTCCCGCCTGAGACTCGCTCGACGATCAGCGCCAGGAGCGCGTACGCCGAGTTACTGTAGCGCCAGGACGTGCCGGGCGCGAAGCACAGCCGGCTGACCCGGTGCAGGAGCGCGAGCACGTCACGGTCGGTCACCTGCGGGCCGTCATCACTCCCGAGGATCGGCTCGTAATCGGGTACGCCCGAGGTGTGGGACAGGAGATGCCTAACGCGTACGTCACGTGCGTAGTCCGGGACATCCGTCAGCAGGTCGCCCAGACGGTCGTCCAGATGCAGCTTCCCGTCCTCGACCAGCGCGAGGATCGCCGCAGCCGTGAACTGCTTCGTCAGAGAGGCAAGTCGAAACGCGGTCGTTGCGGTGATGCCGACGCCGTGCTCGACGTCGGCAACCCCGTAGCCTCTCGAGAAAACGACGGAATCTCCCAGCGCCACCACCACCGCCGCTCCCGGTGTGCCCGGCTTCGAGTACTCCGCGAACAGGGAATCGACCTGCGCCGCCTCCGCGACACCGAGCATATCAGACACCTGTCCGCGAACCGGCTGCGCGCTCACCGCCATCGCGCCGAGGACGGCGAACGCGAACAGCGCGTGGCGCGATCCCCGCTCATGCGGGGACGCTGCGCTGACGAAGCTGCTCTTCCGTGAGACCGTAAAGCGGAGGCGTTTTCACGCCAAGCATCCCGAGCATGAGGTAGATCTGTCCGCGATGATGGATCTCGTGCTCGACCATTGCACGCAGCCACTTCCAGGTCGTGATGGTCGTGCCGGCTGGGGTCGTGCATCGGCCCGCGAGTGCCTCGGGACTGAGGGACCGGTAAATGTCCAGCGCCTCTGCGTGCGTGCGATCGAGGTACGCGAGTACCGCGTCGTAGCCGTCGGCGAGATCGCGGCCGTGGCCCGGGTAGCAGCTCACGTTCCCGCGCGCGGTCTCGGCGAACATGTAGCGTTCCGTGGAGCCAAGGTGGCGGACGAGGTCACCGAGGGTAAACGCGCCCTCGCGATGGGTCCATTCGATCCGGTCGGGCGGGATCGTCTGAACGACGCGGCGCGTACGTCCTCGCACGCTGTCCACGTAGCTCAGAAAGTCGGCAATGTTGGAGATGATCACGAGAACCGCCGTGTCGGAAAGCTCAGGTCGTTCGATCGTCGCGCGCGCGACCAGTATACTATCGGCGTCGCGCCGGCGGCAGGACGCGTAGTCCATTCAACCAGGCCAGCCATGTCAGGAGCTCGTTTTCATTCACGCATTCTCGTTGGCGCGTCGGCCATGCTCATCGCGCTCGGGGCGTGCGCGGGCCGGGCGACAACGAGCAGCGCAGGCAATGCTGCGGCGGCGCCATCCGTTGCGAGCAGCGCCGCCTATTACCCGGAACCCGGGGCCGCGTGGCAGCGACGTCGTCCTTCCGACGTCGGGATGGACTCGGCCGCGCTGGCCGCAGCAGCCTCGTTTGCTCAGGCACACGAGATCAACTGGTCGCGCGACATGGCGGAGCAGATGCGACAGACCACCGCGCGCGAGCCCTACCCCGAGATTCTCGGGCCGCTCAAGGACCGCGGCAGTCAGAACGGCATCGTGATCCGCCGTGGCTACATCGTGGCGGAGTGGGGCGACACAGAGCGCGTCGACATGACGTTCAGCGTGGCGAAGAGCTACCTGTCCTCCGTCTTCGGTCTTGCGTTCGATCGTGGATGGATCAAGAGCATGGACGACCCCGTGCGGAACTACGTTCACGATGGCGGCTACGACTCGGCGCATAACGCGCCGATCACCTGGCATCAGACATTCAACCAGACGAGCGAGTGGGAGGGCACGCTGTGGGACAAGCCCGACCGCGCCGATCGCCGTGCGGGTTACGACCGCGAACTCAATGCGCCCGGAACGTTCTGGGAGTACAACGACGTGCGGGTGAACCGCGCGGCGCTCTCGACGCTGCGCGTGTGGAAGAAGCCGCTGCCGGAAGTGCTGCGCGATGAGATCATGAATCCGATCGGCGCCTCATCGACGTGGGTCTGGCACGGGTATCGGAATTCGTACACCGACCTTGACGGGCGGCGCGTACAGTCGGTGAGTGGCGGTGGTCACTGGGGCGGCGGCGTGTGGGCAAGCACTCGCGATCACGCGCGATTCGGTTACCTCATGCTGCGGCGGGGCAAGTGGAAGGACCGCCAGATCGTTTCGGACGCGTGGATCACGAAGGCCACCACGCCAACGGACATTCGCCCGGTGTACGGCTACATGTGGTGGCTCAACACGGATCGAAAGCAGTACCCGGCCGCGACGCCCCGAAGCTTCTTCGCGTTAGGCGCCGGCGGCAACACGATCTGGATCGATCCGGAGGATGACCTGGTAGTGGTCACGCGATGGCTCGACACCGCGCAGACGAACGAGTTCATGCAGCGGGTGCTGGCGTCGCTGGCCCCGACGGGCGGCAGCGGCAGAACCCGTTAGGCAGTCCGGGACCGCACGATCTTCGACGTCGTCACGAGCTGGCCGGTGTGTCGGTGCGTGTGCTCGGCGGAGTGAAACAGAAGGCCGAGCACGGTGGACGGCAGCCCGGCACGTCCAACCGATCGCGCGAGCATGAGATCCGAATCGCGAGTCGACCGCAGAACCTGGACGGCCGAGTCGATCGCGGCCTGCGCTGACATGACGAGCGTCGGAGCGGTGTCGGGAGGCTCGCCTGGCTCTCCCTCGGCGTGAAGGTACGCGCGCTGCTCGCGATCGAGCTGTGCGCCGCGCGCGTAGGTGAGCAGTCGGTCGAGGCTTCCCACGATGTGCCGCAGATGAAAGCCGGCCGACGCCGCGCCGCCGGGCCTGGCCCAAACCTGGTCGGTCGTCAGGTCCGCCGCCGTCGCGATCTCCTCGCGACACTGCATGAGACAGTGCGCCGCGGGCATGAGCAGCGGCGATACGCCCGGCAGTGGGCCGCGGAGCCAGACCTCGGGAAGCTTCTCGGAGGGCATGAGCTCGAAACGACCGGGGCGTCGTCGTCAGGCGCCCCGGTCGTCGTTCGCCTACTTCTGCTGCTTCTTCGACAGCGACCGATAATACTCGTCCACCATCTGCCGGAATCCGGCCGGAACATCGCCCGACGCACCTAACACGGGCCGGGCCTTGTCGGCCCCCTCGACCTGACGTCGCAGCGCGAACTCGAACGCCTTCAACCCCTCGATCAACGACTGCTGGAGCCTCTCGAGCGAGACCGGGTCGTCGTAGTTCTTCCCGCTCTCGAGCTGCCGCATCTGCTCGATCATTCTATTGAGGTCCGAAGGATCGATCCCCATCTGCTGGAGCTCGCGCTTGAGCTGCTCGGCCGATTGACGCTGGTCCCGGAACTCGCGAGAGAACTGGCGGATGTCGTCGGCGCCGAGACGGCCGTTAGGCACCCCGCCCTGCTGGTTGCCACCGATCGGGCCACCGAGGCCTGGCTGGTTGCTCTGCGGGTTTCCGCCCATCTGCCCACCCTGGCCCTGCTGCTGTGCTCCGCCCTGCTGGCCGTTCTGTCCTTGCGAGCCGTTCTGTCCTTGTGATCCGCTCTGACCCTGACCCTGCTGGCCCGCCTGGCCCTGCTGCGGGCCATTCTGACCCTGCTGACCGGCCCGCCCCTGCCGGCCGTCCTGGCCCTGCTGCCCGGCGTTCTGTTGGCCATTCTGCCGGCCGCCCTGAGAGGTCTGCTGCCCGTTCTGCCCCTGCTGATTCCCTGGCGCGCCCCGCGAACCCTGGGCGTTAGCGCTTGACGTATCGGCAGGTTCACCACCTTCGCCGAGTCGGCGTTGGCGCATCCTGTCCGCAAGGGACTCCTGGCCACGCACGAGATCGCGGGCGCGGTCGAGTGATTTGCTCGCCGCCCGGCTATCGGCTTCGCCGCGCGACGCCGCAGCCGCCTCGTTCACCTTCTGCCGCATCTCTTCCACGCCATCCGTGATCGCCGACTCGAACTGCTTCGCGTAATCGGGTGACGTGCGTCCCTGCGCCAGCGCCTGCGTTAGGCGCTGCGACGCCTGCACCCGATCCGCGAGGCGGTTCTCACGCATCGAGGTGACTGCCTCCTGCATCTTTCGCGACGCCTCAGCGTGATCCTTCTGCGAATCGCGGCGCATGCGGTCCAGTTGGCCCTCGAGCTCCCTGACGTCATTCTCCATTTCCTTCTGGCGCCCCGTCAGTCGATTCGCCTCCGCGGGGTCAACACCGCCGGTCGCCAGACCTTTGCCGAGCTTGTCGACGTCGCTGGCGATCTGACGTTGGTCGTTGGAGATCTTTTCCGCTTTCCGCACGGCGTCGTCCAGGTCACGCGCCGTGCGTGCGCTGCGATTCTCATCGAGCAGGCGCCGAGCTTCCTGGAGACGATCGAGCGCCGCGGCGCCCTGAGAGACGCCGCCGTCATTCGCGCCGGTGGCCGATCGCCGCATGGCGTTCGCAGCGTCCTGTAGGCGTCGCGCGCTCTCCTCGAGCTTGTCGTTGTTGGCGTTTTGGGGGTTTTCGCGAACGAGACGCTCGAGCTGACGCGCCATCTGCTCGGCTTCGTCAGCGAGCTGGCGCTGGCCCCCGCCACCGCCACCGCTCTGCTGGGCTGGTTGGCCGCGCATGCCGTTCTTGAGCCGCTCGTTCTCCTGCTGCAGTCGGCTCGCGAGCTGCTTCAGCTTTTCGGCCGTTTCGTCGACCTGATTGTCCGCCTGCTGCTGCTGCGATCCGCGTTCGACCGTCTCGTACTGGTTGCGGAGCTTGTCTGCGTCGAGCTCGAACAGGTCGGCGAGATCTTCGGCGTTGGACTGCTGGTTCCCGCCGCCGCCGCCGCCCTGCCCTCGCGCGATCTGATACTCCTTGAAGGCGGCCTCCGCCCGCTGCAGGTGCTGCAGTGCGCGCTGCTCGGGTGGAAGGGCTTCGGCGGAGTTGCGAGCGAGCAGTTTCTCTTCGGCGACCTGCATCTCCTTCGCCGCCTGCGGCAACTCCTCGGCAATGACCTTGAACGCCGTGTCGATCGCTGTGATGTTGCGCTCCATCATGCGGCGAACGAGCGTTTCGACCGCCTCGCGGATGCGCCCCTGCGAAAGGTTGAGCGTCGCGAAGTTCTCGCGCAGCTGGCTGGCCGGTGTCGTCTTGCGATCGCGATCGACCTTGAACGTGCCGGCAATGACCTGACGCTGACGCTCGGTCAGCTCACCCGGATCGTCGCCACCACCGCCGCCTCCACCGGCCGCGTCGGCCTGCTTGTACGTCTGGTCGAACGGCCTAACGCTCATGAAATAGATGTCGGTCTTCGCTTCCTGACCGTTGCCGCCGTTGTCGCGTGCGCGCGCGTAGTACGACACGAGGTCGCCCGGCTTGAGCCCGAGCTCCTCGAGGAAGAACGTGTGGCCGGCCACGACCTCGCGCAGTCGCTTGCCGCCCGCCTGCAGCGACACGGTTTTCTCCGGCGCGCCGTTCACCGAGTACATGAGATCGATGGTCGACACGCCGTAGTCGTCCGTTGCCTTGACCTGCGTAAAGACTTCATCGACAGCGGTGACCTTCGTGTCGCGGCCGGGCTTCTCGAAGGAGATCGTCGGCGGCCGATCGTCGAGCACGTCGATCGTGTAGTCGAGCGAGCCCGGAATGAAATCCCCGGCTTGGGTCTGTAGCTCGAGCTTGTAGAAGCCGTTCGCCAGCACTTGAATCGGCGCGGTGAGGGTTCCGTCACCGTTGAGCGTGAGTGGCGTCGGCGGCTTGCCTTCGATGATCAGTCGTCCGCCCTTCACGGGCATCGTCGTCGTCGCATGCACAATGACCGTAGTTCCGCGGGGCGCCGCGATGTCACCAGCGTCGGCGACCGTCTCGGATGGCATCCCGGTATAGGCGGGATAGCGATACTCGAGATCGAGTTTCTTGACGTACGGCAGATTGGCGACGTCGAGGCGGAACAGCGCGGACCTCACGCCATTCGACTCGACGTAGTACTCCGTTCGCTCCGCGATGTCGAAGAGCCGAATGGAGAAGTGCGCCGAGTCGCCACCGGCCGTCATCGGCAGTCGCTCCCATTGGGCTGCCGCGCCACGCCGTACGGCGAGCTGAACGCCCTCGGCCGTGAAGCCGCGGAGCGTGGCGCTCACCTCCTGGTCGCCACCCTTGGCGACTGTCGCGTTTCCTGGCAGCACCGCGATGGCGTACGGCTGCGCCGTTTCCGCGCTGCGCCACGGCGCCAACAGGAGTCGCGCGCCATCGCGCAGGAACGCGGGGCCAATCCCGACGGCGAGGAACCCGATCAGGGTCGCGGCGCCGGCGAACATCGCCGCGCGCAGAATCCCGGGCTGATCGACTCGCACGCCGTCCGACACCTGGTGGCTGCGCTCGATCGCGCTCTCGATGAGGCGCCGCGCGAGCAGCGGCGAGCGATCGGGCGTGTCGTTCGAGAGCTTGCCGTGTTCGACCGCGCTCAGTACCGCGGCATCGAGAGACGGCTCGTGCTCCTCCAGGTATAGCGCCACGTGCTCGTCGCTCGCGCGCCGCAGCAGCGGCCGCAGGATGTACTGGATGAGGAGCGCGGCGAGTACGACATACGCCGCGATTCTCACGCCCGTGATGGCACCGGGGGCGAATCGCGCCGTCTGCATGATGTACGCGCCGACGAGCACGGCGACCACGAGCGCGCCGAGCACGATCGCGGCACCGCGGAGGGCGAGCTTGAGGCGCCAGCGCGCGCGCACGCGGCGGATGACACCGAGCAGCGTTTCGTGGGCAGACGGAATCTCGATCGTGCTGGCCATCGTCGCTCTCCTGCCTAACGTGGAACCGCGATGCGCCTTGACAGCTGGTTCGAGAGCAGGGTCTCCCCCACCAGCAACAGCAGCACCGCTGCCAACAGATACCACCAGAATCCCTGACGCCGTTCGAGCTCGACGGGCGTGGAGGCCTCAGCTGCCGACGACGCGGAGTCCGTGCCGGCACGGGCGATCATCGCGCCCGTGAGCAACTGCGGCTCCACCGCCGTCAGGTCCGACTCGGCGAGGTCGACGTTCACCGCGACCACCCGCGGCTCGCCGCGCGACCCCGCGCGCTGCAACTCGTAGAATCCCTGCTCGCGAAGCTCCACGGACCGCCTGGCGGTCCCCTCGAGCCGCGTCCTCTCACCAGACGGTGCCACCGCCACGTACTCTGCCTTGCTCGCCGCGTCGCCCGGTCCGGTGCTATCGCGAAAGATGCTTGGGAGGTTCGCGACCTGCCCAACGATGCTCCAGGGACGCTCGTCCGCATAGGCCGCGGCGTACTTCGCCATCTGATGGGCCACCGGAAGGAATACCGGCTGCAGCGGCAGGTCGTTCCATATACCATCGAACGACGACGCCCACACGAGCACGCGACCGCGTCCCACTTTGCGCTCGAGCAGCGCGATGTGACCATCGTCGAAGCGAGCCAGCTGCTCGTCACCCGGCGACGGGGTGATGCTCCGGTAGCGGAAGAACCGCGGCGTCGAGAAGTCACCGCTTCGCGGCGCGCTGAACAGCTCGAAGATCGGGTGGCTTCGATCGATGTAGCCGAGCGTGCCGCCGCGGTCGGCGGTGCGGTCGATCGGCGCGTCGGCCGTTGCGGGCAACAGCTCCGACGCATACGCCGGGCGGTCACGTGGTGCCGCCCGATCACCGAGCGCGACGAGGAGACCGCCGCCGTTCTGCACGTACTCCACGAGCCGCCGACCGAGGTCGCCACCGGGGAGATCGGAATCGTTGAACAGAATCAGCGATCGACCAGCGAAGTCCGACGCGCTGACGGAGCCGAGCCGCTTCGTCGTGACACGGAAGTTGGGCTGATCGCCGATGCCCAGAGCGCGCTCGACGTAAAGGCTTCGCGGCGCCGCGCCCTCTCGACCGTCGATCACGAGCACCGAGAGCGCCTGGCCGCGCGAGATCGCGAAGTAGAACGCGTTGTCGCGCGGCAGCTCGTCGTCGGCGAGTTTCACGACGCCGCGCGTCGTGCCGGCCGGCAGCGGCGCAGCCGCGAAATCGACGGTCGCCGCGGCGTTCGGGGCGAGGTTCACCTGCTTCGTCTCGACGGCACGGCCGTTGAGCTCCAGCGTCACCGAGTGACCGGTTCGCGGTTCGGCCGACCGATTGACAAGACGCGCCGTGATCGCGACCCGCTCGCGATCTTCGGCGTAGTCCCGGCGGAAGTCGACGCCGGTGACGGCGACGTTCGACGTCTTCGCGTCGGCGAGATCCACCTTGTTGACGGTGGTGCCGGCCGGCAGCGACGGTGAATCGCGGCCGTCCCAGCCAACCCGCTGGAAGTCGGAGATCAGCAGCACCTCGCGTCGCGGCAGCTTGGAGTCGGCGAGGATACGCTGCGCGAGCTTGAACGGAGGCTCGTAACGCGTCGCCCCGGCTCCCGGTTTGACGCCAGCCAGCGCCGCGGTAAGCACGGCCTTGTCACCAGTGGGCTCGGTCGCCGCGGTGGCCGTCGCGTCGAACAGCACGAGGGATGCGTGGTCGCTCGCTCCGAGGCCCGCGATCGCGCGCTTCGCGGCATCCACCGCGCGCTGCCATCGATCGTCGTAGTCCATGCTGTACGAGCGGTCGAGCAGGATCACGAGCTCCCGCGCACCGAGCGAGCGCACCGGCGCCGCCGTGGCGGGCCGGTCGAGGAACGGCCGGGCGAACGCGAGGGCAAGGAAGATCAGCGCGAGACATCGCAGCGCGAAGAGCAGCCAGTGCCGAATCCGCTGGCGCCGCACCGCCTGATACGGGATGCGGCTCAGGAACATGAGCGACGGGAAGACCACGACGTCTTTTCGTTCCTTGTGCGTGAGGTGCACGAGGATCGGGACGGCGAGGGCGGCGAGCCCGGCGAAGAAGAGCGGAGCGAGGAACGACACTATCGGATTGCCTCCTGGATGCGCTCCACTATCTGACCCTCGTGAGGAACTGACGCCGCGAGAGGAACGCGAACAGCGCGTAGTCGAGCGGCATCGAGGTATCGAACAGCCAGTAATCCACGCCCTGGTCGCCGCACAGCTTCTCGATGTGCTCGATGTGAGCGCGGATCATCGTTCGATACTGATCGCGCAGGTATTCCGGGATGACCGGAATGCGCTCTCCGGTTTCGATGTCCTCGAAGCTCGTGGCGCCGTCGTACGGAAACTCGAGCTCCGCCGTGTCGAGAATGTGCATCGCCATGAGGTCGTTCCCGCGACCACGGAGCTGCGCGAACGCGTCGAGAATCTTGCCCGGGTCCTCGTAGAAGTCGGAGATCACGAGCAGCATGCTGCGGCGCTTGAACTGCTCGGCGAGCTTGCGGAAGACTCGGTCGATGTTCCCCGGGCGCTGGGGCCTCGCCCGGGCGAGCGCGTGCAGCACGTTAGGCAGGTGTTTCGCGGACGGCGGGACGATCTCGACGATGTCCTCGTCCCAGCTGATGAGTCCCACACGGTCGCGCTGCTGGTTGGAGAAGTACGCGAGGCACGCGGCCAGCGTGCGCGCGTAGTCGAGCTTCGTCACCGCGCCGCTCCCGAAGCTCATGGACTTCGAGACGTCCAGCAGCACGTTGAAGTTCGTGTTGGTGTCGGCCTCGTACTCCTTGATGTAGTAGCGGTCGACGCGCCCGTAGAGCCGCCAGTCGATGCGCCGAATGTCATCGCCGGGCATGTACTGGCGGTGTTCGGCGAAGTCGATCGAGGTGCCGAGGTGTGGCGACCGATGCAGGCCGCCCAGGAAGCCCTCGACGACCGTGCGTGCGACGAGCTCGAGGTTCCCGATCCGCGCCAGGACGGCTGGATCGAGGAACTGGATACCGGGGAGCGGGTTGCTCGTCACGCAACCTCCCCCGTTGGGGACTGGGGACATCGGGACTGGGGACTCGGCCGGGACCCTTCAGTTCGCGAGGAGGCCTCCGCACCGGTAGAAGCCTCCCGGCCGAGTCCCCAGTCCCCAGTCCCCAGTCCCCCGTTCGGGGTCCCCAGTCCCCAGTCCCGATGTCCCCGTCTCATAGTCCGCTCTTCGGTGTCGGCACGACCTTGATGAGCTGCGCGACGATCTGGTCGGTGGTCACCCGCTCCGACTGCGCGTGGAAGTTGAGCAGGATCCGGTGGCGCAGCACGGGATGTGCGAGCGCGCGGATGTCCTCGAAGCCCACGTGGTAGCGCCCGTGCATGAGCGCCCGCGCCTTGCCCCCGAGAATCATCCATTGTGCCGCTCGAACGCTGGCGCCGTAGTTGACCCACTTCTTGATGAAGTCGGGCGCCACGCCCGATCCCGGTCGCGAGTATCGCGCGATGTTCACCGCATAACGCGTCACCGGCTCCGACACGGGGACTCGCCGCGCGAGACGCTGGAACTCGACGATGTCGTCCCCCGTCACGGCGTGCGAGAATTTCGGATTCTGGAGCGAGGTGGTAGAGCGGACGACCTCGATCTCCTGATCCTCCGTGAGATACTCGATGATGATCTGGAACATGAACCGGTCGAGCTGTGCCTCGGGCAGCGGATAGGTGCCCTCGAGCTCGATCGGGTTCTGGGTGGCGAAGACGAAGAACGGCTCCCTGAGCTCGTACGTCTTCCCCTGCACCGTCACGCGATGCTCCTGCATAGCTTCGAGCATCGCCGATTGGGTCTTCGGCGGCGTGCGGTTGATCTCGTCGGCGAGGACGATGTTCGCGAACACCGGCCCGGGCGTGAACACCATCCGCCGCTGACCCGTCGCCGGGTCGTCCTGAATGATGTCCGTGCCGGTGATGTCCGACGGCATGAGGTCCGGCGTGAACTGGATGCGCGAATACTTGAGGTCGAGCACACGAGCGATCGTGTGCACGAGCAGCGTCTTCGCGAGACCGGGTACGCCGATGATCAGGCTGTTGCCGCCGGAGAACAGCGAGACGAGCACCTGTTCGATGACATCGTCCTGGCCGATGATGAGCTTCCGAAGCTCGCTGATGATCTGCTGGTGGCCGGCGCGAAGCTTGTCCGCGAGGGCAATGTCATCTGCGCTGGAGAGTGCGACCTGTTGTTCGGCGGTTGCTGACATTCGATTGAGGGAAGCGGGAGACGGGAAGCGGGAAGCGAAGACGGCAGCTGATGGCTGATGGCTGATGGCTTAGTGAGTCAGCCCGTACGTCAAATAGTTGACGGCAAACTTGTAGGCATCGTTCGTCAGGTTCACCGGATACAGGTCATCGTTCGACCACTCCATGTAGTCGCCGATATCGTTGTTGAAGTTGATGATCACCATGAGCCGCTTGTCGGGGTCGTTGTCCTCGTAGATCCCGTGGAACTGCGCCTGGATCCACGGGCGGTTCGGGTACGTCATCTCGAGCGACTTCAGATGAAAAAACGAGTCGAAGATCGGGTGCGAGATGTCCATCGGCACGATGTGCGCGTCGGGCAGCACCCGCAGCATCTGCTCGCGGAAATTCCCCCACTCGCGCGGACCCATGAAGTCGTCCACGATCAGAAATCCGCCCTTGAGGAGATACTCGCGTAGCCCCTGCGCCTCGGCGTCGCTCATCTCCCAATAGCCGGGCTCCGACAGGTACGAGATCGGATATCGATGCAGCTCGGGGTCATCCATGTTGTGGATGTTGCTCCCGTTCACCAGCGGCCCGATGGTCGTGATCTCGTGGACGACCTTCATGAAGTTCCGCTCCATCGCCGGGTAGTCGTACGACCACCCGGCACTCCGCACCTCCGGATACCGCAAACGTACGAACGTGAAGCGCCCGTCGTATGGCACGTTAGGCTCGATACGCAGCCTCCACCGCCCTCCGAACTGCGCGAGGAGCGGAGCGGCGATCGCCAACGTGCCGAGGACGGCGAAGCGACGGGTCACGGGAATCGGGAATCGGGAATCGAACTTCGTCGTTTGAGCTGATGGCTGATGGCTGATGGCTGATAGCTGCTCGGGGTCAGTGAGTAAGTGCATACATCACGTAATTGACCCCGAGCTTGTATGCCTCGTTCGTGAGGTCGATTGGCAGGAAGCCCTGATCCGACCACTGCCAGGCGTCCCCCACGTCGTTGTTGTAGTTCGCGATCACCATCAGCCGCTTGCTCGGGTCGTTGTTCTCGAAGATGCCGAGATACTGCACCGGCGGCCCGTAGATGCCCGGGCGCTGGAGATCTTCCTCGTCCACACGGAAGAACGAGTCCCACACCGCGCTGTTCGGCTCGACGGGCAGCCACTGCGCCTCCGGGAGTACCCGCCGCATCTGCTCCTGGAGGTTGGCCCAGTGGAACACGCGAAAGTCATCGATGATCATGAAGCCGCCCTTGACCAGAAAGTCGTGCACGTTCTTCACGTCTTCATCGGTCGGCTGCCAGTATCCGGGCTCCGAGAAGTACAGAATCGGATACCGCATGATCTCCGGGTTCCCGAAGTCCAGCACGTTGCTCGAGTCCTGGCGCGGGTTGAGGTACGAGATCTCCCCCAGGATCTTCGTGAGATGCCGCTCGGCCGTGGGGTAGTCGTGCATCCAGCCCGGGCCCTCGTTCGTCAGGCCACCGTAGCCCGGATACCGCAAACGGGTAAACGTTAGGCGGCCGTCGTAGGACGGGTTGTCTTCCACCGGAAACTCGCTGCCGAAAAAGCGCCGCTGGGCCGATAGCGTGACCGCCGCAGCGCCCATCAGCGCGAGAGCTAGGTACCATCGCCGGCCTCGCATCTCAGTTCTCTCCCCCGCCCGAGCGACTCCCGCGCTGCAACCGCAGCAGGAGCTCCTGGGCCTTTTCGAAGTTCGGCGCATCCTCGAGCGCTCGCAGCACCTCTCGCCGCGCTGACTGCCCGTCCCCCGCCTCGTAGTACGCGAGCGCGAGCTGATACAACGCCTCGGCGCGGTCCACCGGATTCAGCGCGACGACGGCCTGGCGTTCCCGCACCGCTCCGCGCTTGTTGCCGATGCGCGCGTACAGGGCGGCGAGCCGTACGTGCTGCGCCGGCTCGTACGGCGAGATGTACATCGCGCGCTCGAGTGCGGCGGCTGCCCCCGCACTGTCCCCGAGCTGCTCCAGAACGTTCGACAGCTCGATGTTCGCACCGTAGTGATCCTCGTTGCGCAGTGTCATCGCCGTCAGCTCGTTCGCCTCGGCTCGCGCGTTGCCCTTCGCCTTGTACGCCTGCGCGAGCATCCAGTACGGCCCCTGCGCGCTGGCGTCCTCCGGGAACAGCGCCTTGGCCTTTTCGAGCGACGCGATGGCTTCGTCGTAGTTCTTCATCTCCACGGCGGCGATGCCTCGCGAGAGCGCGGCCATGTACTCGCCATCGACCGCCGGCGCGCGCGGTGTTGCGTCGCCACGCACGTCCTTGGGCTCGATGACCGCCAGGAGCTTCCCGAACCGCTCCTTGATGTACGCGTCGAACCTGGCGTCGAACGCCGCGGGGCTCAGCTTGAGGACGCGCTGAAAGACCTGCTCCGTGGTCGCGCCGGTCTTGTACGCGTTCAGCATGTCGACGATGGCGCGCTGGCCGAAGTCTCGCTCCACCAGCTCGCCCACCAGCGATGCCTGGTAGTATGAGAAGATCAACTGCTGCGGGTACGCCGGCCGCATGAAGCCGTCGTTCATCCGGCTCACCTTCACGAGTCTCCCGGCCTTGTAGGCGGCCAGGAACGCCGGCGTCACGTCGGCGCCCCAACCCGTGCGAGCGCGGCGCTCCTCGAGCACCGACAGCCCTTCGGAGAGCCAGCGTGGCACGCGGTGGTCGCTCGCGCCTAACGTGAACGTGTGCGCCAGCTCGTGCCAGAACGTCGAGCCCCAGTTGAACTCGCCGGGATCGTGAGCCGCTGGCGAATCCATGGCCAGCGTCGTCCCGAAGCTGACGCCGAGCGCGCCGAGACCGGCCAGCCCGACGGTGCGTACCGAGAAGTCCGCGTGGCTGCGGTACACCTCGAGCCGGATTGGAGTGGGCGGCTTATACTGATACCGCGCCGCCAGCGAGTCGTACGCGGCTTCCGCGAGATCGCGGAGGTAGGTCGACAACAGCTCCGACTCCTTGCCGTCCACGACGAACCGGAACCGAGGCGAAGTCGTTTCCTTGTAGTCCTTGAACGTGTCGAGCAGGTCGAGCGTGTTCTTGATCCACACGTCATACGGATCGCCGGCGAACGCGCGGTCGAGGTTCTTCTTCCCGTCGTCCATCGCGCCGATCCGGAGCTGGTTCATGCCTAACACGCCGTACGCGCGCCACGCCGTTGAATCAGCAGCGACGCCTTCGCGCGCGAAATCCACAGCCTGGGCATACAGCCGGTTTCGCGCGGCCGCCTCGGCCATGTTGACGAAGAAGTCCGCTTCCCTAGGGTTGTGGGCGAGCGCGCGACTCTTGAGCGCGTCGAAGCCAGCCCGGTCACCCTGCAGGTAGCGCGACGCGCCGAGGACGCTCAGCGCCTCCACGCTCGTCGAGTCCGTGGCGAGCGCCTGGTCCGCCTCTTTCGCGGACGCGGCGTAATCCTCGCTGTCGAAGTAGATCGAACCCAGGAACGCACGCGCAGCGGGCGCGTTCGGGTTGACGTCCAGGCTCTTGCGAACCATGTCCGCCGCGGCGCCACTGCCGTCGAAGTACGCGACCCGCGCCGCCGCGAGCAGTGCGCGGGGATGACGTGGATTCTTCGCGAGCAGCGCCGAGACGCTCTTCTTCGCCTCGCCGCTGTTGTACTTGTCGAGAAGGAGCTCGACCTCGCGCAGCTGGGCCTCCTGGTTGGTCGAGTCCCGCGCGATCGCCTCGTCATACGCCTTGAGGGCATCCTTGAACAGCTGCGGGTTCGTCACGCCGAGATAGCGACACGCCGTTCCAACGGCCATGAGCTCCTCGGACGTCAGCGAGCGGCGTCGTGAGTTGTAGGCGTCGATGAACCCGTCGAGATCCTTCAGGGCTTCGGCGTGCTCGCCGCGGTCGAAGCGCAGCACGTCGAGATTCAGCCGCGCCGTCAGGCTATCGGATGCCCGGCCGGACACGGCGGCCTTGAACGACGATTCGGCGGCGGCCGTTTTGCCGCGAAGCCGAAGCACCTCGCCTAACGCGTTCTGCAGCTCCACGCCCGACCCACCCACCACGAACCGCCGGCCCGCATCCTCGGCGTCGGCGTATTTGCCGGTCTCCGAGAGGGCGCGTAACAGGCCGCGCCGACTCGCGACCGCCGTCGGTCCATCCTTCGCGGCGAGCTCCTTGTAGATGTCGATCGCGTCGCTGTACTTGCCCGACCGCTCGAGCTCACCGGCGCGCTTGAGCTGTGCGGGGTCGTCCTGCGCGCCCTGCGACGCCCACGCGGGTCGGTCGTTGGCGCACGAAACACTCGCGACGGTCGCGAGCAGCAATACCAGTCGTAGCATCGACGTCCCCATCATGGCCGACCTCCCGCCGCATCACGGATGGCCTTGTTCTTCTCCGCGAGCTGGACGAGCAGATCCTCGAGCGCCTTCTCATAGGCCGTCGAGTCCATCGACGCCTTGCGACGCCTCAGCGAATCGATCTTCGTCTCGATCGCGTCTTTCTCGCGCTCCAGCGCCGCCACGCGCGGATCGCTCGACGCCGCATGCGCCGCCGCGGCGACGCTCCCTGCTCTCCCGCCAAGGAAGACCCGTCGCGAGAGCGCGCCGTCGCCCGATCTCGCGTCGGGCGCCGCGGTCCCTTTCTTGTCGCCGTTGTCGTCGAGCTGCGCGTGCTCCGTCAGCAGATGATTCTCACTCTCGTACACGCGTGCGACTTCGCGCCGAGCGTAGTCGAACGCCTCGAGCACGGAGACTCGCCCATCCTTGTCGGCGTCGGCGACATCCGTCGCGTACGCCTGAACGAAGTAGTTGGCGAAACGAGTCTGGTTGCGCTCCATGTCGGACTTGGTCGCCGTGGCGATGACACGATTCGGGCCCGATAGCGCGGCAATGAACCCGCCGCTGGCGCTCGCCGTGTTCACCACCGCGATCGTGGGGCCGCCGATTCCATCGAGCACGCGCGCGAAGTCGTTCGCCGTGATATCAGGCCCCGGCACCTGGAACTTCGACGTGATTCCGTCGCCGCTTCCGTGGCCGATCAGCATCACGAACAGCACGTCGCCAGTCTTCGAGCGGGTGCCGAGCGCGGTGAGCTCCCGCTCGATGTTCTCCTTCGTGGACGCCGCCTTGATCCGGGCCGTGTCGCGCGCCGGATTCTCGGCGAGGTACACGATGTCCGAGTCGGGCACTCCGAATCGCGTCTCGAGCGCCTGGATCATCGTCGTCGCCTGCTTGAAGAACTCATCCGCGTATTGCGGCTCGCCGGCAACGCCACTGACGATCAGCACACGGGCGCGACCGCTCTGCGCGCGCGAGACGTTAGGCGCGACCGCCAGCGCGGCCAGCAGCACGGTTCCGGCGCGGAGCCTCACGCCAGCCCCCGCAACTTTCGGTACCCCCACTCGCTCGTCACGAGCGCGAGCACCAGCAGGAACACAATCGGCATGTCCCACAGATCCTTCCGGCCCACGACCGTGTTCCCCACGTCGGTGAACACGATGTCCTTCGCGAGGTCGGCCACTTTGTCGCCTGTGTAGAACCGACCTCCCGTCTCATCCGCGATTCGCCTGAGCAGTGGTGCGCGCATCTCGGCGCCGAAGTACTCGGTCGAGAGATCCCCGGACGCGATGTACGACGGATCGCTCACGATCGAATCCGTGCCGATTCGCGTTCGCACATCCACGCGATACAGCCCCTTTTCCGTTGGGGTGAACGACGTCTTGTACTGACCGTCGCGGGTCACGGACCACTCCAGCGGCATCTCGGAGACGTTGCCCGACGGCGAAGTCACACGTGCCACGGCTTCGGCGTTGTTGACTTTCAGGAACGTCCGATCCGAGATCTCCGCATTGAGCTCGACCGGATCACCCGGAGCCGCCTGATCTCCCGCGGCCGCCACCATCACACGCGAGGGTACGTCGCTCACGAGCCACCGCAGCAGTTGGCGCCAATACGACTCGAACGTCATGTCGTCCACGGCGATCTCGGGGTCCATCTGCCACATCCAGGAATCCTGGATCGGGAACACGATCGCCTTGCCGCGACCGTACCGTTGATACGCGAGCACGATCTCGCGGTCGCCGCCACCCTTGGTGGGCGCGCCCGTGAGCAGGACGGTCGCTCCGGGCCTCGCGCGGCCGATCCGGTTCACGCTCGACACCGGCGGCATCGTCTTCCACCGCCTGGCCGACGTGCTCTCGGCTTCGGCGATCTGCGTGGCCGCATGCATCGACCCCGGTACCGTCACGTCGACCTTGAGCTGCTTGAAATACCCGCTCTTGTCGTTCGGCCCGCCACCGAGATCCACCGGGAGCACCTCGGCCACGGGCGTTCCGGCGAATCCGCCTTCCCCGAGCGCACGACGCCCGCCTAACGCGAGCAGGCCGCCGCCGCGCTCGCTCACGAAATCGGCCAGCATGCGCAGCTGGTCGCCGGTGAAGTAGCTCGCTTCGATGCTGCCGAGGATGATGCCCTTGTAGGCGAAGAGCTCGTCGCGGGTCTTCGGAAACCCGGCAACGAGATCGAGGCTGTCGTCGACGCTGAAACGGCGGAACTGGTCCTTGGCCAGGCGCTGCAGTGTGACGATCTGCAGGTTCTTGTCTTCCTGAACCGCCCGCCGCATGAACTTCATCTCGAACCGCGGCTCGCCCTCGATGTAGAGGATCTTCTCGCGGCGGTCGCTCACGTTCACGATCGCGTGTTGCGTGTTGTTCTGTGCGACCATCTCGCCGGGCTGCCCCGGTATGCGGAACGTCAGCACCCGGGCGCCGGCCTCCGTCGTCGGCACGCGCACGCGAACCGGAACGGCCTCGCCGTCACCCGAGAGCGCGACGGACTGCGTGGTGACGATCTGACCGCCGTCCTCGACGATGAGCTGAACCTTGTCGCCCGTGTAGCCGCGCTGCGCGACCATCACGTCCACCACCAGCGAGGCACCCTTCAACACACTCCGCGGCGCCTCCACTCGGCTCACCTCGATGTCCTTCGTGAAGCGTTCGCGCCCCACGCCCACGGTGAACACGGGTACGTGTCGAGCGCCGAGCGACATCACGGCGTCGGTGAGCGACCCGGTCGAGTTGTCGGCGCCGTCGGAGACGAGCACCAGCCCCGAGAGGGGCACGCCGGTCAACTCCTGTCGCGCGGCCTCGAGCGCCGGCCCAAGCTGGGTGCGCACGCCATCGTAGGTGAGATCGCCGAGCTGAGCGACGCGCTCTCCATTCCCTGAGAAGCGGAAGAGGCGAACGACGAACTTGTCCGCGAGCGACCGGTAGAGCGAGCTGTCACGCCCGCCGAGGAGGTGACGGACCGCGTCCGCTCGAGTGGTGCCGTTCAGGTCCGCGATCCGCATGCTGCGCGAATCGTCCACGAGCACGCCCACGACGTTGCGCTGCGGCACGGCCTCCGAAACGACCAGCACAGGGTGCAGTACCGCGATGACCACGATCGCGAGCACCGCAACGCGCAGCGCCAAGAGCACGCCGCGGTCTCGAGGCCCGCCGCGCATTCGCAGCCGCGCATACGTGTAGAGTGCCGGCAGGGCGACCGCCAGCGCGATCGCAATGACGAGGTACGTCGCGGGCCCCGCCGCGAACGCGAGCCGGCCTTTCTCGAACACCACAGGCCGGTACTTGAACAGGAACTCGAACAGAGCTTCCAACGCCACTCCAGCGAAGATGCGCTCTCTCGACTCTCCGACGGCCGGCCGAGTGCCGACCTATCGACCGTTCATGCATTTACGCGAATACGCACAGCCTCGCTGGCGACGCTCGCGCAACGTCGTCTCGCTCGGGTTCTCCAGTGGATAATCTCGGCCCGCGCAGCAGGGCGGCGCGCGTCGCGGGCCTCCTTGCAATCCTCTGACAAAGCACGCCGCAACGCCAGGGGCCGAAAGTGTTGTAGCGCCGCCGCCTCGGAGGATGGCCGACGTTACACGATCCGCCACCAGCTATTCCCCGGCGGGGGCGCACAGCCGGATTCCCGGGGTCGGTCCCGGGAGTCGGGGGCGAACGGGTGATGCACACGCGGGACCGAGCGAGCTCAATCTCCTCGAATGGCGGCGCGCAGCCGCTCGCAGTCGTGCAGGAGGAGCTCGGTCACCTCTTCGTCACCGCCGTACGTTGCGCGTTTGCGATCGCTGAAGAGAATGTCGGTCCACGCTGCGATGCTCGCGACTTTGTCTCGCACGACCTCCTGTACCCCGGGTGCCGCGCGGAGCTGGTCGACGAGATGCAGAATGTCGTCCTGCGCGCCGGCATCGTCACGGCGAGCGGTAGATGCAAGCCCTTCGATCTGTCGAACGATCGCAAGCGCCTCTTCGCGCGTCATCCCCCCTCGCAGCTCATCGAGCTGGTCGCAGCCGTGCCGATCGGCGCGCGAGAACAGCAGGATGCGACGCGCCATCACATCGAGCGCGACAAAACAACAGCGGCCCTGGCGTTCTCGCAACGTGCTCGAGCACCTGAGGCTGCTTCGCCGGCCGGTTATTATTCAGAGCGTCGTCGCCCATACCCAGTGCAAAAGCAAGTGTCCCACTCATCAATCGCCGTGCCTGACGCCGTCGCTTCCACCGTTAGCAACGCGATGTCTGCGCAAAGCGCGGACACCCCTCGGCCGACTACCATCGTCGAGGCGCCGCGACTCGCTGCCCATCTCGGCGTCGACGTTTTCCTTGCAACGGAAACATTCCAGCGAACCGGCAGCTTCAAGTTTCGGGCGGCATACAACGTCGCCCTGAACGTTCCGAATCCGCACATCATCGCGGCGTCGTCGGGGAATTTCGGTCAGGCAATGGCGTATGCCTGCAAGCTGTTCGGAAAACGTTGCACGATTGTTATGCCTGCCAACTCCGCCAGAGTGAAGGTGGACGCGGTACTGAGCCACGGCGGTCGCGTGGACCTCGTCGACACGACGAAGGTGACACGCGCAGTCCGCGTTGCGCAGCTCGCCGCGGAACACCCCGATGCGTACATCGCGAGCGCCTACGATGATCCGTACGTCATCGCGGGCAACTCATCACTGGGTGATGAGCTCGGTCGGCTCGCGCTGCCGCCCGACGCCGTGGTCGCGCCGGTCGGCGGTGGCGGGTTGACGGCCGGACTCATTCAGGCGGCGAGACGCTCGCAGAGGGCGATGGCGGTGATCGGCGCCGAGCCGCTCATCGCGAACGACGCCGCCCGTTCCCTTCGGGCGGGGCACATCGTCGCGAACGACGCCGAACCGCAGACGATCGCGGATGGTACCCGCACGTTGAGCGTGGGGAAGCGCAACTGGGAGCTCCTGAAGGACGGCATCGAGACCATCGTCGAGGTTCCCGAGGACGCGATTCGCGAGGCAGTACGACTCCTCTTCTTTCTCGCGAATCTGAAGGCGGAACCGACCGGCGCGCTGGGCGTGGGCGCACTGCTCACTTCACCTGAGACGTTCCGCGACCGTCGTGTGTGCTGCGTCGTGACCGGCGGCAACGTGGACGCCGGCGTCTATTCGAGTCTTATCGCGGGGTAAGTAGATCAAAGGGGTCAGAGTCGTTTGTTATAGAGATATCTGAGGCACAGAGTTTGCGGA